>SLPB01000014.1 GCA_007132225.1 Bacteroidales bacterium | reverse complement strand
TCCACAATATAGTAATTCAGCCTTTTTATTACTTCAAATACCGAAGATGGCAAAACTTTATGGGGTGAAGTATCACCCAAAAGTGTGGGAATAAGAAATAGTTTTCCTTTCATTGATATTTGTTTTATTGATAATTACAGACGGTCCCATATTCTGTAATGAAAAAATGTAATGGCAGTAAATTAATGTTGCAAAATGGCAAAAGTAACCAAACTGGGGCATTTATTAAATTCTTATAATCCACAGCGGTTTTATATGATTAATTGCCCCTTATATTTAAGAGTATATTTCATTTGTTATTATTATAAAAACCCATATTTTTAAGCCACCTTATAAAATTATAATAAATTGAAAATAACTTTTCTTGGCACAGGCACTTCCCAGGGTGTTCCGGTAATAGCATGTCCGTGTCCGGTTTGCCAGTCCCATGACGAAAAAGATAAACGTTTGCGGACATCGGTATTAATTGAAAAGGATAACAAGACAATAATAATTGATACCGGCCCGGATTTCAGGCAGCAAATGTTAAGAGCGAACGTGGAGGTGCTGGATGCCATATTGTATACCCATGAGCACAAAGATCATATTGCCGGGCTTGATGATGTAAGAGCCTATAATTTCATTAACCAGAGGCCGGTGAATGTTTACCTTGAAGAACGTGTGATACCCGCAATTAAACGTGAGTTCAGCTATATATTCGCAGAAAATAAATATCCCGGGGTGCCCCAAATAAACCTTAACACCATAGACCACAACTATTCGTTTGAGGCTGAGGGAGTAAAGATAATCCCGATAAGGGCATTTCACTATCGTCTCCCGGTATTGGGCTTCAGGATCGGAGATTTTACATATATTACAGATGCAAATTATTTACCCGAGGAGGAAAAAGAGAAAATTGTCGGCAGTCAGTTTATTGTTATTAATGCGCTTAGAAAGCAAAAACATATATCTCATTTTTCTTTGAACGAAGCTGTTAATTTTATTAATGAATTTGGGCCCAGGCGGGGATTCATAACCCACATAAGTCACCAGATGGGGATCCATTCAGAAGTGGTAAAGGAACTTCCTCCCAACATTATCCTGGCATATGACGGACTGACCATAAAGATTTAATCCCTTACCGGGAATAAAATCAGGTTCGCTGTGATACCTCTCTTGTGCCCGTCATCACAGCGGGGGTATTGTCAGGTAATTATATAAAAAAAATAATACCAATAAATGGTGACTAATATCATTAAAAATTTCCCTTTAAAAAGGCAAATTTACTTAATTTTACAAACGAATAGTAATCTCACTAAACATCTGTATTATAATGAATTTAATGGACAGGATCAAATCCAGTGCTGCGAAACATAAAAAGAGAATAGTTTTGCCTGAAGGTAATGAAGAGAGAACATTGAAGGCTGCTGATATCGTTATAGATGAGGGAATTGCACAAATAATTCTACTGGGTGACAAGAAACAAATATTATCCCGGGCACAAAAACATGAGCTTAAAAATATTGAAAAAGCAGAAATAATTAATCCTCTTGACCATCCCAACAAGAAAAAATATGTTGAAATGATGGTCGATATCAGGAAAAATAAAGGGCTTACCTCTGCTGAGGCTGAAAGTTTGATAGAAAACCCCCTGTATCTGGCAACTTTAATGATCAAGGCCGGGGATGCTGACGGGGAGGTTGCCGGAGCCATAAATTCAACCGGAGATGTTCTTCGTCCGGCTTTTCAGTATGTTAAAACTCTGCCTGGAATAAGTGTTGTTTCGGGGGCTTTTATTATGATAATAAAAAACAAGGAGCTGGGAGAAGAAGGAATATTCGTTTTTGCTGACTGTGCGGTACATCCTGATCCTACCGAATCAGAACTGGCCGAAATAGCTGTTGCCACAGCGGCTACCACCAGGGCCATTGCGGGGTTTGAGCCCAGAATTGCAATGCTGAGTTTCAGCACCATGGGTAGCGCTAAACACCCAATGGTTGATAAAGTTGTTAATGCAACACGGATTGCCAGGGAAATGTCACCTGATCTTCAAATAGATGGCGATCTGCAGGCAGATGCTGCCATCATTGAAAAAATTGGTCAGAGTAAAGCACCGGACAGCCCTATTGCAGGGAAAGCCAATGTTCTGATATTCCCCAACCTTGAGTGTGGAAACATCGCTTATAAGCTGGTTCAGCGACTGGCAGATGCAGAAGCCATAGGTCCGGTGCTTCAGGGAATGGCTGCTCCCATAAATGACCTTTCAAGGGGCTGTTCGGTGAACGATATAGTAAATCTTGTTGCAATAACAGTAAACCAGGCTGCAGGTAAATAAAAAATATAATATATAAAACAAAACCAGACTATGGCTGAAAAAATCTCAGAACCCATTGAACCCTATGGATTAAGTAAAACAGACCGCCCAAGAACACTTTTCTCAAAGGTTGGATTAGTTGGATGCGGAAGTGTAGGGCAAGCCATTGCCCGCATAATTAGCTGCCGTGGAATAGAAGTCACTTTCATTGAATTATCCGACGATTTGATAAAACAATCAATTGATTCAATTGATTGTCAGCTTGACCGTATGATAGAACGCTGGGGAATGACCCCTGGAGAAAAAAGAAGCATAATGTCCAGGATCAGGGGCACTTTAAATTATAAAGACCTCTCTGACTGTGACCTTGTAATAGAAGCCATTCTTTCTAAAACCAGGGAAAGCAGCGTGGATGTGAGAAAAGAAGTATTTAAGCGCATTGAAAAACATGTCCGTCCTGAAGCAATAATCGCTACCAATTCAACCACCCTTGTTGTAACAGAACTGTCAGCAGAACTTAAATATAATGAACGTTGTGTAAGTCTCCACTTTTCAACCACTTCACCTGATTCGGGAATCCTTGAAGTTGCGCGCGGACTGCATACTTCTGATGAAGCATATGGCAAGGTGCTGACTTTTGGCAAACTGCTCAGCAAAGTTGTGATCCCTGTGGATGAATCACCCGGACTAATAAGTGTAAGATTACTGGTAGTGCTAATAAATGAAGCATGCCAGATCCTGGTTGAAAATGTCGCAAGCAAGGAGGACATTGACCTGACTCTCAGAAGCAGTCTCTCGACAAAACAAGGGCCTTTTGAAATGGCCGACAGGATTGGACTGGACAGGGTTTTGCGATATATGAACAATCTTTATGACGAATTCGGCGATAAGCGGTACAAGGCCAACCCCATAATAAAGAAATTCGTAAGAGCCCATCAGCTTGGTCGAAAAACAGGAAAGGGCTTTTATGAGTATGACAAAAACGGTAACAAGATTAAATCCGATACCAAGGCAACCTGATTTATTGACCTTGTTGATTAAGCAATTTTTTTATTTTAAACGAATTATTAAATAAGCTATACCCAATGAAGATAATGGTCCTGAACTGTGGAAGTTCATCAATAAAATATCAACTTTTTAACATGTTAAGCAAAGAAGTGCTTGCAAAAGGAATTGTGGAAAAGATCGGACTTAAAGGGTCTTTCATGAAGCTGGAAAAGCATTCAGGAGAAAAATGCAGGTTCGAAGGAGAAATACTGGATCATCAGATTGGCATTGAATACATTCTTGGTGTACTGACCAGCCAAAAGCACGGATGTCTGAAAAGTCTCAATGAGATTGAAGCTGTGGGGCACAGGGTCGTGCAGGGAGGGGAGAAATTCAAGGACAGTGTTTTCATTGATGAAACAGTTTTTGCTGAAATTGAAAAATACTGCGATCTGGCGCCATTGCATAACCCGGCAAATCTTAAAGGAATAGTTGCAATGAGCACACTTATTCCGGGTATAAGACAAGTCGCGGTCTTTGATACATCATTTCATCAGACTATGCCTGACTACGCATATATGTATGGTATTCCTTATTCACTATACACAAAATATGGTATAAGACGGTACGGATACCACGGCACAAGTCACCGGTTTGTTGCCAAGAAAGCATGCGATTTCCTTAACGTCGATATTAACAATCAAAAGATTATTTCCTGCCATTTGGGTAACGGAGCATCTGTAGCTGCCATTGATGGCGGTAAATCGGTCGACACATCGATGGGTTTTACTCCTGTGGAGGGATTAATAATGGGAACGAGAACAGGCGACCTTGATCTGGGTGTGCTGACTTTTATACTGGATAAGGAGGATATCGGACTTAGTTCAGTAAACACAATTATTAACAAGCAAAGCGGAATGCTTGGTGTAACCGGTATTTCCTCTGATATGAGAGAGATAGAGCTTGAGGCAGAAAAAGGACACGAGCGTGCTATTCTTGGATTAAAAATGTACGATTACAGGATCAAAAAGTATATTGGTGCATATGCTGCTGCACTTGGTGGTGTGGATATTCTCATTTTCACAGGTGGTATTGGAGAAAACGCGGATACTACCAGGCGCGGAGTTTCAGGTGACCTTGGATTTCTCGGACTGGAACTTGACGATACAATAAATAACGGACTTAGAGAAACAACTAAAGTAATAAGCAAAAAAGAATCACCCGGTACAATAATAGTTGTGACAACCGATGAAGAACTGGTAATAGCTGAAGACACACTTCGGATCATTGATAAAATGGACTAAATTAGAATGCATCTAACTCACCTGGAGCAAATATTCGGCCTGATAAAAAACAGACCTAAGCAGCATCTTGTTTCAGCCTGGCCTGTTGATCATCATACTATCGAAGCAACTGAAAAGGCTGTGGATATGGGACTTGTTGATGCCACGCTGGTTGGTGACAAGCGGCAAATATTAGATATATGCAAAACCGGGGGAATAGATCCGGCCAGGTTCAATATAGTTAACGAAACAACCGACACCTCTGCTATTGCTAAAGCTGTTGAACTTATCAATAAACAAAAAGGCAGCCTTCTGATGAAAGGCAACCTGAGTACAGATAAGTATATGCATGCTATTCTGCATAAAGAGCGGGGATTAATGGATCCCGGATCTGTTCTCAGCCATGTTACGGTAATGAAAATATCATCATACCATAAGCTTCTTATAATAGGAGATGTGGCAATAATCCCCCTTCCTGATTTGAAGCAAAAAGTAGCTATTGCCAATTATCTTATCAGCACTGCACATTCGCTTGGTATAAAGGAACCCAAACTTTCGGTTCTTGCTGTAACCGAACAGGTGTTGCCGGGTATGCCTGCCTGCGTCGACGCAGCCATTTTGAGCAAGATGGCGGAAAGAAACCAGTTAAAAGGTGCACTGGTTGATGGTCCACTTTCTCTTGATCTTTCTATAAACAAGGGATCCGTTAAAATTAAAGGCATCACCAGCAATGTGGCAGGTGATGCTGATTGCATACTTTTCCCAAATGTGGAATCGGGTAATGTTTTTTACAAAACAAATGCTCAGTATGGAAACGAGGAACAGGCTGCTATAGTTGTAGGTGCAAGGGTTCCTGCAGTATTGTCTTCCCGCGGGGACAGTACCCAAACCAAGCTGTATTCCATTGCGCTTGCTGCAATGCTGGCAAAATAGAAGTCGTCTTTCAATTATGAGACTGGATTATAATGTTCGGATTGCTGAATTAATAATATTCAAACAGTTATAGCAGACTTTAGTTATTAAAAGAACAAATCAATGGAAGATATCCGAATTCTGGCAATCAATCCCGGCTCAACTTCTACTAAAATAGCTGTTTATAACAATACCAAATCTGCTTTTCTCAAAAACATCAAGCATTCGGCCCAAGATTTAAAAAATTTCAAGCATATAACTGACCAGTATGAGTTCAGAAAAAAATTCATTCTTGATGAACTTAAAGACACAGGTATAGATATAATGTCCCTTAATGCAGTGATCGGGAGGGGTGGTCTTGTGAAGCCCATTAAGTCAGGTGTATATGAAGTTAATCAATCAATGCTGGAGGATCTTAAAAGGGGGCACCTTGGTGAACATGCAAGCAACCTGGGAGGATTGATTGCTCATGATATTGCTTTGTCTATTCCATTAGCCCGGGCATTTATTGCTGATCCTGTTGTTGTGGATGAACTGCTTGATGTTGCAAGGGTAGCCGGGCATCCCCTTTTTGAGCGGAGATCTGTTTTTCATGCTCTCAACCAGAAAGCAATCGGCCGGCTCCATGCTGAATCTACTGACCGGGAATATAATGACCTTAATCTTATTATTGCACACCTTGGAGGGGGCATTTCTGTAGGCGCGCATAAAAAGGGCAAGGTGATTGACGTAAACAATGCACTTGACGGGGAGGGACCTTTTTCCCCGGAACGAAGCGGAACTTTACCTGCCGGATCTCTTGCCAGGATTTGCTTTGATGGCAGGTACAGTTTTGATGCTGTTAAAACCATTATAACTGGCCAGGGAGGCTATATGGCTTATTTTAACACAAACGATGCCTATGAAATTGAACTGAGTGCAAAGGATGGAGATCCCAAAGCTATATTGATCCAAAATGCAATGTCTTACCAGATTGGTAAAGAGATTGGTGCAATGGCTGCCGTTTTAAAGGGTAAAGTAGATGCAGTTATTCTAACGGGTGGAATGGCTCACAATCCGATGCTTGTTTCTTATGTAAAAGATATGGTTTCTCATATAGGGCCTGTTGTGGTTTATCCGGGTGAAGATGAGATGAAGGCACTTGCAATGAATGTTCTGATGGTTCTTACTGGTAAGATGAAGGTTAGGGAATATAAATGATCATGGAGTTGATACAGATACAGGAATAATTTTACCGTTAAAATATCTGTGCCCCATAATCATGAAATGGCTTATAAATTCTGCCATTTCACCGGCAGACAGGGGAGCCCTGAGTCCGGGAAAAGCTTCCGCAAGCATTTCCGTCTGCGTTGCTCCCAGTGCCAGGCAGTTCACCCTGATATTCCTGTCTTTTAACTCTTCTGCCAGACATTCACTCAGGGAAGCCAGAGCAGCTTTACTTGCACTATAGTAGGATAATCCGGGAAACTTCGCGCTTCCCTGGAAACCTCCCATACTTCCTATATTAACTATATGACTTATTTTTTCAACACCCATAAGTGGCAATAAATCTTTGATAACTGCAGAAGCTGAAAAAAAATTAATCTTGAATATTTCCATTGCTTCATCAATTTGAAAATCATCAAAACTTTTGTTTATTAAAAAACCTGCATTATACAATAATATGTCAACGTGGGGGAAAACATTACCTATTGTTCCATACAGATCAATTTTATTGTCACAAATCAATGATATATCGGTGGAATAAGTAATTATACTGGCCTCAGGGTAAGATTCCCTGCACTCTTTTTCAAGATTTTCAAGAGCATCTTTATTTCTGGAGATGCAAAACAAATTATGCCCTTGCTGCGTTAATTGTTTTGTAACCTGGAAGCCAATGCCACGGCTGCATCCAATAATCACGATGTTTAAATTTTTTTTCATAATTTGGGGAATTTAAAATTTACTTACCAATTTAATATTAAATCATATACTTGCAAATAAATATAGCTTATAATTAATTTAATATAGATGAACAGGAATTTGTTCAAGAAGTGTGTTGTTGCATTCATATTTATTGTTATTGCGGGAGCCTGTGAGTTATCCACTGCGTCTGCATATTATGATCGTCACAGTCGTTTTTACTGGGGTGGATACGCCGGTATTGAACTCGGACTGGTAAATCAGTATGAAATATCACCTCTTTTAGGCTATGAATTTTTTCCCAGGCTCCATGCAGGCGTAGGTGCAAAGTACCAGTATTATTATGATAAACGTTTAAATAATGTTTTCAGAGCACATCTTTTCGGTCCTCTTGCTTTCACGGACTTTATAGTAATAAAAAACCTGGATGATTTGTTTTCATTCTCGCTGATTGAAGGTGCACTTTATATTCACGGAGAAATGGATCTTTTCAGTTTGCCCGCCAGGGAATTTGATATCGAGAACCAACATCCGGGCAATCAGCGGTTTTTTAGGCCCACATGGCTTACCGGTATAGGATTACGAAGAGAGGCCGGACAAAACAGCCACTTACACATTTTACTTATGATGGATATTTCCGGTGATTCACGCAAAGTATATTCAAATCCGGTATTAAGGTTTGGCTTTATGTTTTAAATAGTTTCCCGTTTGCCTTATTAGTTTCCCGTTTGCCTTATTAGTTTC
>SLPB01000092.1 GCA_007132225.1 Bacteroidales bacterium | reverse complement strand
GGTGATTGCGGTCAACCCCACACCGGTTTTACGGGCCGAGGCTGATGAAACGATCGTATGCGATTCAACAAATATCACCATAGCTGTAGATGACCTTTTGGGCAACGTTCTTGGATCCAAAATATATGAATTGACTACAACTGATGCGGGAGGTAATGTTCTGGGAGTTCAAAGTTCAGGAGAATATACTGCCGGACAGGATATCACAAACCAGCTAATAAACCTTACTAACGAGGTACAGGAAGTAACCTACCGCCTGCAGGCAATGATACTCGACATCAACGGCCCGGGCACCGGGTACTGTTCCGACGGCACCGACACAACAATAACCATACAGGTTAATCCAACCCCTCTGATCTCGGTGAGCATTGCCGACACCGTTTACTGCGATCATAGCGAGATAACTTTTGAGATTGCAGATCTTAACGGAACAGTTATAGGTGATAAGATATATACACTGACCACAACGTATGAGAGCGGACAGGTAGATGGTGTGCAGCCTGATGGTGAATATAACAGGGTAGATTTTAGCAACACACTGCAGAATATGAGCAACGATTTACAGATAATCTACTATCACTTCAAGGCACATATTAAAGATCAACGCGGGCCAGGAACAGGTTACTGCAGTCAGGGTGGTGATTTCACTTTTGCCATCTATCTCAATCCAACCCCGGTAGTAACCTCGAATCTGTTAAACGACAGGGATACCATCTGTACCAGCTCACTGTCAGAGTTTGAGCTTACCTCACCCACTTCTGTTCTTGATGGAGTAATAACCTTCGATTACACGGTAAGTGTTACAGGTGACACTGATGATATAACCGGATTTGGCGATGCGGCAATCAACCAGCCGCAGGGTACAATAATAAGCAGTATCCTGGTAAATAATACAACCATACCTCAGTATGTAACATACACGATAACACCACAGGCCCTCTCCACAGGCTGTTCGGCCGGTATCCCTTTAGATGTGGTTGTAAGAGTCAATCCATATCCTATAGATACCATGTATGTCAGTAAAGAAATAGAGTGTTTCGGGACATATTCAGGTAGCCTGGCTATGGAAACTTCTTCAGGCTCGGGGCCTTATAATATCCGTTGGTTTGGTCCCGACGGTTTCGTATCTCATGAAAAAAACCTGGATGATATAAGATTCGGCCGTTACAACCTGACAGTTACTGACGCAAACAATTGCATTGCTGAAGAATCAATAATACTTTCAAATCCGGATCCCATTTATGTGAATTTCGCCAGGGACAATGTATCCTGCCACGGAGGCTCTGATGGGAAATTACGAATAACAACCGTCAGGGAAGGAGGAGGGCCTCCATTTACTTTTGAGTGGACAGGACCTGAGGGTTATGTTTTCGATGATAACACAGTTCAGAATCCGGAAAACCTAGTTGCTGGCCAGTATAAAGTAATAATAACTGACGGAAAGGGCTGTGAGTATAGTTCAACACAATACGATGCGGCGAATATCCTTAGGATCTTTCAGCCAGATCCTATAGTAATAGAAATTGATGTTACCGATGCAACATGTGATATTAATGACGATGGCAGTGCCATAAGCACGGTTACTGGTGGTACTCAACCATACTCATACTGGTGGGATGCGCCGGAAGGATATACCCTGGAAGATAATACTGCTGCCAGTGTTGATAATATGAGAGGCGGATTATATACACTGCATGTCACAGATGCTAATGGATGCTCTGAGAGTTTACAGGCAGAAGTGGGCTCACTTCCTCCGTTCACGGTAACGCCTGTTATAACAACAGATTATAACGGATCACCTGTCTCCTGTTATGGTAATTCGGATGCCACAGTTGAACTTGAAATAATGGGCGAGTACCCGCCTTTTGATTTCCAGTGGTCAGACGGCTCTACCGAAAAAAATCTTGTTGATGTTCCTGCCGGCGAATATCACGTGTATGTTCTGGATGCTGTAAATTGTCCCTCGGAAGCGACGGTAATAATAACCGAACCTGAAGAAATAACAGTGAACATGAATGTGGAAGATGCAAGCTGCTACGGTTACGCTGATGGAAGAGCTTATCTTGATGTTCAGGGAGGAACGGGTAATATATATTACAACTGGGAAGATGGACAGGCTTCGGCCCATGCATTCGGATTAAAGGCAGATGAGCATTTTGTAAGGATATCTGACGGGAACAACTGTATACTGGATACTGTTATAAGGATAAGTCAACCTGATCCCCTGGCCTCATACCCTGTAATTACCGAACCATATTGTGATGAGATTGATGATGGATCGATCGAACTAAATATGGCTGGCGGGACCTTCCCATATTATTTCTCATGGTCTACCGGACAAACATCCGAAGATCTCTATAATATTGGCGAAGGTATATATTATGTTACTGTGGAAGATTTCAATAATTGTGTTTTTATTGACACTCTGATGGTTAATAGTGCCAACGAACTATGCATGAAAATTCCCAATGCCTTTACTCCCAATGATGACGGGTTTAATGATTACTGGGTAATAGGCAGCAGGACTACCGGCACCCTGGGAGAATTATATCCCTGGGCAGTAGTTGAAGTATATAACCGGGCAGGGGAGCTGGTGTACAGATCACGAGAAGGTTACCCGGAGCCATGGGATGGCACATCCAACGGCCACCAACTTCCTATGGATGCATATTTCTATGTAATATTCCGAAATAACGGTCAGCCGCCAATCTCAGGCCATGTCACCATTATCAGGTAGGACATCCGCTTTTCAACCCTGCTTACTCCCTCCTGCCTTTTATTTTTGCAGCAATATATTTTTCCAGCTCGACTATTATAAATACAAGTACCCCGGCCCCAAGCGGATATAGCCATAATGTGGCATCAATCGGGGCTGTATCAAATGCCTCATTCATGAAAGGAACATACACAAAAAATAACTGGAACAGGATAAGCACACCAAAAGCAATGAATACTGTACGATTATTGAAAAACCCTTTAGACAGAGCGGGTGTTTTGATTTTCCGGCAATTGAGCAGATAAAACATCTGACCTGCCACAAGAGTGTTAACTGCAATAGTTCTTGCCTCATTCATTTCTCTATCCATCCCTCTTAAGTATTCAAATGTAAAGAATGTGGCTCCCCCTACCAGGAATGAAACAAAAACAATCCTCCATATAAACATTTTACTCAGCAAAGGCTCATCCTGATTCCTGGGGGAACGCTCCATGACATCTTCTTCCATTGGTTCGAAGGCAATAGCCATGGCCAGGGTAACTGCAGTAACCATATTAACCCACAAAATCTGGACAGGTGTTATTGGCATTACCATGCCAAGGAATATGGCGGCTATCAGAACCAGTGATTCTGCTCCATTGGTGGGTAAAACAAACAACAGGGCCTTACGTATGTTATCAAAGACGGTACGGCCTTCTTCCACGGCATTGACGATGGAGGCAAAATTATCATCGGTCAGCACCATTTCAGAGGCATCCTTTGACACTTCAGTTCCCTTTATGCCCATTGCAATTCCTATATTTGCCTTCTTCAGTGCAGGAGCATCATTCACCCCGTCACCGGTCATTGCACAAAGCCAGTCTTTTTTTTGCGAAGCCTTGACAAGCCTTAATTTATGTTCGGGACTGGCACGGGCATATACATCATATTCACCTACGGCCTGACCCATATCTTCATCACTCATCTCCTCAAGCTCTTTTCCTGAGAGTGCTTTTTCTCCGTCGCCAATACCAATCTCCTTACCAATCGCCTTTGCAGTGATCACATGGTCACCGGTAATCATTTTCGCCATTATTCCGGCTTCCTTGCATTCCCTTACAGCATCCACAGCTTCCTGCCTGGGGGGGTCAATTATGCCTACAACACCTAGAAAGATGTTATTTTTCTCCACATCATCCATCTCAACTTCATTCATGTTATCACCGGCTTTCTGAAATGCAACAGACAGCAGTCTTTGTCCTTTAGCTGCTACCTCTTCCATCTTTTTCTCCCAGTATTCATTATCTATATCCTTTTCTCCATCCCGGGTATATTGCTTACTGCTCATCTCAAGTAATCGTTCCGGTGCTCCGGTTACAAATATAAATACCCCCTCGTCCGTCTTGTTGAGGGTAGCCATATATTTATGATCCGACTCAAAAGGAATGCTATCTATACGCTCTGGTTTAAAATCTTTAAGGCCGGCTTTATAACTCAGGGTAAGCAATGCTCCTTCTGTGGGAGTTCCGGAGAGTTTCCAGTTTCCCTCATCATCCTTGCCAATTTCAGAATTATTACAGACCCGCGCTGCCTGTAATAACCGCGCCAGTACTTTGTCATCATCCGGGTTGATCTCTTTATCATCTTCAAGGATCTTCCCTTCGGGTACATATCCGGTACCTTCTACAGTATATTCATTATCTGCCGTCATAATAGTTTTGGCAGTCATTTCATTACGGGTAAGGGTGCCTGTTTTATCAGAAAATATAACATTAACCGCACCAAGGGTCTCCACGGAGGGAAGCCGGCGAATAATAGCATTCCTGTTCGCCATTTTCCTTACAGCCACTGCAAGTGCAATGGTTATTATGGCAGGTAATCCCGAGGGAATAGCTGCAACCACCAGTGATATAACAATTAAAAACATTTCATACAGGTCATAGTTCTGTATGAAATATCCAAATGCGAAGAAAAATGCAGCAATGCCAAGAATAACGATAGAAAGATATTTACTGAACTCCTGGATTTTCTGCAGCAATGGTGTGGTGATCTCTTCCACCTCCGACATCATCTTGTTTATCTTTCCTATTTCGGTTTCACCACCGGTCTTTACAACAATTCCTCTTGCACTCCCGTATGTAACCATAGTACTTGAAAAACCCATTGATTTCTGATCTCCGATAACTGCATCTTCTTCAACAGGTTCAGTATTTTTTTCAACAGCTTCCGATTCGCCCGTAAGGGGGGATTCCTCGACTGAGAAGTTCTTGGACTTTACAATACGTACATCAGCCGGAATCTTATTCCCGGATTTCATAAGAACTACATCACCGGGGACCAGCTCTTCGGCATCGACAGTGCTTTTTTCCCCATCCCTTATTACTGTCGCTTCAAGGGAAAGCATCTCCTGTAAATCTTCAAGTGCCTTTTCTGCCCTGCCTTCCTGGATGAATCCAATAATTGCATTAATAACCACTACAGCAAGGATTACCCACATGTCAATATAGTGTTCAATCAGAGCGGTTATCAGTGCGGCAACCAGCAGAACGTAAATCAGGGTGTTCTTGAATTGAGCCAATAACCGCTCAAAAGCAGTTCGTTTTTTGCCTTTGGGGATTTCATTCCGGCCGTATTTTTCAATTCTTTTTTTTACCTCGTCGGACTTCAGTCCGTTATCCGGATCAGTTTGTGTATTTTCAATTACATCATCAACGGATATGGCATGCCATTTTGTGTTATTATTGCTTTGCTCCATACAATAAAATGTATTAACTGTTTTTCGGATTCAATTGTATTACAAAGTGTTTCACAGATTATTTCGGTTTCTGTGAGATAATGCCATGGACTCAACTTTTGTATCATTAAATTTGTTTATCCTGACATTTTTCCCTGAAATATAAAAGAGGCCCGACAGCAGATTCTAAAAGCCCACAACCTTTATATCTTTATTCTCTGCCGCCGCAATCAACGAATAAAACCCTATGTTTGCAGCAACATCATAAAATGTACCATTTTTTTATACCAGCCTGACGAAGATATCGGGATATTCAAACTATTTATAATCTCTTTCCCGGATTATAAATTTTGTCAGGTAGCTGGTTTGATTGGTCATGATTTTTAAAACTCTTCCATTATTGCATTTGATCCTTATAATAACGGATGGAGACAATTTTAGTGACTCCGGAAGCAGCGGAGGAAACAACCTTAAGATATTTCTAAGCACCGTGTTTATTTTGGCACTGTAATAAACCTGTATATTTTCTGCTTCATATATTTTGGGATAATAAACAAAAAAATAACCGTGGAATTAATCCACAATATGAGTAATTATTATCCTAAAAACTCCGAAAGGCCGGCAGTAAGATTTTTCCTTGAATATTTCATATGCTTACCGTTGCCGGCTTTAATCACCCCCCTTTCATTGAAGACTGCTACCAGGTGCTCCAAGTAATGCATTAATCCTTCTTTATCTTCGGGTGAAAAACAAATTCCTGCTTCACATTCATTAATAATTTCTGCAGCATCACTCTCTATGTTATCTATAGCTATAATGGGCCTTCTTGCTGCAAGGTATTCAAAAAGCTTACCTGAGGATCCCTTGTAGTTTTCAGTTTTTGGGAAAACATATAACAGGACAGTGCTGCCTTTCAATATACCTGCAAGCATTTCGTGTTCAACGTAGCCCAGAGATTCAAAACTATCCCAAAGCCCATACTTCTTAATTACCTTTTCGATGGAAAACGAAATATTACCTGCAAGTCTGAATTTGATATTCAGCTCAGGATATTTATTAACAAGTTTTGATAAAGTCCTGAAAAACACCTGCAGGTGGTAATGTCCGGACATTGTTCCGGTATAAGTAATTACAAAGCTGTCCGAAACAACTGCAGGGAACTCAAAATCTTCTTCATCAAATCCATTGGTGATTACTGTAAATTTTCCCGTGTCTGCTTTCCCTGTTTTTGACACAAGCAAATCCCTGACCGAATTGTTTATGGCAATCACCCCGTCTGCTTCTAAGAGCACCCTTCTTTCTTTCATGCTGTCGATACGTTTTACAACCGGGCTATGAAGCATATCGGAGTAATAATATATATCTGTCCACGGATCCCTGAAGTCAGCTATCCATTTAACCCGCAGTGAGGTTTTAAGCCTGAGTCCGACAAGGTGGGTTGAGTGTGGCGGCCCGGTGGTTATGATGGTGTCTATATCATGTGTGAGCATTATCTCCCTGGCCTTTTTTTCGGCATACCTGTTCCACCCTACACGTGCATCAGGAATAAAGAAATTACCCCTGATAAACCTGAGAAGCATCTGGAAAAAGCTTCTCCTGTCAACATTGCTGAATCCCCCGTAAGGAACACTCTTCTTCCCAAAGATTCCGGACAGAATGCGGAGTGCTTCAAAAGATCTGGTTTTGAAAATTTTCAGGTTGGGAGGGATCTCCTTTTCAAGGCTTTTATCAACCTGCGGGTAAGAAGCATATTGAGGATCAACTGTTAAAATTAAAGGCTCAATTCCATAATCAGGCAGATATTTGGCAAACTTGAGCCAGCGCTGAACACCTGCGCCCCCACTCGGAGGCCAGTAATAAGTTATAATCAGGACCTTCTTCACAAATCCGGGTTTTTATCTTTCTCACCTAATCCAAACTTTCCAATATCTTCTTTATATTCACCTTTTCATCAATTATCTTACGGAGCTCAGTAACAGGCACCCTCTCCTGCTCCATGGTATCACGATAACGTATAGTGACAGTTTCATCTTCCTTTGTCTTGTGGTCTATAGTGATGCAGAAAGGTGTTCCGATGGCATCCTGCCTGCGGTAACGACGCCCTATTGAATCCTTTTCTTCATACTGGCATGTAAAATCAAACCTGAGATCATCCCTTATCTTCTGTGATATTTCAGGCAGCCCGTCCTTTTTAACAAGCGGGAAAACGGCAAGTTTCACCGGTGCAAGTACCGGGGGTAGCTGAAGTATCACCCGCTCATCTTCCTGTCCGTTATCTTTTTTTATCTTTTCTTCCTTCCAGGAAGCAGCAAGCACAGTGAGAAACATCCGGTCAAGTCCTATCGATGTCTCAACAACATAGGGAACATAATTTTTGTTAAGTTCATTGTCAAAATACTGCAACTTCTTGCCGCAAAATTTTTGATGCTGGCCCAGATCATAGTCGGTGCGCGAATGTATTCCTTCCACCTCCTTGAAGCCAAAGGGAAAGTCGAATTCTATATCTGCAGCAGCATCAGCATAATGAGCAAGTTTAACATGATCATGAAACCGGTATTTGCTTTCATCAAAACCGAGAGCCTTGTGCCATTTCATCCTTTTTTCCTTCCAGAACTCATACCACTTTTTCTCTTCTCCCGGGCGGATAAAAAACTGCATTTCCATCTGCTCGAATTCCCTCATGCGGAAAATAAACTGCCTGGCCACAATCTCATTTCTAAAGGCTTTCCCTATCTGAGCAATGCCGAAGGGCAGTTTCATACGACCTGATTTTTGAACATTCATGAAATTGACAAAAATGCCCTGGGCAGTTTCCGGCCTCAGATAGATAGTGCTAGCATCTTCACTTACAGATCCCACTTTGGTGTCAAACATGAGGTTAAACTGCCGCACATCTGTCCAGTTACGTGAACCCGATACAGGATCTGCTATTTCACAATCAATTATTATCTGCCTGATCCCGTCAAGATCACTTTTCTCCGAGGCTTCAACAAAACGGCTCCTAACGGCACCTATACGCTCAGCCAAATCCAATACCCGTTGATTGGTTTTACGGAACATCGCCTCATCAAACTTCTCACCAAAACGCCGGGATGCTTTATCAACTTCCTTATTGATCTTTTCATTTAATTTTTCCAGATACTCTTCAATAAGAACATCCGCCCTGTACCTTTTCCTGGAGTCTTTGTTGTCTATCAGGGGGTCATTAAAAGCATCAACGTGGCCCGAAGCTTTCCAGACAGCAGGGTGCATAAATATTGCAGAATCCAGCCCTACAATATTGTCATTCAGCAAAACCATGGCATCCCACCAGTATTTTTTAATGTTATTCTTAAGTTCCACGCCATACTGGCCGTAGTCATACACTGCACTTAGTCCGTCGTATATCTCGGATGACTGGAATATGAATCCGTACTCCTTACAATGTGATGTTAATTTCCTGAAAAGATCCTCCTGATGCATAAATAGAATATTGTTATTTTAAATAATGCGACAAAAATAAGGTAAAATGTTAATTAATTGGATTTAACCCGGGGTTTTTTACAAAACATGACCCCGTTAATGTAATTGTGGTTGAGGAATGGTTTGGATTGCGGATTAATATAGTTTATGTTACTTTTGCTTTGAATAATTATTATTGTTGCAGCTAAAATGATAAATCTGAAGGAGCATTTCAAGTTATCAGCCATTTATACTTTTTTTGCTGCCTTGCCTGCCCTGCTTCAGCTTATTGTTTACCCCATTATAGAAGGAGAAGCCCGGTTGGATGCATCTGATTTCGGCCTCCTGGCAATTACCGAGGCAATAACTTCCGCAGTATTCATTTTGTGCACATTTGGAATGTTAAGAGGCCTTTCAAGGTTTTATTATGATTACGCAGATAGTCGTGAAAATTACAATAAACTGGTTTCTACAGTTATAAGCGGAATTATTGGAAGGGGCTTGCTTTTAATGGGCATAGTAATTGTTTTTGGTCCTTTTATAGGGTCCCTCTTTTCTCAGCCGGATCTTCAGAATTTTACTGCATATGGGCCCTCGATTGTTTTATCAGGCTTTAACAGGGCAATAGTGATTACTCTGCTTGCTCTTTACAGGCATGAAAAAAGACTGAGAATTTTTATCCTGGTAAGTTTATTTTCGGGAATACTGCGGGCGGGTTTCCAGCTTATGGGAGTATTGCTATATGACATGTCTTTTCTTGGTTATGTTCACGGAACAGCTGTTGGGAGTTCTCTTGTAGCAATTGTTATAGTTGGATATTCATATTATAAATGTGGATTTCACTATAATAAAAATATAAGAAGATCCCTTTTCCCTTTTATTAGTCCATTGTTTTTTTCTGATCTTATAATTTGGGGATTGCTTTTTGCGGACAGGTTCTTTCTTTTAAAAAATCCCGGGGAACTCGGTATATATGATAATGCAATGAAATTTGCCATTGGTATTGAGCTTATACTGCAGGGTCTTTCAAATGCCATTCAACCTGAAGTATACCGGTACCTAAAGGAGGGAGTTGAGAGGAAGGCCTCTGAAATTAAAACACTTTGCAATCTATTTATTGCTGAATCAATAGGCATAGTTGTATTGGCAATTTTGCCTGCAATGCTATTTATTACATTGTTCTATGAGACTGAATTAAGGCTGTCGGCCGGACTTTTTACAATTGTCTTTACCCGTTTCATTTTAACTTCGCAATACAGGGTCTTTGCAATGCCGGTCTTGTTTTTGAAAAAAACAAAACTGTTTTTCTATATAAATTCCTGTATTCTCATTTTAAATATTGGTCTGAACTGGATATTAACACCTCTTATAGGTTATTATGGCGCAATAACAGCATTTTTTTCCGCTTATTTTATCCAGGTCCTTTTATTCTATATAATGCAACAAAAAATTATTCAAATTAATTGGAATAAATATAAGATATTATACCTCCCCCTTGGGATCGTGTTTATGGCCATAGCTCTGGAAATATTGAAATTGCATTTTAATGTTGATCCATTCTTGACTTCTGTTATTTTTGTATTGGTTAGCTTAACAAGCCTTACGCTACTGTACAGAAAGGAACTAAAAGATTACCTGATAATGCGGTATAAAGAATGATTTGAAGATATCCTATATTTTTTTGTAAGAAGATATTAAAGTTTCAGCATCTACCTGCCAGTTGTATTTTTCTTCAACCCATCGCCGGGCCGGGGGTATCTTAACTTTTTTATTTGAAATGGATAAGATTTTATTTGCCAGATCATCAGCTGACCCTGCCTTAAAAATGAGTCCGGAATCTGTTTCAGTAATAATTCTCTCCATCAGAATACAATTGCTTGCAATTATTGGCTTATTGGAATACATATATTGAAAAAGCTTATGGGGCATTGCCGTCTCCGAATGATTGGTCCGCAAATGAGGAATCAGGGCAACATCTGCCAATGCCAGATTTGCTGCAACCTTCTTTAAAGGAAGATATCCAAGAAACTCAACATGCCGTTCTACTTTTAGCTCTTTAACCTGATCTTTAAGAACAGGCATATAACTGCCGGCTCCGACAATACGTAAACGTATATTGGGTATCTTATCTTTAACCTGTGAAATTGCTTCTATAACCGTTTGCAATCCCCGGTGATAATTAATCCCCCCCGCATAAAACAAAGTAAAAAACCCGGGATCAGGTTTATTGTCATTATAAGCAAATTCATTGATATTTAAAGTGTTGCTTACAATACATATTTTCGAACCCCTGAGACCTAATCGTTCCAGACGTTCTTTGGATTCTCTGACTACTACAATAATTAAATCGGCATGTTTAAGAACTCGTCTTTCATAACGAACCCACAAAAAATTAGGTGAAAGCAACTTTCCTAACAACGAATTGGTATGTGTTGATACACTTAACAGTACAGGCCAGTTCTCATGAAGGTCAACTACCAGTTTTAAACTATGCCTCTCTTTTAATTTTTTTCCAACACGGGTTAAAGGTAAATCATGAATGTGCAAAACTTCGATATTATTTTCTTCTATTATTCGATTTAAAAACCGTTTCCAAAAAATAAAATAAACCGGAAAGGTTAATGCAGCAACACTTGATTTATAAATAAACTGAGATATCCGGATCCGGTGAATAACGATTTGCCTGAATACTTCATATTCAGGCAGCTGTTTTCGTGTATAGCATGCCAAATGCACTTTATGACCAGCATTAATTAGCGAAATAGCTTCATTTTCCACTCTCGTATCGAAAGGGAACTCGTTGTCCAGCACCATAAGTATATTCATTCGTAATTTTTTTTTGCCATGTAAATGGGAATTAACCTGTATATATTCAAATTAATTTCCCATTAAATTTGTTTTATCTGAAAATGTAAATAATCCGGACAATTAATTCTTGCAGAAATATTGAGGGTTTTTGTCCTTCTTTTAAATCCATAGGAAGACGAGATATAATCTTCCCCAAGTATAAAATCAAGTTTGAATTTTGCCGAAAACAATAACTCGATGTTCACATTATTGTTTCGATCAAGTAGTTTCAGGCACTTGTCATTATCTGACTCGACTTCAAGACCAGAATTAAAATGAAAATGCCACTTGACATTATGAACACCTTCACCTTTTAATTCATCCCTTACATTATAAATAAGTTCTTTTTTATTAAATAAAATTTGCCGGGTGTGCAATATCGGTTCAGGCAATTTACAATATCCATCATGACTTCCGAAAAATTTATCCTCAAATTCACCATTTTCAAATACATTTTCAACGGGATAAGCAAGTTGGTGTAATTTAAAAGCATTATTCTTGTCCAAAATATGCTGATCACAATCATCCACAGTTAAAGTATTATGTACTTTTGTGCTTCTGAAATGATTACGTTCAGATTGTGAAGAGGTATAAGCATAAGTACCCGCATCGATAATAAATGTTGATTTACCCAGTGCAAATTCAAATGATAACAAATCTGCATGAGTATGAAAGCGCCCGGATTTGATGTGATCAGGATATCTTGAAACTCCGCTGTTGTTTATAAACATGTAGTGATCAAGGTGCCTTAAGATATAAAAGCCTGCATCTGAAAAACTCTTTGAATCTAAAGTTTTTGATGTATCAGGAATAGAATCAAATATCTCTTTACTCTTCTCTTCAAATAAAAATAAACTCTCCGGAATATGCCCAATTGAATATTTCTTGTAAAGGGGCTTTTTAAACTCAATTGCCGCAAGACTCAATAAATATCTGTGGTCTGGCTTCTCGTATTTATCAAAAGGCAGGAACCTTCCATTATCTTCATCTCCTATAATGGGAGAATTACCATCGGGTTTGATATAAAAAAGCACAAAATCAAACATTTTTTCTATTCTGTGTCTGATATCCGATGGTATATTAATATTATTCCTTTTCAGGTGCAAATATGAATAAAAGAAGAATTCAGTCATTAACCGGTGATATGATGTGGAAAGTTCAAAGTGAACCCCGCTTGGCATAACCTGGACTCTAACTTCAGAATAAAACTCCTTTAATGCAAAATTAAACCATCTTTTTCCTTCAGGAATATCTTTAAAAAACGATCCAAGAAACAGCAAACCCGCAATATTTGATGCATAATGGTTATCACTGTAAGGGAACCCTTTTTCAAGATTTCTGTATATAAACCAGCCGTGATCATATAAGGACAGGGAAATTTTCCTGATAAATGCATCATTTATTAATGGTGAACCGACAAACATATTTAAAGCATACAACCAATTAACAGCCCTTATGGAAACAACCATTGCCGATTCCCAATTAATACTTCTCATTAGTGGATTTTCATTTATCCAATCGCTTACGTGCTGAATAAATTTTTGGGTATATATTTCATTCTTTGTAACCAGGTATGCCTGTCCAAGTAATAAAAAGTGATGACACCTGCTGAGTTCCCAGGGTACTTTTACATCTGAATCATTTGTTAAATCAACTTTAACATAATCTCTATAAAATTTACCCCTGGGCCAACTATATCCGCTTTTAAAATCAGTGTGCCAATTAAGGGGCTCCAATTTTACTTCACCTGATCCTAAAATATCAAAATATTGCATTAAAATTTTATCAGCATTCCTTAATAATTCATCTTTCCCATCTCCGGTAATATCATAATCAGAAAAGTCTCCCAGAGTATCTTTTAAAACTTTGTTAAGGTAATGCTGATTATAAATCCTTGTAATATTTTTTGTTCTGAGCTTATTAAACTGTTTGGGAGGTAAAAACCTGTAAATATTATTCCTGATTGCCGATAACCGGCTTATAATTTTATTTAGTAAAATATAATTCGGCAGCAAATTCATTTCAAATAATTTAGACAAGATAAAGTATAATGTGAGTTATCAGTTTAGTCCGGGGCAAGTGACAAAAACAGGTATAATTGACTGCTTTGTATCGGGCTTTTATAAAATGAACAGCCCACGGAACGCTCCCCTGGACCGGGTTGAATATTTACTGGCTGACAGCTTGTCCATTCATCTATCGATATAATTTTTTCAAGTGAAAGTGCCGATCCAGATTGAGCATTCAGATTTACTGAAACTGCCGGCATAAAAAAAGCAATTGTCAAAAAAATCAGATGTCGCCGTACCATAGTTATCTTAAATTAGTGAACCCGTTCCATATTGGGAAATGGTTTCCCGGTATTTTCCCGGAATACTGTCAATAATCCTAAAGATCTCCGCCGGATCAAGCGAGGTGAGAAGTTTCAGCCTGGTCTCCTTAAAATTTACCAGTCCCTTGAAATAGGCAACAAAATGTCTCCTCATCTGCAATATACCAACCTTTTCACCCTTTCTTTCGAGGGATTTTAGAAAATGCTCCTTTGCTATTTGTGATTTTTCATGGAGGCTAAGGGGAGGAAGCAACTCGCCGGTATCCAGGTAATGCCTGATCTCACTGAAGATCCAGGGCCTGCCTACCGAGGCGCGTCCAATCATTATACCGTCAACTCCATAACGGTCGAACATTTCCTTTGCTTTTTCAGGAGAGTCAATATCACCGTTACCAATAACAGGGATCTTCATTCGCTGATTGTTCTTAACCTCACCAATAAGTTTCCAGTCAGCTACTCCCCTGTACATCTGCGACCTGGTTCGTCCATGTATGGTAATAGCCTTAATGCCGGCATCCTGGAGCCTTTCCGCGACCTCCACGATGGGTTTATTGTTTTCATCCCAGCCCAGCCGGGTTTTAACGGTAACCGGCAGAGAGGTGTTGTTTACAATCTGCTCTGTCATATCTGTCATAAGGGGTATATTCCTGAACATTCCCGAGCCGGCACCGCGATTTGATATTTTCTTCACCGGGCACCCATAGTTTAAGTCTATCAGCTCAGGGCCGGAGTTCTCTGCCAACCGGGCTGCATCAATCATGGAATCAATCACATGACCATACAACTGTATACCCACAGGCCTTTCATAATCAAATATATCAAGCTTCTCAACGCTTTTCCGGCCTTCACGAATCAGTCCGTCGCTTGAGATAAATTCTGTATACATAAGGTCTGCACCGAACTTCTTGCACATATATCTGAATGAAGGATCAGTTATATCCTCCATAGGGGCAAGCATCAGGGGCCTGTTTCTTAATTCTATGTTAGCTATCTGCACCAGGTAAAAAAAATTAATTTGTGAACATAACAATATTTATCCTCAATTATTGCCTTTCCGGGAAAAATCCTCCTCTCTGTCCGCCCTATGCAGTATTGCAGGCTAAACAGGTACTGTTTCCATGATTATGAAAATATATTGATTTAATATATATTTGATTAAAATTATCAAAATCCTCAATTTATGCCTGTTGGTATTTTACAAAAAGCCGGACCATTTACAAAATTAATGTTTTCCGCATTCGTGGTGTTATCCAGTTTTTTAATCACCTTGGTGGGGGGACTGGTTCTGGCTGTTCCTCTTTTTGGAATGGGTTTTATGGAGCTGGTCGAAAGTCTTTCCAACATTACTCATCCCGATTATGCTAATTTGCTAAGATATTTTCAGGCCGTGCAGTCGATCGGGCTTTTTGTGATACCCCCCTTTATTCTGGCCTGGCTTTTTAGCGGAAACTCATTTAAATATCTTAAGCTAAATAGAAAGATTAGCTGGTTAACAATATTATATACTGCTATTATAATGTTCTCGGCTATACCCCTTATAAACCTTATAGCTCATTTGAACGCCCAAATGTCACTGCCTGATTTTATGTCATCGATCGAGGAGTGGATGAAACAAACTGAAGAGACGGCTAAAAGGCTTACAGAACAGTTTCTTAAGGCAGAGACTCCTTCCGACCTGTTAGTAAATATATTCATTATAGCAATTATACCTGCTGTGGGGGAAGAATTGCTCTTCAGGGGAGTTATCCAGCGGCTTTTCTCTGAATGGACCAGGAGTAACCATGCCGGGATCTGGATATCTGCAATAATTTTCAGTGCCATGCATCTTCAGTTCTACGGTTTCCTCCCCCGGACGTTGCTTGGTGCACTGTTCGGATATATGCTGGTATGGAGCGGAAGAATGTGGGTGCCAATAATAGCGCACTTCGTGAATAATGCCATTGCAGTGGTGGTTTATTACTTTATCCAGAGCAAACAGGTAAGCCAGGAGATGGAAACCATAGGGGCAGATCCCGCTGATTGGATATATGTTATTATTAGCCTGGGATTATTTATTATCCTGTTAGCTATATTCTATAAAAGGACTAAAAGCGGCCCGGTTTAATCCGGGTAATCCAATCAGCACTATTTTTCAGATGCGGACTTAATCTTGCAGGCAGACCCAAAGATATTATAAAAGGTTTATCCTGCGCCGGATTGCCGCGAATCATACAAACTAAAAGCGCTTATCTCATTCTTTCTGTAAACATAAACAATTCCGTATTCCCTGGCCTTTTCCCGTCTAAGGTCATCCGGCAGGTCTTTAAAAGAGTCTTCCACCTCATTCCACATACTGAGAATTATATTATCAGCTTCCTTCCTTAATTTAGTGAGTTCTTCCTGGGTTCTGGCAGTATTTTTCTGAAGAGTTTTCTGGTAATGATAAGCCTCCATAAAAGTTTCGTATCTTACCTTCACAATTGCAATTGTAGGATTGGTAACGGGAGCAGCTCCTCCAAGAATGCGCTGTGCCTCACCCTTTATAAGCTTTTCTCCCCAATAAATAATATCATTTTCGGTATTAAGAGAAGGTATTCGTGATTCATTTAAATTTAGTCCGAAATATTTTCTTATCTCGGACTGCATCTCTCCCCTCATAATTGACATATTGACAACCTGAATGAAATGGGAAATATACATTCTTGCCTTTTTCATACTTGCCAGGTACTGCCGGTTTTTATTTGTCTGTTTGATAAAGTTTTGGTTGTAAAACGACATCGCATTTTCATACCTGTTCAAAAAACTCTGGAGCCTTTGATTGGATTTTTGCGAAAAAGCCAGTTTAAAAGGCGGTAATTCCTTGCCCCTGGAAAAAGCAATCTTCAATGCCTTCAGTCGGGCTTTATCTGTATTTGGAAGTCGGCGGTAAGGCATAATGATGCAATTTATGTTAGCATATTAGAAATAAAATAATGGTGCCCTGCGAATATATAATTAATATAAAAAATGAGCACCCTGTTCGCATAAATTTTAATCAGGGTAAAATACTGATCCTGACTTGTTCTACGACCTTTAAAGTTTTATGTTACAAAGAGAAGCATATATTATTTTTTTGCCGGATAAATTGAACCGGATCCCTGTTACCTGCAGGTAATGTCATTTGATAAAACCGATAATAGGTGTTAATTTAGCATAAACAAACAGTGAGTACTGATTAATCTGTCTTTCTGTAAAAAATGATCTGATTATGTTTGATCCGTCTGTTTACTCCAGGAGAAGAAATGAGCTTGTGAAAAATATGTCCGCAGGCCTTATTCTGATGCCCGGCAATGAAGATACCCCCATGAACTATCTTTCCAACACATACCCCTTCAGGCAGGATAGTTCATTTCTTTATTTCTTTGGGCCCGACCGGCAGGGTCTGACCGGAATTATCGATGTTGATCAAAACAGGCATATCCTGCTCGGAGATGATGATGATCTGAATGACATAATATGGATGGGAAGCCGCACTTCAATCCGGTCACTTGGTGAAAAATCCGGTGTTAATGAAATTCATTCCCGGTCTGAAATTGAGAAAATACTTAAGCAGGCCATGGGTAAAGGAAGAAAGATTCACTATTTGCCCCCTTACAGGTCAGAAAAGGTGCTGAGGATTGAAAAATGGCTGGAGACACATCATTCCCGGGTTGTGGAGCAAGCCTCACCTGAACTGATAAGGAACGTGGTAAAACTGAGATCTGTCAAGTCGCCCGAAGAAATTGCAGAAATTGAACAGGCTGTGGATATCGCTTATGAAATGCACACTGCTGCAATGAAAATGGCGCATCCCGGTATTTTTGAAAGAGAAATTTCGGGACATATAGAGGGAATATCCCTTTCTCACGGCAATCCCGTGCCCTTCCCTGTTATCCTGACTACAAACGGGGAGATCCTTCATAATCATTATCACGGCAAGGAGCTTGCCAAAGGAAAAATCATGATAACTGATGCGGGGAGCGAGACATATATGCATTATGCAAGTGACATTAGCCGTTCGGTGCCTGTCGGCGGAAAATTCCGCCCCGAACAAAAAGATATTTATAAAATTGTATTAAAGACCTTGCAGGAGTCCGTTAAATCGATCAAACCAGGTATACCCTACAGGGACATCCATCTGCAGGCTGCTACTGTAATAGCAAATGGGCTAAAGGAGCTGGGCCTGATGAAAGGAGACATTGATCAGGCTGTATCAGAGGGTGCGCATGCCCTTTTCTTTCCTCACGGACTGGGGCATATGATCGGACTTGATGCACATGACATGGAAGATCTGGGTGAAAATTATGTTGGTTATGATGATGAGATTATAAGATCTGATCAGTTTGGACTGGCGTTCCTCAGGCTGGGAAGGCGGCTGCATAAGAACTTTGCTCTGACAGTGGAACCGGGTATCTACTTTATCCCCGCCTTAATAGATAAATGGAATTCTGAAAACCTGTTCACAAATTTTATCAACTACAACAAAGTGGAAATGTACAGAGATTTTGGAGGAATCAGAATTGAAGATGATGTGATAGTAACAGACGGAGGGTGCAGGGTTCTGGGTACCCCTATCCCCCAAACAATTTCAGAAATTGAAGAAACAATGCAGGCCGGAAAGCTTTAACAGGTTTTCAGCTTCCCTCTCTGCTATGTTCCATAAGAATCCGCTTTCAATAAAACCTGCTAGGTCTTAAAAACGGCCAGCAGGAACTCACGATTAAGCCTTGCAATGTGTGCCAGAGATATCCCCTTGGGACATTCTGCTTCACATGCACCGGTATTGGAGCAACTGCCAAAACCTAGCTCGTCCATCTTTGCTACCATAGCCCGTGCTCTTTTCTCTGCCTCGGGCTTTCCTTGTGGAAGCAGCGCCAGCTGAGATACCTTGGCAGCAACAAAAAGCATTGCCGAAGAGTTTTTGCAGGCAGCAACGCAAGCCCCGCAGCCAATACATATTGCAGCATCGAATGCCTCATCAGCAACCTCCCTGGAAACAGGTATCGAATTGGCCTCAGGAGCAGCACCTGAATTTACAGAAATGAACCCTCCCGCCTGCATTATTTTGTCAAACGCATACCGGTCCACAATCAGGTCCCTGAGTACAGGAAATGATTTTGCACGCCAGGGTTCAACAATGATTGTGTCTCCACTTTTAAACTTAGTCATTCTTAGTTCGCAGGTTGCGATAAGATCATCAGGGCCATGAGGCCTCCCATTAATATAAAGTGAGCAGGAGCCGCAAATTCCTTCCCTGCAGTCATGCTCAAATGCAACCGGATTATCGCCACTTTCTATCAAGGTTTTGTTAAGGTAATCCAGCATCTCAAGAAAAGACATTTCCTTGGATACACCGGAAATAAAATACTCGACAAAAGCTCCCTGGCTACGGGCATTTTTCTGTCTCCATATTTTGAGTTTGAATTCCATTTTCAATTGTTATTAGTATTTATGGCTTTTACATTCATGTTTTTTGGCAAACAGGCACCTGTGGATAATTTATTTATAGCTCCTTTCCTGTACCTCAACATTTTCAAAAACAAGTTCTTCCTTGTGAAGGCTATGTTTATTACCTTCCCCCTGGTATTCCCACAGGGCTACATATGAATACCTGCTGTCTATTCTTTTAGCCTCCCCCTCGGCTGTCTGGCTCTCCTCGCGAAAATGGGCACCGCATGATTCTTCCCTGGAAAGGGCATCATGAACCATCAGTTGCCCAAGATCAAAGAAATCTGCTACCCGGACAGCCCTTTCAAGCTCCTGGTTAATCTCATTAATTGCCCCCGGAATCCTTACATCCTTAAGGAATTCCTCTTTCAGATCTGAAATCATTTTAAGTGCTTTCTTTAGCCCTTTTTCATTTCTGACCATTCCGCACATATCCCACATAATCCTGCCAAGCCTGCGGTGAAAAGAATTTACTGTCTGTTTACCATTTATGGCCATCAGGCTTTGCAATTTTTCTTTCGCTGCTTTTTCGGCCTGCTCAAATTCGGGAATATCTTTAGAGATCCGGGCTGTTTTAATTTCATCAGCAAGGTAATCGCCTATTGTCACAGGCAATATAAAATACCCGTCGCCGGCACATTGCATCAATGAACCGGCACCTAGCCTGTTGGCTCCATGATCAGAAAAATTCGACTCACCTATGGCAAAAAGTCCGGGTATGGTAGTCATAAGGTTATAATCAACCCACAAGCCCCCCATAGTATAATGACCGGCCGGGTATATACGCATAGGTTCTTTATACGGGCTATTACCGGTGATCTTTTCATACATCTCGAACAGATTCTCATATTTTGATTTAATGGCTTCCTTTCCATGCTTTTCTATGGCATGACTGAAATCAAGATATACTGAAAGTCCGGTATCCCCGACACCATATCCTGCATCACAGCGTTCCTTTGCTGCCCTGGAAGCTACGTCACGGGGAACAAGGTTCCCAAATGCAGGATAGCGCCGTTCAAGGTAGTAATCACGCTCCTCCTCTTTAATATTAACGGGATGCCTCTTATCTCCCTTTTTTTTGGGTACCCATATGCGACCGTCATTGCGAAGGGATTCCGACATCAGGGTCAATTTTGCCTGAAAATCATTGAGCTGTGGTATACTGGTGGGGTGTATCTGGACAAAACTCGGATTGGCAAAAAACGCACCCTTCCTGTGAGCAGCCCATGCAGCCGAAGCATTTGACCCAACAGCAAGAGTTGAGAGATAATAAATTGTACCGTAGCCCCCGGTTGCAAGCACTACTGCATGCGCAGAATGTCTTTCCATCTCACCGGTCACAAGGTTACGGGTAATAATTCCCCGGGCCTTCCCTTCCACCACAACCAGTTCAAGCATCTCGCGCCTGGCATACATCTTTACCCTGCCCCTTGCGATCTGCCTGGTCAATCCGCTGTAGGCACCAAGCAGGCATTGTTGCCCGGTCTGTCCGCTGGCATAAAATGTCCGTGAAACCTGCACCCCTCCAAAAGACCTGTTGTCAAGGTATCCGCTGTATTCACGTGCAAAAGGCACCCCCGCTGCAACAAGCTGGTCAATACTCTGATTACTCACCTGAGCAGCCCTGTAAACATAGGCCTCCCTTGCCCGGTAATCGCCTCCTTTTATAATATCCTTAAACAACCTGAAAACACTGTCTCCATCATTTTTATAATTCTTGGCCGCATTTATCCCTCCCTGAGCAGCTACCGAATGAGCCCGGCGAGGTGAATCCTGGAAACAGAAAGATTTTACATTATAGCCAAGTTCCCCGAGGGTGGAGGCAGCGGATGCACCTGAAAGTCCTGTTCCCACAACTATTATGTCAAGGTTGTTTTTATTGGCAGGACTGACAAGCCTAACGGAGTTCTTATGATTATTCCACTTATCTTCAAGCGGACCATCCGGAATCTTTGATTGTAATTTACCCATATTTTATTTATGAACTGATTGTTTAAATGAACATCCCGGCTGAAATGGTGCTCCTTATCAGCCTGTTAGGTGACCTATAAGAAAATAAACAGGTATTAACGAGAACCCTACAGTTATAATAATGGAATATATGGCTCCTATTAACATTAGGCGTCCGCCCCATACTTTATTATAGAGACCCAGTGAAAAAAAAGCAGATTTAAACCCGTGAAGCAGGTGCAATCCAAGGAAAACAGCTCCTGCCACATAAATAAGAACATACCACCATATGATGAATTTGCCGGTAACCAGTGAATAAGCATCCTGAACCCATATATCCCCGTAGAGAATATAATCCATTTCACCGAACTGCATTTGATACCAGAAATTGGAAAGATGCAAAACAAGGAAGATAAAAATCAGTCCCCCCAGAACAAACATATTTTGTGACGGCCAGCTGCTGGTTTGCCTATGGTCAACCTTTGCAAATTTCTGTGGCCGTTTGAATTGATTGGTAATCGTAAGGTATGCAGTAAAAACGATGTGCAAAAGAAATCCAACTGCCAGCAATGGTTCCATAAAGCTTATAACCCTGTCGGTTGCCATAAAGTGGGCAACCAGATTAAAAGATTCCTGGCCTGCAAGTAAAAAAAGATTTCCTGTGAGATGCACGGCAAGAAATGAAATCAGAAACAGTCCGGTAATACTGATAAGGAATTTTTTGCCAATCGATGTATTTATGAAACTGCTCATGATACTGATCACTATTAATTATACAAAACAGAGAAAAATTTGACTAAAGGCTGACATATCAATAATTCTATATACAAATATATTTCTTTCATTACTTATTTCAATGAACTGTTTATAATTTCTATAATTTATATTTATTCCATTTTGCGCGCAGATATGCCATTAAACCAATTTTTACCAAAAGCCTGGTTAACTTAATGATGCAGAAAATTTATACCCGATTTGCCATTTGTAAAATGCCATAAGCAGTTGTTTTTTTATCTTTGTATAACCTTTAATAAAATTGATTTGAAAATGATTAACACAATATCCTTTGCCGATACCCGGATAAGTTTTTCCGATGAAGGTTCAGGAACCACAGTGATACTGCTGCACGGTTACCTTGAATCACTTGAGATATGGAATGGTTTTGCGGAAAAACTCTCTGAAAGGTTCAGGGTAATTTGTCCCGATTTACCGGGGCATGGCAAATCCGGAATACTGGGTGAAGTCCACACCATGGAAAAAATGGCTGAAGCTGTAATTGCTGTTTTGGATCATTGCGGTATTGAAAAATGTTTTATAGCCGGCCATTCAATGGGAGGATATTGCGGACTTGCCATCCTGGAAAGTTATCCGGAAAGGCTCAATGGATTATGCCTGTTCCATTCACATCCTTTTCCGGATAACGAACAAATCAGAAATAACAGATGCAGGGAAATAGTACTGGTTAACCAGGGGAAAAAAGATTTGATTTCCAGGATCAATATACCCAAAGCTTTTGCCCTGCAAAATATTAATGTACGTAATACTGAAATTGAAAGGGTTACACAAATAGCCCTCTCTACTTCGGATGAAGGAATTATTGCGTGCCTCAGGGGTATGATGGAAAGGCCCTCAAGGGAAAGGGTACTAAAGGAAACGTCCGTCCCCGTGCTGGTAATCGCAGGCAAACATGATAATTACATATCATATGAGGAGATTGCCAAAAAAATCCCCCTTCCGGAAAAATCAAAATTCGTAACCCTTGACAACTCAGGGCATATAGGCTTTCTGGAAGAACCGGAAAAATCAGTAAGAGCAATATCTGATTTCCTGGACAGACAATAACCTGGTCAGATCATGCTGCCGGGATCAACCCATTTGTTAAACTCTTCTTCCGTCACCAGTCCGAGTTCCAGTGCAGCCTGCTTCAGGGTGGTATTATCCTCGAATGCCTTTTTTGCAATTCTGGCAGCATTCTCATATCCGATATAAGGATTAAGAGCTGTAACAAGCATAAGTGAGTTTTCCAGGTTTTTCTCAATAACCGTATTATTTGCCTCAATCCCGACTGCACAGTTGTCATTAAATGATACGCAGGCGTCACCAAGCAGCCTGGCAGAGCTCAACAAGTTGTCGATCATCATGGGTTTAAACACATTTAACTGGAAATGTCCATGCATCCCTCCGGTTGCTATGGCCAGGTCATTGCCTATCACTTGTGCGCATACCATACTGAGAGCCTCTATCTGCGTAGGGTTAACTTTGCCGGGCATAATTGATGACCCGGGTTCATTAGCCGGTATCCTGATCTCGCCGATTCCTGACCGGGGTCCGGAAGAGAGCACCCTCAAATCATTAAGTATTTTCATAAGACTTACTGCAATGTTTCTCAAGGCACCCGATACCCTTACAACAGCATCATTGGCGGACAAGGCCTCAAATTTATTCGGTGCGGATACAAAAGGCAGACCCGTCAGCTCTGCAATTTTTGCAGCTACCATTTCAGAATATCCTTCAGGCGCATTTATTCCGGTGCCAACTGCAGTACCGCCAAGAGCCAGTTCGCTTAAATGAGGCAAGGTGTCAGTCAGGTTGGCCAGTCCGTGATCAAGTTGTGAAACATAGGCAGAAAACTCCTGTCCCAGGGTAAGAGGTGTGGCATCCATCCAGTGTGTTCGTCCGATCTTGACAATCTCATTGAATTCAACGGACCTGGCAGCAAGGGTTTCTCTGACAATTTTTATTCCCGGAAGGGTATTCTCTGTAATTATCCTGTACCCTGCAATATGCATGGCAGTGGGAAATGTGTCATTTGATGATTGCGATTTGTTAACATCGTCGTTCGGATGGATAAGCGGCTTTCCCTCCCCCAGTTTTTTGCCGGAAAGAACATGCGCCCTGTTTGAGATCACTTCATTAAGGTTCATGTTTGTCTGGGTGCCCGAACCCGTCTGCCATACAACAAGAGGAAAATGATCATCAAGCTTTCCCTGCAGGATCTCATCACATACTTTGCATATAAGATCTGCCTTTTCAGTCGGCAACACGCCTAATTCACTGTTTGTCAGGGCTGCAGCCTTTTTTAGTATTGCAAATGCTTTCACGACCTCATCAGGCATCTTCCCCTTACCTATCTTAAAATTGCTGAACGACCTCTGTGTCTGGGCACCCCAGTATTTATCGGCGGGTACCTTTACAGGGCCAAGAGTATCATATTCTGTTCTGTACATTTTTTCAGGTTTTTTTGTTATAACTGTAAGGTAAGGAGAACATAACGGACAACCATTACTGAGATTTTAATATCAGGAAATGCCCTGAACACATTGTCAGAATTTCACAAACATTACTGGGAACCGTACTCCATAAGATAAGCCTTTATAAAATCATTTAATTCCCCGTCAAGCACATCCTGTACATTGGAAGTTTCATAATTGGTCCTGACATCTTTTATCATCTTGTAAGGATGAAGAACATAATTACGTATTTGTGATCCCCACTCAATTTTTTTCTTTCCGCTCTCTATTTCTTCCTTGGCGAGTCGCCGTTTTTCAAGTTCAAGTTCATAGAGCTGGGACTTAAGTATCTTCATCGCGTTCTCCTTGTTTTTAAACTGGGAACGGGCTTCCTGGTTTTCAATTACAATACCGGTAGGCTGATGTTTCAGCCTGACGGCTGTTTCAACCTTATTTACATTTTGTCCGCCTGCTCCGCTGGCCCGGTATGTATCCCATGTTATATCAGAGGGATTGACTACTATCTCTATATTTTCATCCACTACCGGGGAAACAAAAACCGATGCAAAACTGGTATGGCGCTTGTTATTGGCATCATATGGTGATAACCTGACCAGGCGATGTACTCCGGATTCGCTTTTCAGATACCCATATGCATAATCACCGGAAAATTCAAGAGT
>SLPB01000027.1 GCA_007132225.1 Bacteroidales bacterium | reverse complement strand
GGCGATTCCTACCTTCAAAGGGAGCTTGAAGCCTCTTTTATTTATGAGGACACCCCTGACCAGATAAAGGCAACGAATATGGTAAAAGAGCAGATGGAATCCAATGTGCCTATGGACCTTCTTGTATGCGGCGATGTAGGTTTTGGCAAGACAGAGGTTGCCATCAGGGCTGCGTTTAAGGCAGTTGCAGACAGCAAGCAGGTAGCCATGCTTGTTCCCACAACAATTCTTGCTTTGCAGCATTACAACACATTCAGGGAGCGACTAAAGGAGTTCCCATGTAAAGTAGAGCATTTAAGCCGACTAAGATCGGCTAAAAAACAAAAGGAGATTATTGGAGAAATTGCTGAAGGAAAATTGGATATAATTATAGGAACACACCGGTTAATTGGAAAAGACGTCCGGTTTAAAGATATGGGACTGCTGATTATTGATGAAGAACAAAAATTTGGGGTCACCATAAAGGAAAAACTGAAAACGCTTAAACTTAATGTGGATACCCTGACCCTTACAGCTACACCAATACCAAGAACCCTTCAGTTTTCACTTATGGGAGCCAGGGATCTCGCCATTATTAACACTCCTCCTCCGAACCGGCACCCGATCCTTACCAGGCTGCATCAGTTTGATAAGGAAATCATACGCGAAGCAATAGAATATGAAGTGCAGCGTGGGGGACAGGTATTTTTCATCCATAACAGGGTGGTGAATATTAAAGCCATGGAAGATATCATCCGGAAAGAGTGTCCCGGAGTTAAAACCATTGTGGCACACGGACAGATGGACGGCAGCAAGCTGGAAAAAATAATGCTTGGCTTTATTTCCGGGGAATTTGATGTACTTATAGCTACTACAATAATTGAATCCGGCCTCGATATAACAAATGCAAACACAATAATAATAAATAATGCCCATAATTTCGGACTGAGTGATCTTCATCAGTTAAGGGGAAGGGTGGGAAGATCAAACAAGAAAGCATTCTGCTATTTGCTTGCCCCTCCCCCCCAATTAATTACAAAAGAGGCAAGGCAGCGCTTGAAAGCAATTGAGGATTTTTCGGAGTTGGGAAGCGGCTTCAGTATTGCGATGCAGGACCTGGATATAAGAGGCGCGGGAAATCTGCTCGGCAGCGAACAAAGTGGATTTATAGCAGACATAGGATTTGAAACCTACCACAAGATCCTTGACGAGGCTGTTCAGGAGCTGAGAGAGAGTGAATTCAGCGAATTATTTGCATCAGATGAAACGGGAAGGGATGCTTCACACACATACGTAAAGGACTGCCTGGTAGATACAGATATGGAGGTGCTTTTCCCGGAAGAATATATACCCGGAAACAAAGAACGTATTAGCTTGTACCGCATACTGGACAACACTACAGATGAAGAATCCCTGATAAAATTCGAAAAGAATCTTATTGACCGGTTCGGTCCACTTCCTCAACAAACCAGGGAATTGCTAAATATTGTCCGGCTTCGCAGAATGGCAATTTCCTTGGGATTTGAACGCATAGTTCTGAAAAATGATCAAATGATTATCTATTTTATTTCAGACCAAAGGTCTGCATACTACCAGTCATCACTTTTTTCAGATCTGATAAACCATATTCAGCAGCAAAAAAGAATGAAAATCAAAGAGCACAGGAATAAGCTTACTCTGAGCATTAAAAACATTAAATCTGTGGAAGTTGCCCTTGAAATATTGAATAAGTTGCATTCCATTTGAAACAAAAATTCCCTTTTATCAGTTAAAAGATAATAATTGGAGTCCGTCTGTAAACCATAGGTTCGGGGCAACAGGTCCACGCAGAAGCCATGCTGCATTAAAAGTCATATTTACAGCAGATTAGCCGGGTGTATCCTTAACCAGGCAAACCAGGTGGTGGATGAACCCAATACAAAATAATAGTTAAAAATATTCACAATCATGAGGTTGTTAATTGTTTTATGCCTTATACTTTTTATTTCAGGGAATCCGCTTTTTCCCCAAAATAATATATCCCGGTTAGACCAGAACTTAATAAAGGAAAATGGAATAAGCGGAGTAACAGAATGGAACCACGAGTACAAGGGAGGGAATCCCTCTGAAACGGGAACCATAAGCCTCAGGGCTCGTTATGATAAAAACGGATATACCCTGGAAGAAATCACTTTCGATTCACGGGGACAGGAGTCCAGGAAAATCACCAATCGCTATGATAATAAGGGAAACAGGATCGGGCATACTGTTTTTGACAGCAAAAATAACCGGATAACATTCAGTCAAATGGCCGGGTTTGATGAACAGGGAAACAAAATTGCTGAATGGGGTTTTGACGGGCTCGGTAATTACCGTAATAAATATCAGCTCAATCCGGATGGCAGTGTAAGTGAGATACACTATACAACACAGGGACGGCTAAAAGAAGAAAGAGTTTTTGATTATTCTGACAACAAGACCCTTATTACCGTTGTTCTTCCAGACAACAGTATTGCCGAAAAAATAAGACTTCTTCATAATTCAACCGGAGAAATGATTGAAGAAGCTTATTATGACAACCAGGATAATCTGCGTCGGAAGATCGAGTACACTTATAACCGGGCTGGAAAAAAAACTGAAGAAAGACGATATAACGGATCAGAAATGCAATACAGGAAAAGGTTTTTATATGATAACAACCTGCTTCAAAAGATTATTAAAACAGACCGAACAGGAGTGGATGTTGTTACCAACTACTATACTTATGATGAAAATGGAAACCTGATCAAAGAAGCCTGGTATAATAAGAATGCAGATGATTATTCTACCAGAGAGTTTTCATGGGATAATCAGGGAAATGTTACCAGTGTTGCATCTTATTATGCAAGTTACCAGTTTCAGGTTTTATACCGTTACGATTATAGTTTTTTTTACTGATACGAAGCAGCTGCTGCGAAAAAATTTTACTGAAAAGTAATAAAACCTTTTTTTAAATCATTCCAACCAAAGAAGCAGCTATGTTTTAATTTATAAAGTCATCAGATTTTTTTTCTAACACAATACCGGATAAAAAATAAAATTATGTGGTCACTCACCGAACGGTGGGTTATTCCAATAAAAAAGTGATTTGCCCGGAATCAGTTATCGCAATGGACAAACCACTTTTTATTATACTATTTTCTTAGGTATTACAGGCTGTCAGGCTGTGAGAATATTTCAACAAGCTCCTCTACCTGAAAGTATACCTTATTGAAAGTGCGGCAACATCACCCCACCATCCCGTATGACCTATAATATTAAAGGCAGGTTTCCAGTCCAGGCTTGCGGAAAATGGAAATTCATCAAATGTATATTCAACCCCTATTATCAGATCAACACCAACAACGCTGGCTGAGGAATTTCCCAGGTGAGGGTATCTGCTTCCAGAATGCCAGAATCCGACATGAGCTCCTCCTCCGAAAAACCATTCAAGATTATTGACATCTGGAAATTGTCGTTGAAATTCATATAGTCCTGCAATAACAAACCCATTCCATCTGGTGGATAGAATACCTTCAATAGCCTGCCCCTCAGCGGTGAAATGCTTAACGGTCAGCCCGTTAAAAGTACCAAGCCTTGCTCCTACGCCAGTTTTATAAAGCTGCCCATAAGTGGATATTCCCCCTCCGGCAAAAAGAAAAAACATAAAAAAATAAATAAAATATCTTTTCATAACAAAAATCTTTAAACGTTTAAAATAAAAAGTATTAATATGGTACGTAAATATACATAAACTTTGCAAAATTGGATAATTTTACGACCTTAAAGTTTCAGCTCCGGCAACTACCGGAATGATCCGGACAAACTTATTGTTTATAAATCATATATTTATGAACCTGTGCATTGATATTGGCAACTCAATCATTAAAACTGCTCTCTTTTCAGGCCTGAAAATTCAGGAGACTGCCAACTGGCAAAAGATAGGCCTTACTGAAATTTTCGAACTTAAATCGAAATATCCTGAAATAAAAAATGTTATACTCTGTTCGGTAAGGCCGGAAAATCTTGATTTGATTGATCAACTGGAAAGAAATTTTCATTATCTGCTGGTTTTTAATGAAACCACGGAAATACCGCTTGAAAATCTTTACCGGACAAGTAAAACCCTTGGCAAAGACAGGCTGGCAGCAGTTACCGGAGCAAACAATAATTACCCCGACAAAAACGTTCTGGTAGTTGATTTAGGTACAGCTATTACATATGATCTTGTTGATGAATTCAACCGTTATCTCGGTGGGAACATTTCGCCGGGCATGACTTTACGGTTCAGGGCTCTCCATGAGTTCACCGGGAACCTGCCCCTGCTGAAGCCAGGTCATAATACTGAGCTTCTTGCAAATAATACTAAAGATGCTATTGCAGCCGGCGTGGAGAAGGGAATTATTTTTGAAATTCAATCATACATCAATATTTTGGAAAAACAGTACAGGAACTTGATAATAATTTTTACCGGAGGAGATGCCAAATACTTTGATAAAAAACTAAAAAACACCATCTTTGTGGATCCTTTTCTAATATTCACCGGATTAAACAGAATATTAATACATAATGTCAAAAACAATTAAATATTTTTTATTGATTCTGCCCGCAATTCTATTTTTAACGGATTTGCAGGCACAAAACAACACTTACTCTCCTTACTCACGCTTTGGGATCGGCAACATCACAAAAGAAGGGTTCGGTCGAAATCAGGCCCTTGGTGGGATCGGCATAGGGCTCCGCGACCCTAACCATCTCAATTATCTTAATCCGGCCTCCAATTCTGCACAGGATACAATGTCTTTTATTTTCTCAACAGGGGTGGCCGGTAATGCAATGCAACTTGCAAGCAGTGAAAGCAGTCATAATGTAAGCAATATCACTCTGAGCCATCTGGCAATAGGATTCCCCATAAGCCACTGGTGGAAAACCAGCCTGGGACTCGTTCCTTACAGTCAGATGGGATATGATATAGTTGGTGAGGACAGGAATCTTGGTGTTGAATATTTCCATGAAGGGTCAGGCGGGATAAACCAGTTCTTCCTGGGAAACGCTTTTAATCTAACCCAAAATATTTCTGCGGGAATTAGTGTCTCCTACATGTTCGGATCACTTAACCAGTCAAGGAGGCTGGTTTTTCCGGCCCAGGAAAACATATTCTCTGTTAACAGCAGATCAAGAAATACTGTAGGTGATTTTCATATCAGGTATGGTCTCCAGTATACCAACCGGATAATGGAAGATTACACTTATACTATAGGAGTAATCTACGAAAACAAAACGTCCCTTAATACTGAACAGGAATTGCTCACCGTAAATGAATTGCTAACATCAGCAGGTCTTGTAAGAGATACAGTTCCGGGCGATTTCATTACCAATAATCACATTGATTTGCCGGCACATTACGGTATCGGTGCTTCTTTCCGCACGGATAACAATTTCCTTATCGGGGCTGACTATTCTTTCAGGCAGTGGTCTGAAACAAGTTTTTTAAATCAGTCCAGCGAGTCACTTGTTAACAGTTCCTCATTTAATATAGGTGCTCAGTATATTCCTGATCCCGCAGATTTCCAGAGCTACCTCAGGAGAATTCATTACCGTATGGGATTTCATTATTCAGATACTTATCTTCAGTTAAGAGGCCACCAGTTAAAAGACTACGGAATTACGCTGGGAATGGGTTTGCCTTACAGAAATGCCAAGACGACATTCAATTTTGCGGTTGATCTTGGCCGCAGGGGTACAACAGATCTTAACCTGATAGAGGAGAATTACATCAGATTTAATTTCAGTCTGTCGCTGTATGACTTTTGGTTTTTCCAACGCAGAATCGACTAGTAGTTTATGATGCCTGAAAAAAAATATCAGGGACACCATGATCCTTTTGCTTTTACTGTCAAATTATTCTCTGTTTTATTACTCTGGCAGATTTTAATCTCGTGTGAAACAGATCTGGAAGTTATTAAATCCTTCCCGGAAGATGAACATATGCCAAGCCAGTCAATGGTAAATGCCAAAATACAATATACTGATTCAGCCAGGCTTCAACTCAGGCTTACAGCTCCTGAAATTCATAACTATTCACAATCAACTGAAAAATACACAGAATTTCCACGCGGTATTCTCGCAGAATTTTTTGACAGACAGGGAAATATTGAATCTCATCTTAGTTCAAATTATGCAATTTACAACACCGATAAAAATCTTTGGGAAGCGAGAGACAGTGTGGTGGTTATCAATAAAGACGGGGAGATCTTAAATACCGAGCAGTTATTCTGGGACGAAGAAAAAAAGATTATCTATTCAAGCAGTTTTGTCAAAATAACCCGCCCGAACGAAGTCATAATGGGTGAGGGATTCGAAGCTGATCAAACCTTTAACCGTTGGAAAATAAAAAAGATCCAGGGAACTATTTACATAGATGATGCAAAATAAAATAATACATATTCTTGAATTAGTATGGCTGAGCCTTGCGATCATAAGCTTTCTGGCTGGCCTCTATAACTTCTATAAACTGGGCCTTCAGGAAAGTTTAATGTTTTTTGCAATTACTTTTATTGCACTAATGATGTATTTTTACCGCAGGCATCTAAGAAGATCCCAAAATCCCTAGCTCAAGATACTTATGAGTACGTTTGCAATTATTATCATAAGCCTGGTGTTTTCTGCCTTTTTCTCAGGTATGGAGATAGCATTTATCTCTTCAAATAAGCTTCGTCTCGAGCTGGAGAAGAAACAGGGATCTTTTACCTCAAGAATAACATCGGTTTTTGCAAAAAATCCCGGTCAGTATATTACCACAATGCTGGTTGGTAACAACATAGCTCTCGTGGTATATGGGATAACTATGGCAATGATACTTGAACCTCAAATACATAAATTTGTCAGTTCAGAGTTCCTGATTTTTCTTATACAAACAGTGATTGCCACATTTATTATACTGGTTACCGCCGAATTTATTCCCAAGGCCATATTCAGGTTAAAACCAAATTTAATTTTAAATGCCCTTTCCTTACCTGTTATGGTGTTTTATATTATACTGTATCCCATCAGTAAAAGTATAATCGGAATTGGGAGTTTCCTTTTAAAATTTGCGACAGGAGCAGATGTTTCAAAAAAAAGCAAAAATGCTTTCAGCAAAGTCGATCTTGATCATTTTGTGAAAGAGAGTCATGATGAATTCAATGAGGAAGACAATTTGAAAGATGATATTAAGCTGTTTCAAAATGCACTGGATTTTTCAACTGTCAAGCTAAGGGAATGCATGGTGCCCAGGCCGGAGATAATGGCCTTTGAAATAGATACTCCAATGGAAGATATTAAGCAAACTTTTATAGAAACAGGATATGCACGAATACTTATCTACAAGAATTCTATAGATAATATTATAGGGTACATAAATTCAAAAGATTTTTTCAAGAATCCAAAAAATATCAGATCCATGCTTAACAGGATCATAATTGTACCCGAAACAATGGTTGCTCACAAGTTACTGAGTCTCTTTATCAAAGAGAAGAAAAGTGTGGCGGTTGTTGTGGATGAATTTGGGGGCACCGCAGGAATGGTTACCATTGAGGATATCATGGAAGAGATTTTCGGGGAGATAGAAGATGAACATGATACTGTTGACCTTGAAGAAAAGCAAATATCTGAAAATGAATTTATTTTTTCCGGAAGATTAGAAATAGATTATCTTAACAATAAATACAATCTGGGTATTCCAAAAACAGATGATTATGAAACACTCGCCGGATTTATCATTTTTCATTATGAGAGTATCCCCAAGGAAAGTCAGAAATTGGATATTGACCACTTCATATTTGAAATATTGAGAATGAGCAAAACAAGAATAGAGCTTGTAAAGCTTACAATTCCTAAGAAGAGTTAATATTTATTATGCATCAGGAATAAAAGCAGTTAAAATAGAATATTATTTTTTCATAAGTAAATACTTAATTAATTAGCCGTATCATAACAACCTGACACAATGAGACTTTTACCCATATCTGACCATTTTTGTTTATTTGGCACAGCTTTTGTTAAATACATTATTACATAACAATTAACATTTAAAAATATTTAATTACCCGGGAGACTTTCTGATTTTTTCAAGATAGTTTTTATATTTGTCGGAATTTCCTGAAATTTTAATTCAATAACAGAATAATGAAAAGTTTAATTATAAAGGGGGGCTTAGTTTTATTGAGCATTATGCTGGTCCAGACCGATATGTCTGGCCAAAGCGGGAGGTATGGTGATACGCCTGAAGACAGTATAAGGTGCCTGCGTAACCTTTCCCTCTATTCAAGCCACCACAGGCAGGAAAATTTTGAAGAAGCCCTTCCCTATTGGAGAACATTAATGGATGAATTTCCTCAGTCAAGCAGGAATATATACATCTGGGGTGTTGATCTTCTGAGTCACTTTATTGAAAATGCAGAAACAGAGGAAGAAAAGCAAGCCTATCTGGATACTGCGATGATGATGTTTGACCAGCGTATTGAATATTTCGGAGATGCGGCCAATGTACTTGGCAGAAAAGGGTTGTTTTATTTCACCCATAACAACATTATTGAAGAGGCCGCACCGGGATACGAGGCGTTAAGAGAGGCCCTGGAACTATCCGGAACCAATCCTTCGCCTGCAGTTATAACAACCTATATGACTGTTACTTCAGCCAAGTTCAGGGCAGGGCTTGTTGACAGCGATGCTGTAATTGATACTTACACATATCTGACGGAGATAATAGAAGAATCACTGAAAGTAAGATCACGCAAAGGCCTTTTACAGGCACAGGAATATGTTGAGTCGATTTTTGCCGATAGTGGCGCAGCTGATTGTGATGCAATTACCAGGATTTTTGCAGATGAGGTAAGTGAGTCGCCGGAAAATGTTGAACTGCTGAATAAAGTTTATGAACTACTGGCTAATGCAGGCTGCACAGAGACTAAACTTTACCTGGATATTACAGAGAAGCTCCATGTTTTGGATCCTTCCCCCAGGTCAGCACTGACACTTTCAGCAATGTACAGGGATCTAAACAATGATGATCAGGTGATTAGATTCCTTAAAGAGGCTGTTGACCTTCAAAAAGATCCTGAGGAACGTGCAAATTATTACCTGGAACTTGCCATCATTGCGCAGAACGTAAAGAATGACAAACAGCTGTCCCGGGAGTATGCACGCCAGGCACTTCAGGACAATCCCGCACTGGGACGCGCTCATATGCACATAGGAAACCTTTATGTGTCTGAAACTGATTGCTTTGCTGGTGCTGAAGATGCTGATTTCAAGAACAGGACTGTTTACTGGGCAGCAGTAGACAGGTTCATGCAAGCTAAACAGGTAGATCCCACGCTTGCTTCCGCTGCAGATCGTGCAATTGAGATATATTCGGCTTATTTCCCTGATAATGAAACAATATTCTTTCACGGATATACCGAAGGGGACTCTTACCGGGTAGGTTGCTGGATAAATGAAAATACCCGGGTAAGAGCGAGATAAAAGTGAGTAAGAACATCATTTTAAAGTAGTATATTCGTAGCTTTAAAAAATAATCACAACTTTTTAATTGACATCCTTATAAATGGCTACACTTGAAAAAATTAGAAACCGTGCAGGAGTATTGGTATCAATAGTGATTGGACTGGCCCTTGTTGCTTTTATACTGGGAGATATACTGGGATCGGGTCCCTCACTATTTACTGATACTCAATTTGAAATTGCTGAAATCGCAGGGGAATCAGTTTCATATCAGAATTTTCAGAATAAGGTTGATAACATTTCAGAAATGTACATGCTGAATACAGGAGAACAATCACTTGATTCTGAAACCTATGAAAACATTATGGAACAAGCCTGGCAGACACTGACAAGAGAAATTATTCTTGAACAGGAATATGACCGACTTGGAATTCAAATCAGCCCTGAAGAGTTATTTGATATGGTTCAGGGTGCAAATATACACCCGATAGTGCGCCAGTTATTTACTGATCCTGAAACCGGCACCTTCAATCAGGCTTACGTCATTCAGTTCCTCAGGTCCATGCAGCAGGATCCTACCGGCCAGCAAAGAGCCTATTGGATGCATATTGAAAATGAAATTACAAAAAACAGAAAAGAGTCAAAGTACAATAGCTTAATCAGTCAGGGATTATATGTTCCGAACTTTCAGGCAAAACAAGCCTGGGAGGAAAATAATAAAAGTGTAAGCTTTGATTTCATAGTGCAGCGGTTCAATACTGTTCACGACAGCCTGGCACAGGTTTCTCCGTCAGAAATAAGACGTTATTATCGTCAAAACAGGGAAGACTTTCTTCAGACAGCATCAAGAGATATTGAATATATAGCCTTCAATGTCGATCCTTCAGATGAAGACGACAGACTTGCACAGGAATGGATAGAAAGGATGAAGGAGGAATTTACTGAGGTTGAAGAAGTAAGGCAGTTTATTAATCTTAACTCTGATATACCTTACGATCAAACTAACTACAGTTATGACGAATTGCCTGAAAACATTGCTGATTTCATGTTTGCCGCAGATCCGGGAGATATCTATGGTCCCTATTTTGAAGACAACAGTTATAAGCTGTCCAGGCTTGTAGAAATAAACTTTGTGCCTGACTCGGTTAGAGCCAGGCATATTCTCATACAACCAGGCCCTGAACTGGATTACCAGCAGGCAGGCAGCAAAGCTGACAGTTTATTGGGAGTGCTTCGCAGAGGAGGAAACTTCGAGACTTTGGCCATACAATATTCTGATGATACCGGATCTCGTTTTGACGGAGGCAATCTGGGTTGGTTCACTGAAGGGATGATGGTTCCCGAATTCGATGAGGCTTGTTTTACAGCAGACCAGGGAGAACCTTTTGTTGTAGAGACCCAGTTCGGATTCCATGTGGCCGAAGTAACAGGTCGTTCAAGAGAATTGAAAAAAGTCCGCTATGCCACTCTGGCAAGGGAAGTTACACCTGGCTCAGCCACTTATCAGCGTATTTACTCCAAAGCCAGTCATTTTGCCGGTATGAATACTAGCTATGATGAATTCACTGCCGCTGCCAGGGAAGAAGACTTGACAATCAGGGTGGCTAACAATATTCTCATTAACGATAAACAGGTCCCGGGAATAGAATCTGCAAGGGAACTTGTCAGATGGGCATTTGAAGCACGTGAAGAATCTATCTCACCAATCTTTGAAATAGAAGATAGGTTTGTTATTGCTGCACTTACCAAGGTTCGCAGGGACGGATATCAGCCGCTTGAAGAGGCAAGCAACGAGATCGAATCAATTCTTAAAAGGAAGAAGAAAGGTGAAATATTAGTATCAAGGCTTCAGGAAAAAATAGCCGATGAAGCTGATATTGCATCACTTGCCAAAGCACTTGATACCAAAATTGAACAAGCCGACAATATACGTTTTACCTCATTTTCAGTTCCGGGAGCGGGCATTGAACCACGACTTATAGGAACAGCCATGTATCTGGATGAGAACATTCTCTCCCTTCCGGTAGTCGGAGAAAATGGCGTTTACACTCTACAGGTAAGATCTGTTGAGATTCCTGATGAAATGGACCTGGAAACCGAAAGAAACAGGCTGAAACAAAGTAAAAGAGCAAGAGTAAATTTTGAAGTATTTGAAGCATTAAAAGAAGAGGCCGATATTAAGGACAATCGCCATAAATTCTTTTAAAGGATGGATTATACAGCATCAATTGATATTCTGATTGATCTTGCGCTTAAGGAAGACCTCCATGATATTGGTGACATAACATCCGAGTCGGTTTTTACCAGGGAGCAGCATTTGTTTAAATTAATTGCTAAAGATAAGGGTATACTTTGCGGCATTGATATATTTGAAAGGGTAATTAAAAAAACAGACCGCAATATAACAATCTCCAGATATTTCAATGATGGGGATGTCATAAATGAAAAGGATGTAATTGCAGAGGTTACCGGAAATGTTTCCTCAATATTGAAAGCAGAGCGCACAGCGCTTAATTTCCTGTCTATACTTTCCGGAGTTGCTACAAAGACCGCCATGTATGTAAAAGAAGCCGAAAAACGTTCACTGGTGATTGATACCAGAAAAACCATTCCCGCATTTAGGGAGCTGCAGAAATATGCAGTCAGATGTGGCGGGGGCGGAAACCACAGGATGGGCCTTTTTGATATGATAATGATCAAGGATAACCACATTGATGCCTCGGGAGGAATAAGTGCAGCAGTTGATAAAGTCAGAAGCAGGTGGGGCGACAGGTATAAAATTGTGGTTGAAACCAGGAATATGGCTGAGGTAAAAGCGGCCCTGAGCTGTAAAGTCGACAGGATCTTACTTGATAACATGAAAGAGGCTGAAATGATTCAAGCAGTAAGAATTATAGGCGGAAACTGTGAAACAGAAGCCTCCGGAAATATAACACTGGAAAACATTAAGTCGGTTGCACGTACGGGAGTGGATTATATTTCATCCGGAGATCTGACCAACTCAATTAAAGCATTTGATTTTAGCTTAAAAGAAAAATAAATTTTGGTATGCGACATTATTACGATGCAGTAATTGTGGGATCAGGCCTGGCGGGATTAACCTGCGCCATATATCTAAAAAAAGAGAATCTTAATGTCGTTGTAATAACCAAGGAATCAAACATCAGCGAAACCAACACCTTTTATGCCCAGGGTGGAATAATTGCCTCAACAGATGGCGATACTGCTGAATTATTACGCAATGATTTATTAAGGGCAGGTTCGGGCTATAATAATCTGAAAGCGGTTGATTTTTTTGTAAAACAGGGGCCTTCCCTGGTATTTGATTTTTTAGTAGATGAGGCTGGTATTCAATTCAGTAAATCAGAAGAGGGAAATATTGATTACACAGAGGAAGCTGCTCACAGCAAAAGACGAATAGTACATTACGAAGACCACACAGGTGATAAAATAGAGGATTCCCTCATCAGCCATGCCAAAAAGATGGGAGTGAAATTCATGACCGATTATACGGCCATTGACCTGATAACAAATAATCACCATTCACGTGATCCCCAGGAAGTTTATCGTGAAAGGAAAGTTCTCGGTGTATATGCACTGAACAATTATAAGGGTGAAACAGAAACCTTTTTCTCAGATAAAGTAATTCTGGCAACAGGTGGTACAGGAAACCTTTATTATCACAGTACCAACCAGGTATCAGGAACAGGAGATGGAATAAGCATGGCATACAGGGCGGGTGCAGATATAATCAATGCGGAATTTGTACAGTTTCACCCTACATGCCTGTTTCACAAGGATATAAAAAGGTTTCTTATTACAGAGTCATTAAGAGGGGAGGGTGGCCGGCTGAAGGATCATAAGGGGAAGGAGTTTATGAAAGAATACTCGGAGATGGGAGACCTGGCACCCAGGGACGTGGTATCTCGTGGTGTATATGACAGAATATGCAAAACCGGCAAGGAATATATGTTGCTCGATATTGCATCCCATTACAAGGGCAGCATACCACTGGAAAAGAGGTTTCCAAGAGTTTTTTCCACCTGTAAACAAGGAGGTATTGACATAACAAAAGAACCTATTCCAATTACCCCGGCCGCCCATTATTTTTGCGGGGGAATAAAAACCGACCTGAAAGGCAAGACTTCATTAAAGAATCTTTTTGCAGTTGGTGAAGTTTCCTGCACCGGACTTCATGGAGCGAACAGGCTTGCTTCGTCCTCATTGCTTGAGGGACTGCTTTGGGGTAAATCCGCAGCTGAGGAGATTATCCTTAACCGCAATGAAATCAGAAAAGAACATTATGAAAACATTCCTGACTGGAAAAATCCCCTTAATGCGGAACCCTTTGACCCATTGCTAATAGATCAGGACATGCAAACCATCCAGCTTACCATGTGGAATTATGCAGGTATTATCCGGACACAAAAGGGACTCCGGAGGGCGGAATCGGATATGGACTACTTTGCCCACCGAATAATTAAATTCTATAAAAGCGCTGAAATAACCAAACAGATAATTGAACTGCGGAATGCAGTAGTAAGTTCGCAGCTGATAATTGCAGCAGCTCTCAAAAACACCCGCTCCGTTGGCTGTCATTATATCAGCGAATAATCCGGTTTTATTATTTGACACCCCCCGAAGAACAGTGCCCCCTTATCAATCCACATTATCGTGCAAGTAACCATTGTCCGGCCGGAACTTCGGGCCTTTGCCCCCTTCGTCTGAAAGAGTATACCGGCTTACCGGGTTATCAGATGATTTTTTGGAAAGATTTATATTTATCTTTTTTCTCTCGAAAGCTGGTTGATGTTCCATCTCCTCTATCTCTTCCCTTTCATTAACAGCCAAATAGCTTTTTTCTTTAAGCCGGCTGCCCGACTCCTTTATTTTCTCTGCCCGTTCACTTATTCGCTGATCATGTAATCCCGGCTCTTCTTCTCGGGATGCACTATCATCCTTAACGGAATATATATCCCTTCCCGAACCACGCAGATCAAATTCAATTCTCCTTTGCAAATTATCATATTCAAAACTATCAGATGTTTTTTGTTTTCTGTCTTTTACAGTAAATCCACCTTTGACTGATCCGATATCAGGAGCAGGAAAATCATTCAGTGTGAGTCTCTCTATATCTTTTCTCCGGGCGTAAAGTTCCGGGATAGAGTTGGATTCAAAACCTGTTGCTATAATTGTAACGGATATTTGCTCTCCCAGTGACTCCTCCGTACATGTACCCCAAATAATATTAGTATTCGCAGCAGTCTCTGCAGTCACAAAATCAGTTATTTCGCCTACCTCATCCATACTTACCTCATCAATACCTGAAGTGATATTAAGTAAAATATTTTTAGCCCCGCGAATATCATTATTATTAAGCAGTGGTGAAGAAATAGCATCCTGTATAGCCTTAATGGCCCGACCTTCACCCGCAGCTATTCCTGACCCTAAAATAGCTACCCCACTGTCTGACATTACCGTATTAACATCTGCAAAGTCAACATTTACATGACCATGAACAGTGATGATCTCAGCAATACCTTTAGCCGCACTGGTCAGAACATTATCTGCCTGTGAAAAAGCTTCACTAATCTTAAGATCTCCGAAAACCTCACGCAATTTTTCATTATTAATAACCAGAAGCGAATCGACATGCTCTCTGAGCTCATTTATCCCGTCAATGGCCTGATTAATTCTCACTTTACCTTCAAATTTAAATGGTATGGTTACAATAGCTATAGTCAGTAACCCCATCTCCCTGGCAGCTCTCGCAATAACAGGAGCAGCACCTGTTCCGGTACCGCCTCCCAGGCCGGCGGTGATAAAGACCATCTTTGTATTGCCAGATAACCCTTCAATGACATCATCAAGATTTTCTATGGCGGCCTGTTTACCTATCTCGGGTTTGTTACCGGCCCCCCTGCCTTCGGTCAAAGACTCACCGAGTTGAATTTTAACAGGAACTTTACTGTTTTCCAATGCCTGTGCATCGGTATTGCAAACAATAAAATTCACATCTTTAATGCCCGACTGGAACATGTGATTAACTGCATTGCTCCCACCCCCACCAACTCCTATTACTTTTATGATTGAAGAATGTTCAACGGGCAAATCGAAATTCATTATTTCACTTTTTTTTGTCATAACTATCAAATTATTGTTCAATATATTTTCAGGAATTTTTTGAAATGTCAGCTTCAAATAAACAAAGTTCCGTTATTATAATAACATGTTACATTATTTTCGGGTGTAATAAAAGACTCTTTCTCTATATGGTTAATTGCTATGTTTATCTCACATTTTTATATCATCTTCCTCGAATATTTTGGTTATGGTTGTTTTAAGGTTTTCAAATATATTATTTTTTGTCCTGTCTCTTTTATTTTCGGTCACAAGCTCATCTTCCTGATTATCTTCTGCTACCTGATCAACTTCTGCTCTGTGAGATGATTTATCAAAGTCGGAACTGTCATGGTCAATCTGCTCATAGGCTTTAAGCAGAAGTCCCACTGCAGTAGAGTACATAGGGTGGTTGATCTCGTCTTCAGGATCCCCGGCCAGGTGTTCATTGGGAAGACCAATCCTTACATCATGTCCCGTCCGGAATTTTACCAGCTGGGACAGGTGGGTAAGTAATGCACCTCCTCCCGTCAGCACTATTCCCGCACTGATATGATCAAAGAACCCGGAGTTCTCAATCTCAAAAGAGGCAGCATCGATAATCTCTTCCATTCTGCTCTGAATGATATATGCAAGATTCTTAAATGAGATCTCTTTAGGTTCACGGCCACTGATGCCCGGTATGGTAACAACCTTGTCGTCGGGTGCAATTTCTCCCAAAGCCGAGCCAAACTGGATTTTAAGCAATTCAGCCTGCCTCATCAAAATTGAACAACCCTGTTTAATATCATCAGTCACTACATTACCACCAAAGGGAATAACAGCAGTATGTCTGATTATTCCGTCATAGTAGACTGCCAGATCAGTTGTGCCGCCTCCAATATCTATTAGTGCGACACCTGCTTCTTTTTCATCTTCAGTAAGTACAGCCTCAGCAGAAGCCAGGGGCTCAAGTATCAGGTCCCTGACTTTGAGGCCTACCCGGCTGATGCATTTCTCAATATTCCTGGCAGAAGCAACATGTCCTATCACAATATTGAAATTTGCCTCGAGCCTTTTGCCTGTCATGCCGACGGGATTTTTAATATTGTGCTCATTATCGACAATGTAACTCTGGGGCAGGACATGTATGATTTCCTCTCCAATATCTATGGGTATCTTAAACATATCATCAACAAGAGCCTGTATATCAGATCTGGTAATCTCCTCATCATAGGAATCCCGGTTAATATAACCCCTGTTCCTGATACTTTTAACATGTTGACCGGCAATGCCAACGAAAACTTCTGAAACGGGGTTGCCGGTATGCTGCCTGACCTCATCCACTGTTTTCTGGATAGCATTTACCGTATCTTCAATATTCAAAACAGTACCCCGCTTAACGCCCCGGGATTCAGCCTTGCTAAATGCAAGAATGTCGATCTTATTCTTTTCATTTTTTCTGCCTACAATGGATACAATCTTAGTTGTACCAATGTCAATTGCAGCTACTACATTATTTATTTTACCCATAATATTATCTTTTTGTGCAAACTATCTGATTTTCATATTTAAGGTTGATCCTGTCATAACTATTCCAGCCTTTATTATTGAGTCCGTATAAATAAAAAGCTTCCAGCTTATGAAATTTAATTTCATAATCCTGTGCATCTCCGAGATATATGATATGAGCTCCAACCCTTGGTATTAATTCATACTCATATTTGCTGTTTACGTATATCTGAGCTATCTGGGCCCTCCAGAGTTCAGAATCAGATATAAATGAAGCCAGTGAATGGAGATTATAGATTACGGAATTTCTCATTCCTTCAGGTACATCAAGATCAAAAATTGATCTCGTGCTCTCCTCAATAAATGGTTCAGTAATATTTCCATTTGCAACAAGAACCCTGCTTGTATATTTTTGCGAAACAGGCAATATCACACCTTCTCTATCCAGGTAATAACTCTTCCCATGCCTGTTGATTATCCTTAAAATGGGCTTTCGCTGCAGAATATCCACCCTTAGTTCTCCATTAACTGTTTTGTAAACATCAGCTTCTTTAATAAATGATTCTCCGACCAAAATCTTTTCAAGTTCCAGGGTATTGATTTTGCTTAATGGATATCCCAGAATTTTACGATCTTTTTCAAGTAAAATATCTGTTGCATCTTCTTTGGAAATAAAATTGTTATTCAGACTGTCTTTTATATGTACCCTCACTTTTCCACACACCTGCGTGCCAAGTCTGTCGGAGACAAAGCTCAGGGCAAAAATCAGGTAGGCAGTAATTCCAACCCATATGAGCAGCAATTTTAAAAGTCTCATAAACCCTGTTTTATTTTTGTTAACAAAAGCTGCCTTATTGGTTCAACCATAACATCAATATTCCCTGCACCCAGAGTAATCAGGACATCCGTATTCTTCTTTCCGGCAATAATAGACAGAAGCCCTTCTCTGGTACAAAGAATTTTATTTTTCATATTCATTTTGCTGTAGATCAATTCAGATGAAACACCGGGCAGAGGTTCTTCCCTGGCAGGATAAATCTCAAGAAGTATCAGATCATCCAGTTCTTCAAGGCTGTCAGCAAATTCACCGGCAAAGTCACGTGTCCGTGTATAAAGGTGTGGTTGAAATATCCCTGTTATTCTTCTTCCGGGAAAGGTTTCCCTGACTGCCGCAATTGATGCCCGGAGCTCTGCAGGATGATGGGCATAATCGTCGATAAATACACATTCCGGGGTATTTATCTTTATTTCAAACCGGCGGTATATCCCTGAAAAATTTTCAAGTCCCTCTCTTATCCCTTTTTCCTTCATACCTGAAAAAAGGGCAACTGCAACAGCAGCCACGGCATTCTCAACATTGAAGCGTCCGGGAACCCCAAGCTTCAGATTTTCATACTCCAAATCGGGAGCAAACAGGTCAAAAACCGGCAATCCGTCACAAGGTATTCTAATATTACCCGCAAAAAAATCAGCACGGTTATCAAGCCCGTAACTAAATGATGCAACATCCCTTTTTAAACCCCTGTCAACCCCGAGCCCATACCTGTATATAACTGTACCACCAGGCTTTACCTGCTGCAAAAATTCCATGAACGCAACTTTCATAAAGTCATAGCTCCCGTAAATATCAAGGTGATCAGGATCCATAGATGTAATAACTGCCGTGGAAGGGAATAGCTGCAAAAAGGACCTGTCATACTCATCTGCCTCAACAACTATTAGTTCGGCATCATCAGACAAGATCAGATTAGAATTGTGGTTTTTTGACACACCACCCAGAAAAGCATTGCATTTAAAGCCTGACTGACTCAGCATATGGGCAATCAAAGTGGAAACAGAAGTTTTCCCATGAGTCCCCGCCACAGCTATTCCTTTTCCCTCATTGACCAGTATGCCGAGGAGTTCTGATCTTTTAATAACTTTATATCCATTGTTTCTAAAGAATCTGAATATTTTATTCTTTGAAGGTATAGCGGGAGTATATACAACCAAAACACTCTCCCTGGAATTTTCATCAAGAAAAGGTGGAGGTATCACTTTTTCATCATCATTAAAGGAAATATCTATACCCTCTGCAATAAGCTTATCGGTCAAGGACGTCCGGGTCAGATCATAGCCGGCAGTGCTTTTACCAAGCGCATTAAAATATCTTGCCATAGCAGACATACCAATGCCTCCGGCTCCGATAAAATAGACCATATTTATTTTATCAATATTCACTCTTGCTCAGGTTTAACAAGTTTCAGAATCTCATCTGCTATTTGTCCGGCGGAGCCTGGTAAAGCCATCTTTGATATATTCTTCTTCAGATCTTCCATTTTTTTATCGTCATTCATCAGGTCAATAGCTGTGGGAATAAGTTTTTCTGCTGATTCAGCATCTTTAACCATTAATGCAGCATTTTCACCAACCAGGGCCATTGCATTTTTTGTCTGATGATCTTCGGCAACATTTGGTGAAGGTACCAGTATTGCCGGTTTCCCGGTAAGGCACAATTCCGAGACAGTAATTGCTCCTGCCCTTGAAATTACCAGGTCTGCCGCTGCATAGGCAAGGTCCATTCTTGAAACAAACTCATAAGCATGAACTGCTTCTGATCCGGTTTTGTCGGCCACTAATTTCGCAGAGTTAAACCCTGCTCTTCCGGTTTGCCATATTAATTCTATCCCGTTTTCTATTATTATTCCAATATTTTTTGAAATAACCTGATTTATGCTTCCTGCTCCCAGGCTTCCGCCCAGCACAAGCATTATCTTTTTGTCACCTTTAATCCTGAAAAATTTTTTAGCCTCTGGGCGCTTACCATAAATATCATGTAAATCAAGTCGAACCGGATTTCCTGTAAGCAAAACTTTTTCAGCAGGAAAATATTTTTCCATTCCTTCATAGGCAACACATATGCGATCAGCTTTATTTGCAAGTAACCGGTTGGTCACCCCGGCATATGAATTCTGTTCCTGGATAAGGACAGGAATACCTCTTGTCGCTGCCGCCCTGACAACCGGGCCGCTGGCATATCCTCCCACGCCTACAACAACATCAGGCTTAAATTTTCGCAGTATTTTCACGGCCCTTATCATGCTTAACAACAGATTATAGAAAAACAATATATTTTTATAGGTAAGCCTCCGCTGAAATCCTGTAACGGGAAGTCCTTCGATTGAATACCCGGCAGCAGGAACGCGCTCCATCTCCAATTTATCTTTGGCGCCAACAAACAAGATATTGATGTTTTTATCCTTTTGCCTTAAAGCATCAGCAATAGCGATGGCAGGAAAAACGTGTCCCCCCGTTCCACCTCCGCTGATTACTATTTTAATTTCCTGCTTCATGGCCGTTGTCTTCAATTTCAGGTTCAGCTTTAGTTGCCTTCTGCACCCCTGTACTGACGCTTAATATTATTCCCAGAGCGATACTTGTAAAAACCAAAGATGAACCACCCATACTTACCAGGGGCAGTGGCTGTCCGGTAACGGGAAAAAGATTAACCACCACTGCCATATTGATCATTGCCTGGATAACAATACTTAAAGTCAGTCCTGTCGCAAGAAAGGCAGGAAAAGTCCGGGAGCTTCTTTTAACTATTATTCCGGCTCTGTAGAGCAGCCAAAGATAAAAAAACAACACAATCAGTCCCCCGACAAGCCCGTATTCTTCAACAATAATAGCATAAATAAAATCTGAATATGGATGGGGAAGAAAATTCCTTTGTGAACTGTTTCCCGGACCCTTTCCAAGCAGTCCGCCTGTAGCAATTGCGATCTTTGACTGCTCCACCTGGTAGCTTCCCTCCCCGGATTTGGTGACAAAGCTTTCAATACGGTTACGCCATGTGCCAAGCCTTCCCTCTGACTGGCTATAAAGGGCAATAGCAATAAAAATTGATAAAAACAGGATTCCCGAAAGAACCAGTCCAATCAGGTATCTGGTCCTCACCCGCCCGATAAACATCAGGATTATGCAAGTGGCAAAGAGGATTAGAGATGTTGAAAGGTTGGCCGGCATAATTAACCCGCACACAACAAGTATAGGAACCAGCAGTCTGAAGAAAGAATCATGAAGGTCTTTTATCGCATATTGCTTACGTGAAAGCACCCTGGCAAGGTACATAATAAGAGAGAGTTTGGCAAAATCACTTGTCTGGATGGTAAAGCCAAGTCCGGGAAGTGTCAGCCACCTTGAAGCCTCATTAATAGTGGTACCCATTATGAGCGTAATAACAAGCATTATTACTGAAAGAAAGAGGAAGAGCTGTGACAACCGGGAGTAAAATTTAAAGGGTATCATATGGGTAATGAAAATGATACCAAGGCTGACTATCAAAATAGAAGAGTGTTTCAGGATATAATAGGTTGTATTTCCGCCCTGAGACCTGTAGGCAAGAGTTCCCGTTGAACTATATACGGCAAGAAGTGATACAATGGACAAAAACATGACCACAGCCCAGATCACTTTATCTCCTTTCAGATATTTGTATACTCCTTTCATTAAAAATCAATTAAAGATCCCTGACACAATTCTTAAACTGTCTTCCCCTGTCTTCATAATTATCAAAAAGATCAAAACTTGCACATGAAGGTGAAAGCAGTACCGCATCACCATTTTTTGCAAGATAATAGGCAGAACGCACAGCTTCCTGCATTGATGTAGCCTCAACCACTGTGGGCACAATATTTGAAAAAGCCTTAATCAATTTTGAATTATCCTTTCCAAGGCAAACTATGGCACGTACCTTCTCGCGTACCAAATCCTCCAGCTCGGAATAATCATTACCCTTATCAACGCCTCCGGCTATCCATACAACCTGCTTATTCAGGCTTTCCAGTGCATACCAGGACGAGTTGACGTTTGTTGCTTTGGAATCATTTATAAATTCAATTCCATGAACCCTGAGAACCGGTTCCAGCCTGTGCTCAATTCCCTGAAAGTCTGAAAGACACTCCCTGATTACTCCCTTTCTGATATTAAGCAATTGAGCTGCAATACCTGCCGCCATAGAATTATATATGTTATGCCTGCCCCTTAAAGCTAATTCCTCCATTGTCATTTCCATCGAGTTATTTTGTGTTAGTATGATAATTTTATTATTTTCTGCATAGGCTCCTCTGTTATACTTTTTTTTTAGTGAAAAAGGATACAGTGTGGCCATTATATCTCTTTTTTCCATTTCACCGGAAGTGATCTTATCATCCCCGCACCATATGAAAGCATCCGAATCTTTAATATTTTTAGTAATCATGAATTTTGCATCCACGTAATTTTGCAAAACATTATTGTAACGATCCATATGATCAGCCGTGATGTTAAGAAGAATTGCAACACCGGGTTTAAAATCAACTATTCCTTCAAGCTGAAAACTGCTTAATTCAAGGCTGTAGTAATCATAATCATGTTCAGCCACCATCCTGGCAAAGCTGGTCCCGACGTTTCCGGCAAGTCCGGCCTTCAGTCCGGCCTTTTTCATTATATGGTATATAAGTGAGCTTGTGGTGGTTTTTCCGTTGCTCCCGGTTACACATACAGTAAAAGCAGACGTATAGCGGCCTGCAAATTCAATCTCGGAGATCACAGGCAACCCTGTTTCTTTAGCTTCCCTGACAACAGGCGCTGAATCAGGAATTCCCGGGCTTTTAATCACTTCTGCAGCCCCGGCGAATAACTTCTTGTTATGTTTCCCCTCTTCCCAGTCAATATCGTATTTAACTAGCAATTCCCTGTAGTGGGACATCAATGCTCCCTTGTCAGAGAGGAAGACATCGAATCCCATTTTCTTTGCAAGAACTGCTGCCCCAGTTCCGCTTTCTCCCCCCCCTAATATGACAATCCTTTTAATCATTAATACTTAACTTGTTTACCTTATTTTAAGGGTTACAACCGAAATTACTGCCAATAATATACCAACGATCAGGAATCTTGTAACAATTTTGGGTTCAGGATATCCCTTTAATTGATAATGATGATGCAGGGGAGCCATCATAAAAATACGCCGCCCTTCTCCATATTTTCTTTTGGTATATTTGAAATAGCTAACCTGAATAACAACCGAGAGGCTTTCAATAAAAAATATCCCGCACAAGACGGGTATTAAAAGCTCCTTGCGGATCAGGATGGCATATACGGCAATTATACCTCCTAATGACAGGCTTCCTGTATCTCCCATAAACACCTGCGCAGGATATGAATTATACCACATGAATCCAATGGTGGCACCTATGAAAGCTGCCATGAATATAACCAGCTCACCGGTAAATGGGATATACATAATGTTCAGATAATCGGCATATATAATATTACCGGAAAGATATGCGAGGATACCAAGTGTAGTTCCTATTATCGCTGAGAGTCCGGTTGCCAGCCCGTCCAGTCCGTCGGTCATATTTGCTCCATTTGAAACGGCAGTAACAATTAGTATAATCCCGGGAATAAATACAATCCAGCTCCATTTAATGGCTTTATCACCGAGAAACCACAACAAAGCGGCATAATCAAACTCATTTTCCTTTAAGAAAGGAATGGTTGTTTTAGTGTTCTTTACATCTACTGTGGTATATCCAGGCTGGAGACCCGGTAATTCATCATTATTATCGTTAATTTCAACCCCTGCCATGGTTTCCGGTGAGGCAATTCTTTCTCTTACAACAATATCATCATGAACCAGCATGGTTATTCCAACAACCAGTCCAAGCAACACCTGTCCCAATACTTTCACCCATCCGCTGAGGCCCTTCTTGTCTTTTTTAAAAACCTTTATATAATCATCTGCTAATCCAACAATGCCAAGCCATACCGTAGTTGCAAGCATCAGAATTATATAGATATTTGTGAGATCGCCCAGAAGGAGAATAGGGATTATTATTGAAATAAGTATAATTATACCTCCCATGGTAGGGGTTCCCTTTTTCTCAATCTGTCCGCTAATACCAAGATCTCGCACAGTTTCACCTATCTGCTTTTTTCTAAGCAACTCAATAATCAGTTTACCAAACAAAAGAGATATTATAAGTGAGAGAATTATTGCCATAGAGGCCCTGAAGGAGATGAAATAAAACACTCCTGCTCCCGGAAAATCCATATCCTGTAACCAGTCGAAAAGATAATAGAGCATTATATATATTTTTTATATTGAACTAAACACTGACCTGACTATTTCCCTGTCGTCAAAGTGGTGCTTTACTCCTTTTATTTCCTGATATGTCTCATGCCCTTTCCCGCTAACAAGAACAAAATCACCTGCCCTGGCCATGATACAGGCAGTCCTTATGGCTTCCTTTCTGTCAGTGATGCAAATAACCCTGCTGCGGTAAATTTCATCAACCCCCTCCAGCATATCCCTAATAATTAACTCAGGATCTTCAGAACGGGGATTATCTGAAGTCAGAATAAGTTTATCACTTTTTCCTGCTGCAATCCCGGCCATCAAAGGTCTTTTATCCCTGTCGCGGTCACCACCGGCCCCTGCCACTGTAATCAACTGACTATTTGTTCTCTTAAGCTGTTTCAAAGCAGTAATAACATTGTCCAGGGCATCTGGTGTATGAGCATAATCGATAATGGCAGTCACCTGACCGGATGATCGTATTGTTTCAAAACGCCCTTCTACAGGGCTGAGCGAACTGATTATTTTCAATATTTTATCCCCGTTTATTCCAAAAAGTTTTGCGGCCGCAAAAACAGCAAGTATATTATAAGCACTAAAATCCCCAATCAAGCTTGTCCACAGCTCTTTCCCATCAATTTTTAAAAGCATACCCTCAAAATTTCTTTCAAGAATACTGCATTTAAAATCTGCCATGGACTTAAGGGCAAAAGTCTTCACATTGGCTTTTGAGTTCTGAACCATATATGCAGCGTTCCTGTCGTCCCTGTTGATCAGGGCAAATGAATTACCATCAAGGTGGTCAAAAAACTGCTTTTTAACTCTCAGATATTCACTAAAGGTTTTATGATAGTCAAGATGATCATGGCTAATATTTGTAAATATGCCTCCGGCAAAATGGAGGCCGGCAATGCGCTGCTGTACAATCGCGTGACTGCTTACCTCCATAAAACAGTGTTCGCAATCATCCTGAACCATCTGCGAAAGCAGCCTGTTAATTTTCACCGGATCAGGAGTTGTATGGGTTGAGGGCAGTTTACTGTCATGAATAAAATAGCTTACCGTTGAAATTAATCCCGTCCTGTATCCCAAATTACGAAACAGATGGTACAATAAAGTAACTGTCGTTGTTTTGCCATTGGTTCCAGTAACGCCAGTAAGTTTAAGCTTACGGGAAGGATGACCGTAATAGGCAGATGCAGCCAATCCTAGTGATTTGTTGCTCTCCTTCACCTTTATGTAAGTTACCTTATCATGGAGCTTCTCAGGCAATTGTTCACATACTACAGCTATGGCTCCTGATTTTATGGCTCGGTCTATAAAATCGTGTCCATCACTGACAGTACCCTGAATTGCAAAAAATAAACTTCCGGGAATGACCTTGCGGGAATCCTGTTCAATATTAACAATGCTTACCTCAGGATCACCAAGCATATCCAGGTAATCAATTCCTTTAAATATTTTGTTTAATTTTTGCACAAAAAAATTAGTTTATACTCATTTCCAAAACGATTTTCTGCCAATTTCCAGCCAGTGCACCCGGAGGGACAGATTGCGAACTGACCTTACCCCTTCCTCTCACCTCCACCTGCAAACCCTGATTTTCTAGCAAATACAATGCATCACTAAGTGCCATATCAACAACATTGGGGACAAATGCATCAATAATAATCCTTTCCTGTAATTCAATAAAAGAATCCTGCCGGGTGGTGGTTACCCAATCGTATAGATCGCCAGTTGTTTTATGGGGCAAACCAAAGTGGTCAAAAACTCTTTTCAAATCGTGAATATTTCCTGACTTGGAGAAAGGAGGATCGTATGAAACACTTCTTTTTGCAATCAGTGGCTCATGCATATCGAGGCTGGTGGCATAAACCTTATCTGCTATCTCCTTGAAAATAGGTCCGGCTACAAGATTTCCGTAATAAACATTGTTGGAAGGTGAATTTACAACAACTATACAGGAATAGCGGGGATTGTCGGCGGGAAAATATCCCACAAAAGAGGCCTGATGAGAAACACGGGAGTTCATTACATATCCGTATTTCTCATTGGCTATCTGTGCAGTGCCGGTTTTTCCTGCAATGCTGTAATTAGCATTCCCAAGGTTTATTGCCGTTCCTGACTTTACAACACCTTTAAGCATCTTCTGGGCGCTTTTTATAGTTGCAGGAGAAGCAATTGAAGGATTTATAACTTGAGTAGGAAACTCTTCTACTATATTGCCATGGTATTGCAGAGCGCTTACAAATTTTGGTCTGACCATCTTCCCGTTATTAGCAACGGCGTTATAAAATGTAAGGATCTGAAGAGGAGTCATTCTCACCTCATAGCCGATTGACATCATTGGCAATGATATACCTGACCATAGCCTGTCACCGGGATACTTAATATCCGGTGATCCTTCCCCGCGAATTTCAACTCCGGTTTTATCATTAAGATTCATGCGGTAAAGATGATTAATAAAATCCTGCTCCCTGCCCTTGTAAAAACGATCAATAATCGTGGAAACACCGACGTTGGAAGACATTTCAAAAACCTCCTTTACGGAAAGCTTGCCATAGCCCCCCTTACGTGAATCTGCAATACGCTGATCAAAAAAATACATCTCCCCTTTACCGGTATCTATACTGTCTTCCAGTCTGATATAGCCATCCTCAAGAGCTGTCATCAGTGACATTAATTTAAATGTTGAACCGGGTTCAGTGCTTTCACCCAGTGCATAATTGTAGGTTTCAGAATATTTTCCCCTGCTGTTTCGCTCCAGGTTGGCTATTGCTTTAATATTGCCGGTTTGCACCTCCATCAGGATTGCTGTGCCATGGTGTGCCCTGTGTGCAATTAATTGTTTTAACAATGCATTGGTTGCAACATCCTGAATCTCTATATCCACTGTAGTAATTACATCTATTCCATCACGTGGTTCAACCTCATTACGGTCACTAATAGGCATCCATGCATTTCCGGATATTCTCTGCATAAGTTTCAGTCCCATCACTCCCCTGAGATGCTGATCATATGCTCCTTCAATTCCAACAATATTTCCTGTCTCCCCTTTGGTTGTATAGCCGATTGTCCGTGAAGCCAGATTTCCGTGAGGCTGAATTCTTTGATTATCCTGTATGACAATTAGTCCCCCTGTATTCTGTCCATGCCGGAAAATCGGAAAGTTTTTCAGCTCTTTCAGCTGGTTAAATGACACCCTGCGTTGTATAAGGTGAAATCTTTTATTTTCCTGCCTGGCTTTAGTAAGCTCAACCCTGTAGGCAGATGCAGATTTATCTCTGAACATGGCTGACAGGGCAAGAGATAAAGAATCTACATTATTATTAAAGATATGATTGGTAAGGCCGGCAGCCCTTAGATCCATTCTTATTTCATAATATGGCATCGAGGTGGCCAGTAGCCTGTTGCCGGATGCATAGATATCGCCACGGTTAGGTTCAATGGTAATGTCGCGGATTGTCATCCGGTTTGCTTTTTCCTGCCACATATTCCCCTCGGCAAACTGTATATAAAACAACTTGCCGATTATCGCAACGGCAAGAACCAATATGCCGAAATAGACCAGGGCCACTCTCCAAAGAATATCCTTTTTCATTAATCACACTTACAGTTAGCAAATCATTTACCAATGCATTATTTATAAGTTTTTAAAATCCATTCTTCCTGCAGTTTATCAGTTCTGTTTTCCCGGACAATGCCTGCCGGGGCACTGAAATGTGTTATCTTCTTTTTTTTCTCACTACAATCTTTTGCGGAGGATCCAAAGACTCCATAAGGTCCAGCTCATTTTCACGTAATAATTTCAAAACCTCAGACTGCCGGCTCAGGTGCATAAGTTCAGCAGAAACCGTAATAGCTTCGGCACGAAGTTCCTTTAATTCAGACTGCAGTTCTCCTGATCGCCTGAAGAGCTTTTCAGCATGGTAACGGTTTCCAATATAAAAAATGGCTAAAACAGACAGGAAAATTATAAAGGGCAGTTGCCTGATAACAAAATCCCTGGTCAGAACACTCCCGTCAATGAAGTCCTTTACATTTCCACCTTTAAACTCTTGTTTCTTTTCAGCCTGCTGTTCTTCAATTAAGTCAAATTCTTCATATTTATCATCCATGGCAATAATTGGTTTTAAATACGTTTGGCTATTCTTAATCTTGCGCTCCTGGCGCGCTTGTTGTCTTCTACTTCCTTTTGGCCGGCAACAATAACTTTCCTGGTCAAAACCTCAAAAGGAACCAGCGGATTACCAAAAAAATCCTTATCAAGGCTCCCTTCAGGTTTACCGGTTCGCATGAAATTCTTCACGATCCGGTCTTCAAGTGAATGATATGAAATTATCACTAAACGTCCCCCTTTTTCTAAACTAAATAATACCTGCAAAAGCATCTGTTTAAGAATCTCGATCTCATTATTGACTTCAATGCGCAAAGCCTGAAATACCCTGGCCAGATATTTACTTTCCTGTCTTGGAGGCACACAGGAAGATATCGCTTCAAGAAGCTCTTTTGTATCTTTGAAATCCTGGTTTTCGCGTGCCTTAATAATTGAGGCTGCTACTTTTCCTGCATTATGAACCTCACCATACTGTCTCATAATCTTTCTAAGATCATCAAAACTATATTTATTTATTATATCAAGAGCGGTAACAGTGCTGTCCCTGTTCATGCGCATATCGGGACCAGCTGCTCCCCTGAAAGTAAACCCCCTTTCAGGATCATCAATATGATGCGAGGAAATTCCCAGGTCAGCTATTATCCCGTCAACCTGATCAATTTTCAGGTATCTCAAAAAATTGCGAAAGAACCTGAAGTTACTCCTGATAAAGGTAAACCGGCTATCTGATATTTGCTTTGACTCGGCTTCAGCATCTGCATCCTGGTCAAATGCAATAAGCCTGCCTTTATCAAGTCTTGAAAGTATCTCCCGTGAATGTCCTCCACCTCCAAAAGTCAAATCCACATATGTTCCATCCTGATGGATATTCAACCCGTCAATGCTCTCTTTCAGAAGAACCGGCTTATGGTAATCCATTACTTACTTATTATTTCCGTCGTCACCCATTATCTTTTCGGCAAGTAAAGCAAAACCATCTGCTTCACTCTCAAGCTTGATATACAAATCACTGCTCCATATCTCTATCTTGCCATCCTGCCCGGCCAGCACTGCTTCACTTTCAATCCCCACAAGATCCAGCAATCTTCTTGGCACCAGTATTCTGTTGCTTGCATCGAGTACAACTTCGGCCGTTCCCTTGTAGAACCCTCTGAGAAATCGGCTGTGTTCCTTATTATATGGATTTATTTTTGACCTGATTATATTATTCTGCCTGTCCCACTCATCCATTGGGTATAATACCAGACACTTTTCAAAAATATCTTTCTTGACAACAAACTTTGCCATGGCTGCTGCCGGCATTTGCTTTTTAAATGCCGCAGGAAGCATAACCCTTCCCTTTGCATCAACCCTGCAGTTATAATCACCTATAAATGTTGCCATAACTTTTTATTTGAATAGGTAAAAATAAATAAATTTTATCCACTTTATACCACTTTATACCACTTTTCTCCACCATTGTTGATAACTTTTTGATCAATTGTCATTATTTTATAATTTTGCACCAAATTAAATTATGTAAATGACAGACAAACAACTACCCCGGGAATCCGGAATTATTGATGTAGATGCTATTTTTAAGAAAAAAAGCCCCCAGGTTTACAGGCTTATGCCCGGGTTTGTAATTAATTACATCAAGCGTACTCTGCACCAGGAAGAATTAAATGAAGCCATTATCAAATTTAAGGATAAAGAGGGGCTGGAGTTTTTATCCCATATACTTGATTATATGGGGATACAATATGCTGTGTCAGGTGAAGAAAACATACCTCCTGAGGGAAGACATATCTTTGTCTCCAACCATCCGCTGGGGGGTCTTGATGGAATGGTTTTCATGGATATAATAGGCAAATATCACAAAAATGTAAAATTCATAGTTAATGATCTGTTGCTCAACCTGAAAAACCTGGAGCCCCTCTTTGTACCCGTAAACAAACACGGACGGCAGTCTTCAGAATATGTAAGAAAGATTGAAGAGCTTTATAAATCAGATTCCCAGGTTCTGTACTTTCCGGCCGGGTTATGCTCCCGTAAACAGGGTGGCAGGATAATGGACCTGGAATGGAAAAAAAGCTTCATAAAAAAAGCAAGGGACTATAAACGTGATATTGTACCCGTTCATTTTGAAGGGAGGAACTCCAATTTTTTTTACCGCCTGGCAAACCTGCGGCAAAGAACGGGTATTAAAACCAACATTGAAATGTTCTATCTGCCGGATGAGATGTTCAGGCAAAAGCACCATAAAATTCATGTTACCATTGGCAAACCAATTCCCTGGACTCATTTAGACAAATCAAAATCTCTTGCTGAATGGGCTGAAGAGGTGAAAGCCAAAGTTTACAGCCTTCCTGATACCAAGTAATACCCCATAAAATTAAAATACCGGCTGGCTCCCGTTTTACATAAATTCTGATTAATTTTACCGGATAAAAATAAATTTATTTGAACTTTTTCAAAATCCATTCGATAAAAGTGTTATTTTAGCACGCAAACCAGGCAGGTTTTTATGCTTTAGTTTATTTAAGGATCCGAAACAGATTAACTGGCAAGCTTTCTTTAAACTGAATGCATGTTCAACCAAAGGCTGATGCGGGTTTCATCCTAATAAAACAGGTTAATCAAATTAATAATCAGTTAATTATTTTTTGCAGGTAATTCATGTTAAATGTTTCAAATGGATGAATCCCCCTGTTTTATTCATGGCTTTTTGTGTTACACGGTAACATGGGGATTCATGTAGTATCTCAAATAACAAAAATTACGAACCTTTGAAATTATCATGGAACCGATTATAGCTCCAGTCAGTCCGAAGAAAATAGAAAAAGAACTTGATCCTTCTAAATTTGTTAGGAAAACAAACAATGCCGGCAATGAGCTGTATATTGTTGATCATATTGACTCCCCTGAAATTATAACTGAAATAGGCAGATTAAGAGAGCTTAGCTTCCGGCGTGCCGGAGGAGGAACAGGAAAAAAAATTGACCTGGACGCTTTTGACACATCCGATGAACCATACAAACAGCTTATAGTCTGGGACCCCAAACACCGGGAAATACTTGGGGGATACAGGTACTATATACCTCCTGCCGACAAGCCCGTTAATATTGAAAGATTTGCTACTTCAAAACTATTTCATTTTTCTGATAAATTCAAAACTGAATACCTTCCCTACCTGATTGAACTTGGAAGGTCTTTTGTGCAACCCGCTTACCAGTCCACCGCCAGAGCCAGAAAAGGCTTATTTGCACTTGACAACCTTTGGGATGGACTCGGGGCCATTATGGTTGACAACCCCAAAATGAAATATTTTTTTGGCAAGGTTACCATGTACCCCAAATTTAACAGAGAATCAAGAAACCTGATTCTTTATTTTCTTATGAAATACTTTCCTGACCCGGATCAATTGATCTGGCCTAAAAAACCACTGGACACAGAGGCAAATATTTCAAAGCTCGGGAAGATTCTTAATGGGCGTGATTACCAGGAGGACTACAAAAAGCTTTCACAATATGTTAGAAGTCATTCTGAAGTTATTCCGCCCCTTATCAACGCTTATATGAACCTCTCCCCTTCCATGAGAGTCTTTGGTACAGTTATAAATGATAGTTTCGGGGATGTTGAGGAAACGGGTATTATGATAACAATGAGTGACCTGTACGAGAAAAAAGTCAATCGCCATGTATCTACCTATCAGAGAGTTAAGTATTACATCAGCAAAAAATATTGATTCCGGCCCTTATTCCTTAATGAAACCCTAAAGAACACTTCCTGATTTATTCGTCGCAGTAAGATCTTTGGTTACGGGATTCAATATAATTCACAAAAGAGGTATTAACCACTTTATTCCCTCCGGGAGTGGGGTAATTCCCCGTAAAATACCAGTCCCCTGTATTATCAGGGCAAGCCTTATGAAGATTTTCAATTGTCTGGTAAACAATTTCAACTTCAGAATTAATATCCTCAGGCTTAAGCAGAGAAGTAATCCTGGAAGAAATTTGTTCCGGGGTGAATGGATTGTATAGCTCTTTTACATAATTAACAATTTGCTCTCTCGGCAGATTCTGCTGGTCTTTAGAAAGCCTGTATACCTCGGTGATCAAATCCTCTTTCCCATTCTCCTTTAACAGGGATATAGCGGCATGGAAAGCAACAAAATCGGTCAACTTGGTCATATCAATTCCATAACAGTCAGGATACCTGATCTGGGGTGATGATGATACAATTACTATTTTTTTGGGATTAAGCCTGTCAAGTATTCTCAAAATACTACGTTTTAATGTAGTACCTCTTACAATAGAATCGTCAATTATAACCAGATTATCAACATTTTCCTTAATAGTCCCATATGTGATATCATAAACATGACCGGCCAGGTCATCTCTTGTATTTTCCTGTGAAATGAAGGTTCGCAGTTTTACATCCTTAATGGCTATCTTTTCAACTCGGGGCCTTGCAGCAAGCAACTGCGTGAAATCTTCCTCCGACATTTTACTACCATGTTCTTTAAATGTACTGATCTTTTGATCAAGCATATGATTCTCTATACCTTTGACCATGCCATAGAATGCAGACTCAGCGGTATTGGGAATATATGAAAAAACGGTATTCACCAAATCATTATTGATGGCTTTTAGTATCTGGGGGGTTAAGAGCTCTCCAAGCATTTTTCTCTCGCGATATATATCTGCATCACTTCCCCGGGAAAAATATATCCTTTCAAATGAGCAGGCACGACGCTCATGGGGCACCCGGATCATTTTATCAATTATTCTTCCATCCTTTTTTACCAGAAGTGCATTCCCCGGCTTAAGTTCGGTTATCTGATCCAGTGTAACATTCATCACAGTTTGTATGACCGGCCGTTCAGAGGTAACAATAACCACTTCATCGTCCGAATAATAAAATGCCGGCCTGATTCCCCATGGATCACGGGCTACAAACATATCTCCATGACCAACTATACCGGCAACGGTATATCCTCCGTCCCAATCCTTGCTCGAATCTTCCAATACCTTGTGAATATCAAGATTGGATTCAATGAGCCCTGATATTTCCTGATTAGTGTACCCCTCATCCTTATACTTTCTGAAAAGGTATTGATTTTCCTCATCAAGAAAATGTCCCACCTTCTCGAGAATGGTGACAGTATCCGAATAAGCTTTGGGATGCTGACCAAGTTCAATGAGTTTATTAAATAATTCATCAGTATTGGTGAGGTTGAAATTCCCGGCAAGAACAAGGTTACGGGACTTCCAGTTATTTTCACGCATTACGGGATGAACATGCTGAATACTGGTGTTTCCGAAGGTGCCGTACCTGAGATGACCAAGATATATCTCTCCGGCAAAGGGAATATTATCACGGGCATATGCAGGATCATTATGTAATCCTGGATTTTTTTCCTCAACCTGGCTGATTTGTTTATTTATCTTGTTAAAAACATCATTTATGGAAGATGGAATATTCGAGCGGTGCCTGAAGAGGTAGGGTTTGCCCGGAGAGAGATCAAACTTGATGTTTACAACTCCTGCACCATCCTGTCCGCGATTATGCTGTTTCTCCATAAGCAGGTACAGTTTGTCAAGTCCATACTTCCATGAACCATATTTTTCCTTATAGTATTCAAGCGGCTTTAGAAGCCGTATAAGAGCAATGCCACACTCATGCTTAATTATGTCGATCATCTGAAAAAATATTAAAATTGGAGCTGTAACCCTTGTAAATTAATCCAAAGGAGGGAAATTGATCCGGTCACTAATAATAAATGAATTGGGATATTCGCGGCTAATTTTCTTTTGCATTTTCAGTGCCTCACTCCTGGTTCTGAAATCCCCAACATAAATTCTCCAGGTAGGAGGATTATAATCCATATAAGCCTCAATATCCGGAAACAGATTGTAAAATTTGGCTCTGGTTTCAGTCGCTTTAGGTCGTGCATCCTGTCCCGACTCAGAAAAGATCCTTATGCGATAACCCTGTATACCCTCCTTATCTTTATTAATCGTTATATGCCGGTTAACGAGCTCCTCAATACGTGTATCCTGATTAATAATCAGTCTGCCATTATCATCCTGCCTCCCCTGAATAATATCAGAAGAATAAGGTTGTGAGAAAAGAATATAAGTGGGAATTAGAAATAAGTAAAAAATAAAATAAATTGAACGCATATATCGCATAATAAATTACTAAATAGATTAATAATTAATAAAAAACTCAGCTAGCTTTAACCAGGCCATAATATCCGGCTCACAATTAATTTCTGAATCTGATGAAAAACCAAAAAACATAAGGGAGAAAAAATTAGTTTAATCTTAAATTAGTTTTTTCATCAACATTTATACTCCTTGTAAACGGAAAGGAGCGGGCGCTTATTTTGCCCTTAATCACTACTTCCGCCTGCCGGTCAAGGTAAAAATTGTACATTGATAAAGCTCCCTTTAATATATTGGAAAGCTCCACTTTCATCGGAAAGGAATACATTTCATTAGACCTTGAAGGTACTGATACATTGTCAACATTGGTTATCTTCCCAAAATATTCATTATTCACATATACATCAAGATCCACATTAACAATCCGGAATCTGAGAGCAGAGGGATTATCAATTGGCATTATAACCTCAAATTCAATTTCCCTGCCGGAAAATCTGTTAAAATTAACATCCTGGATCTCGCCAACATCAATATTTTCAAATTCAGAGCAAGATATGGCCGTGGTGACTATTATTCCAAGAATAAAAAAATGGAGAAATCTCATGGTCCTTTTCCTGTAATAATGATAAAATCAGCCATTTTAAAAAATTCGCCTTCGGTCCTGCTCATGTACACCTGAATATTCGTTTGTCAATATTTTCAAGTTGTTGAGATTGCGACTGTTGACATAACCTAATAAAGAAATATATCCGGTCGCTAAAATAGTAAAATTAAAAGATGAAATTAAGCTTTTTTTATCAAAAAAGCGTGCTGATATAAATGGCCGGTATTAATCTACGGTATAATTTCTTTTTAACTTATTATATTTGACTGTTTTTTTTAGTATTATTCAAACTTTTAATCAATGTCTGTCTACAAACCACTCTGGTTTAGAAATAACTAAACAGCAATGCATGCCCTCAGTAAATGATCAGATTTCAGTCAGTCTTAAACATAAAGTCTGACATTTTATGGCAACATATATTCTGAAGCAGTAAAGCTACAAACATAATGCCAATAAGAGTAAATGATATGAATCTCACAAAAAGTAATGATGATACCATCGGGGGACATTTGTAATTGCTGAATTCACTGAATGTGAGTTTGACCGAATGTCCATAAATCATGGAGAGGCTAAATGGAATGAAAGCAATATTTTCAGCTATTACACAGAAATATTTTGATAAAAAAACTGATAACTTATAATGAAGGTATTAAAAAAATCCAGGAAATTTTTATCCACAGCTTTTGCAAGGTCACTTGATTATATTGAAATAATAGGAAACAAACTTCCTCATCCGGCAACTATTTTTGCAATGCTTGCTCTTTTGGTAGTACTGTTGTCCACACTTACATACTGGCTGGGAACTTCCGCCGTTCACCCGGTAGATCAGAGCGTTGTTCAGGTGAACAATCTTTTGAGCGCCGACGGAATAAGATGGATATACACTAATATTCTGGATAATTTTCTCAGGTTCCCTCCACTTGGATATGTACTGGTAGTAATGATTGGAATAGGCCTTGCTGAGGGAACAGGTCTTTTTGCGGTGATGATCAGGTCTCTTGTATTGAGTGCCCCTCCGAAGCTTATAACTTATGCGATTGTACTGGCAGGTATTATCAGCGGACTGGCTGTTGAAGCAGGTTATGTCATACTTATTCCCCTGGGAGCGATGCTCTTTCATGCACTGGGGAGGCACCCCATGGCAGGGCTTGCAGCAGCGTTCTGCGGTGTAAGTGGCGGATTTGGTGCAAACTTCCTTATAGGCTCTGTAGATCCAATACTTGCAGGCATATCCACTTCTGCCGCTCAGCTTATTATTCCAGACATGGTTATTAACCCCGCTGTGAACTATTATTTTATGATAGCTTCCAGCTTTGTAGTTTTATTTGTAGGCACATGGGTAACTGACAGGATTGTTGAGCCAAGGCTCGGGAAATACGAAGGTGCCACAGAAAAATTTACCATAGAGAACTTGACCGGACAAGAGAACAAGGGACTGAGATGGGCAGGTATTTCTGTACTTGTTTTTGTAGCAATTATGGCAATGTCAGTAATTCCTGAAAACGGGCTGCTGCGTGACCCCGAAACAGGTTCAGTACTTCATTCACCGTTTTTTGACGGGATAATAATTGGTATTCTTTTGTTTTTCTTCATCCCCGCGCTGGTATACGGCTCTGTGGTGGGTACAATAAAAAACGACAAAGACCTTATGAAACATATCATAAAGTCAATGTCGGGCATGGGTGGTTATATAGTCCTGGTATTTTTCGCTGCTCAATTCGTCTATTTTTTCAATCAAAGTAACCTGGGGCTTATCATCGCAATCAAAGGAGCATCAGGGCTAAGAGATATAGGGTTTACCGGTCCGATGCTCATCGTTGCTTTCGTGTTTCTGTCGGCATTTATCAACCTGTTCATGGGCAGTGCCTCTGCCAAGTGGGCAATAATAGCACCGGTGTTTATCCCCATGCTGATGCTCCTGGATAATCCTTACCATCCCGGCATAACCCAGGCAGCATTCAGAATAGGAGATTCGCTCACCAACCTGATAACTCCCATGATGAGTTACTTTGCCCTTATAGTTACTTTTGCACAGAAATATGATGAGCGTTATGGAATAGGGACAATCATATCAACAATGTTACCCTATACCATTTTTCTTACTATTTTCTGGACATTACTGATGGTTCTTTGGGTCTATCTGGGAATTCCTCTCGGACCTGACGGACCAATTTATATTCAGTAAAAAAACAGTAAATTTATCCGGTAAGTAAGTCAAAATTTCATGTTTATTGCATGGCATTTGCAACCTCATCAGTTACCTCAAGGTTGTGATATACATTTTGTACATCATCATCATCCTCAAACTCCTCGACCATTTTCAGTACTTTCAGGGCGTCATCAACCTCCAGCCGCTTAAGATCGTTTGGGATGCGCTCCAGGCCGGCATTTTCGGGCTCTATCCCCATATCTTCAACCTTTTTCCTCACTTTTCCGAAATCCTCCATTGACGTGGTTATATAGTATACATTATCGCTGATCTCAATATCTTCAGCTCCTGCATCAATTATTTCAAGCTCAAACGATTCGTCATCATTAATTTTATCGGTGGGCACGGTGATAATCCCCTTCCGGTCAAAAAGAAAAGTCAGCGATCCGTGGGTTCCCAGATTACCGCCTCTTTTATTGAAAATTGACTTTATATTTCCAACAGTACGAAGATGATTATCTGTAAGGCACTCTATAAAAACCGCTACTCCGTTAGGTGCATAGCCTTCAAAAGTCATTTCCTGCAGGTTTGAAGGATCTTTGTCAGCTTTATTAATGGCTCTTTCAATATTGTCCTTGGGCATGTTAACTCCCTTTGCATTGGCAACGGCAAGCCTTAAACGGGGATTGGCTTCCGGATCAGGGCCTCCTTCTTTTACAGAAATATCAATCTCCTTGACAATACGGGAAAAAATTTTGCTGCGCTTGGCATCAAGGGCTCCCTTTTTCCTTTTAATGGTTGACCATTTACTGTGTCCCGACATAACATTTTAATTTAAGGTAAAGATAAAAGTTTCCGGATTTTATCCCAACATAACCCCTTCACCTGGATGTGAAAAAATCCTGTTCATATCCATAAATGGCTGTTAATCGATCCTGGCGTCAAGAATATCATCAATCTCAGTATGAGTGGAATTACTTACCAAAATCGCCGGGCCTTCAAAGTTTCCACTTAAAATAGTGACATTGCTAACCCTTACACCCCGGCAATCACTAATTCTAATCAACGGACCGCCTTTCTCATGGCCGAAAACATGCACGCCGTCTATAATCACTCCTGCTGTATTTGAAACCTGCACCGGCAAGTCAACCTGCTCGGCAATAATATTACGCAAAATAAGTCCGCTATGGCCGAGTGGCTTGTTGCTGGTTTGAACAGCACGGGAGCAGCGAACGGCATGTACATTCTCCACAAGATGGTTATTACAGACCTGATCGGGCCTTCCGTGATCATGTATTACATCAACAGCGTACACACAATCTTCAGCATATATATTACGAATCGTAATATTATCTGAGCCATCGGAAGCTTCTACTGCACCCCGGTCATGACTGTTGTAGGCACGCACATTCTCTATAAGAATATTTTTAGTAGTTCCGCCGGTACCCACAATAGAAACCCCGTCCCTGGCGATGTCCCGGGCAACTATATCACGTATTACACCGTTTTTAACAACTCCCCCCCGGTTCCTGACCTCCAATCCATGCTTTGAAGCTTTAGTTACCAGACCACGCTCAACCACAAAATTGCTGGCCTGAATTGATATCAACGAGGCCCGTTCAGCATACTCCACCGTGCCTACATTACCGTGCAATTCGAAATCGGTAATCGTAACATTCTCAGAGGTGACAAGAACCAGTTGAGTAAGACTTACACCTTTAGCCAGGCTGGCATTCAGACCACGCAAGGTAAGAGGTTTGTCAATTACAAGAGTGTTATCAAGCTCAACGCATTGAACACGGTCGAATAGAATAATGGAATACGGAGGCGCCTCAGCAATAACATCGTGCAAATTACGATCGCCAGCTTTTATAACCGGTGCGGATCCTTGTCTGAGCTCCGATGCCGAATAACTATAAAAATCAGGGTCAAGGTATTTAAAAGCTGACAAACCAACTGCCATAATAACAATAACCAATAAATGTGTAACTCTTTTAACTATACTCCCTGATTGCATCTCTTTAATTTTCATAATCAGACAAATTGTTTTAATTAAAAAATTTTCCCGAAAATTAACCTTAATTATTTAGTTAATAATTAAGGTTAATCAGGAATAAAAGCAAATAATCGACACCTTTAAAGATAATAATAAATGTCTATGGATACCAAATGTTAACTATTCTGTTAAAAACAGAAGGCAGGAATTTGTAAAAAATGAATGTAATTAAATCAGCTACACAATATTTCACAAAAATCAGCATCACAGCGGTCCCTCTTGAGGTATATTTTTCCCTTTGCAATTCAATATGCAAGATGTAACTTTACATTCATATAAATATCACCCAACTTGAATAAACGCAGGCTTTACATTGAAACTTACGGCTGTCAGATGAATGTCAGCGACAGTGAGGTTGTTGTTTCTATAATGCAGGAAAAGGATATCGGTATCACATCATGTATCGATCAGGCCGACATCATCCTTATCAATACCTGTTCCATCAGGGAAAATGCCGAGCAGCGTGTATGGGGCAGGCTTGATGTTTTCAGGCAGGTTAAGAAAAAAAGGCCGGATGTGCTTGTAGGTGTTATCGGATGCATGGCAGAAAGGCTGAAGGAAAGACTTCTGGAAAAGGAGAAACTGGTCGATATAGTCGTCGGGCCCGATGCCTATCGTGAACTTCCCGCGCTGATGGAAGAGGCAGAAGCCGGTCAGCAGGCCATCAATGTTCTTCTGAGCAGAGAGGAGACCTATGCCGATATAAACCCGGTAAGAACCGGAAAAAACAGGGTGTCTGCATTTGTCTCCATCATGAGGGGATGCAATAACTTTTGTGCTTATTGTGTGGTACCCTATACCAGAGGCAGGGAGCGAAGCAGGGATCCGGAATCAATACTGGGGGAGATAAATGAGCTGGACGAAAAGGGATACAGGGAAGTCACTTTGCTTGGGCAGAATGTTAACTCCTACCTATGGAAAAACGGCACAAAGGAGGCAGTGATAAGTTTTGCAGATCTGCTTGAAAAGACTGCCCTTCGTTTTCCCGGCATCCGCTTGAGATTCTCAACCTCCCACCCCAGGGACATAAGCGACGAACTTCTGCATGTCATGGCACGGAATTCAAATATATGCAAGCATATACATCTCCCCGCACAATCCGGGAGCAGCAGGATACTTAAACTGATGAACAGAGGATACAGCAGGGAAAAATACCTGGAGAGGATAGAAGCCATCCGAACAATCATTCCCGGTTGTGCGTTATCGACCGATATCATTACCGGTTTTTGCAGCGAGACAGAAGATGATCATCAGCAAACACTGAGTCTTATGGAGGAAGCAGGTTACGATTTTGCTTACATGTTCAAGTATAGCGAAAGGCCGGGCACTTTTGCAGCCAGCAAACTAAAGGATGATGTTCCGGAAGATGTCAAGACAAAAAGGCTTAACGAAATAATAACACTGCAGGGATCTTCTTCGGCTGTAAGCAAGAAGGCTGATATGGGAAAAACCTTTGAGGTCCTTGTCGAGGGAACATCAAAAAAGTCAAATAAAGAACTATACGGAAGGACATCCGGAAACAAGGTTGTAGTTTTTCCCTCGGGCCATTTCAAACCAGGAGATTATGTAAATGTCCGCATTACCAGGGTTACCCCTGCTACACTGATAGGTGTTACGGAAAACACCACCGGCGCCAGCAACAATCATTGATAATTAAATTAAGCACCCTTATTTAACCTATGAACAGAAATAGTGGGTTTTTAGTATGAGTGCAGGAACTGTAACAGTGGTAAAACAGTTGTTTCCGGGAAATATAATTTAATTACCGCTGGCAAGTATTCGTTTAATTAACTTTTCACCGTGCTTTCTGCCAGCTGCCGATTTAACCGCCAGAATATGTTTATTGGCAGTGCCTGTAACATATCCGGCCTTCACCAGTCGTGTTATCAATGTATCAGTCATATGTCTGTCGCCCGTATCACCCTGTTCAGTCAGCATGATCTCAACCTCTCCCCCCGCCTCCTGAAATTTCAGAAACCACAAATTATAAAAATCCACTCCCTCATAAAAAGGCACTGCATTAGGGAGAACATTTTGCAAACCCAGCAAACCTTTAATGAATTTTACCTCATCAATAATTTCACTGAACATATCCAGCCTGAGAAGCCTGGGTAATTCAATCCTGCTGTTACTGGTTGCTGATGCAATAAGATTGCCTATTTCCAACGATAGTTTGCGGGCCCTGGTACTCCCCGAGTAGTTAATGAGGGAGAGATAATAGTTACCGGTGTATAACTGGTACTGATACTTGTTCAGGCAATCTCCCGTGCCAGCAGGTCCACCCTCATCACATCCGTGCATGGAAACAGAAAAAATGCCAAACGCTGCCGCAGGGCTGTCCATGCGATAAAGCTCGAGCCTGAACTCTTCATCCTGCCAGGTAAACTCCTGCAGTGCCATCCGCTCTAAGCCATATTCATAAAAAATATCTGCACCCCCGTTAATAAGTCCCCACAGCTCTCCGCCAATATATATCTCCTCCCTGGTAATTTCAGAACCCGGCATATCGGTGGCATGGGGGACAGGCATATCATTTGCAATCAAACACAGCGAGTAAAGGCAAATAAAAAGAGTGGTAATTGATAGTTTCATTATCAATAGATAAGGAAATAAAATGATCGGTAAAGAAAAGTGAATGATTATGACAGTTAAAGATCAACTGCTCCGGCCTATGGTTCTCAGGTCAATTCTTTCCCGTTCTGCAACGCCCAACCCAAGCTGCCCGGCAAGCACCATCTGCCTGAGCCCTGCATCTGAGAAATCATCCTGCCTTCCCATCTTAATTCTTTTTCCTATAATTATATCATACCCGGTCATATCAACTGCCACCGGGTCGGTACCAAGCAACAATGTCTTGTAGTCAGTAAAAAACTGTGGGTTTGCCCCGGGGCCGCCATCATAGCATCCCTTGATCCCGTCGGCGATATTCAGCACCACCTTATCGCGGACAGGGGGAAATGCACAAACCTGTGCACTGGTCTCGGCCCAAAGTGTGGAATGCAGCCTGCTGGTATTGGTTATCACACCATACCCCAGGTTCTTCAGGCATAAAGTAATTGATGCACCTGCATTTTTCATCACCGGCAGGTTAATTATCTTATCCAGCTGCCGAGTTACAATCTTGGAAAAATATGAATATTTACCCTGGTTGACCATATGCGGCAACAGGTTCTCACCATACTCCATCTCGCAGTCCGCCCAGTAAAACCAGTCCCTGTCAATCCTGGACAAACTGTATAACTCGCCCTTTTCATTATAGTAAGAACCGTTCTCATCAACATGCTCGGTTCCCATTATTTTGATCCCGGGGTAATTTTCAGGTGTGAACCCGGCATCGAGCAGCTGCTTCTTCCTGCGGTCAAAAATAATAATGTTTCCCCTTGAAATGCCGCTCTCCTCGAGCTGGGAGATGACCGATCCAACCAGCGCGTGACTGGTGGAAAGAAGTCTGCCTCCGATAGGATTGACCTTAAGACCTATTACCTCCCCGGGAGATACGAACTGACGCCATGCTGAAGAAACCCCGCCTGACCCGGTCAGCTTCATCATGCCCTCGCGCAACATCCCAAATACAGCATCTTCCTGTATTATATTGCCGGCAACTGACTTATTGTCAGTAATCCTGACTACCCTGCCGGGATACCTGCCCGGCAGGGAGTTTTCATTTCGCGGATAATTAAGCGCGTCAGCAATGTTTGTTTTTGTTGGCTGAACTGAAGAAATATTAGCCAGGCTGGCAGGCATAACGGGCGTGAATCCAGCCCCTATACTTCCTGCAGCTACCAGTTTGAAAAAATTCCGGCGTCCTTTATCCATAATGCCTGGTTAGTAAAATGGTCATAAATTACATATTCTGGAATTAGCTGCAAGTTACTAATTGAAATACTATACTCACAACCGGAACCCGCTCTGCTTTAATACTGAATTAATCTAAAAGGCTATTCCGGCTGTAAATCCGAAACGTACACCAAAGCCATCAAAGAAGCCTATATCAAAGTCCTCCTGGTCACCATCTGTAACATTAAGCTTCCCAGAGGTATAGGAAGGTCCTATAAATCCCTCGAGGCTGATCCTGTCCCTTAGAAGCCTCTGATACCCAACCAGCAGTCCACCGCCAAGCCCGGAAAATGAACCCTCTCCGTTTGCTTCATCGGATGATACGGTGAAACTCTGATAGCGGAGATAGGGGGCCACAAATGTTCCTGAAGGAGCAGATCTGGCCTCAGTCAGATAATAACGGAATTCAGGAGTAATCCCTATTCCTCTGAATTTGGTATCAAGAAAGGATGCGCCGGTGTAGAAAAAGCCCAGTTGCACACTGTAATACTCACCCACAACCCTTTCATAAAAAAAGGAGCCGGTGCGGACAAGGGGACTGAAAAGATTGACTTTGACAATGTTTTCACTGGAATTCCCTTCCTGTGCTTTTAAAGGAATAATAATAAAAAGTCCGAGTAGCGCTATAAAAGTAATTTTAAGTAAATTTTTCATTGTATCCGATTTAGGTTAATAAAAAAGTCTTTAAAAGAAATATAGTTTTTTAACATATGCAACTTTTTAATCAAAAAAACTATCCCAAATAGTGGAATAGCTGCCCAAAAGAAATAGCAAAGCGAAGTGCTCCTTTTTGCCTTTAATCATAATTCCTGTCAGTTGACAGGCCAAGTTCTTTCAATTGTTCCGGGGCCAGGGCGGATGGAGAATCTATCATCAGATCACGGCCGGAATTATTCTTTGGAAATGCTATTACATCTCTAATGGAATCTGAACCGGAAAAAACAGCAACCCATCGGTCGAATCCAAATGCAATACCTGCATGAGGAGGGGCCCCATACCGGAATGCTTCCATGAGAAATCCAAACTGTTCGTTTGCCTGCTCATCTGTAAACCCCAGTTTTTCAAACATTTTTTTCTGCAGGTCTTTGTCATGGATACGTACCGATCCTCCGCCAATTTCAACGCCATTTATAACAAGATCATATGCATTGGCGCAAACAGAAACCGGATCGTTATCAAGAAGATGAATATCTTCATCCCTGGGTGAAGTAAAAGGATGATGTTTTGCATAAAACCTTCCTGTTTCTTCATCCCATTCAAACAAAGGAAAGTCAACCACCCATAATGGTGCAAAATCATCTTCCTTTACCAGCCGGAGCTGTCGTTCCATTTCAAGCCTTAGCTCCGATAAGGCTTCCTGTGTCGCTACCCTGTCACCGGCAAGTATGAGAATAAGGTCCCCGGGGCGGCCTCCTGACAACCCAATCCATTTTTGAATAACATCCTTATCATAAAACTTGTCCACCGAAGACTTTATGGTTCCGTCTTTATTGTATTTTACATAAGCCAGACCTTTAGCTCCTATCTGAGGCCTCTTTACAAAATCTGTAAGCTGATCTATCTGCTTGCGCGAAAAGGATGCGCAATTTTCAGCACAAATAGAGCCGACATATTCGGCATTATCGAAAACAGCAAAGCCAAATCCCCGGGTATATTCTGTTATTTCAGCAATCTCCATCCCAAAACGTATATCCGGCTTGTCGGTCCCATACCTGTCCATGGCATCCTTAAATGTGATCCTTGGAAAGGGCCCGGTAAAATTTGTATTTTTAATTTCCGAAAAAAGATGCCTGACCAGTCCTTCAAAAATATTCAGGATATCTTCCTGACCCGCAAATGACATTTCACAATCAACCTGGGTAAATTCCGGCTGGCGGTCGGCACGAAGATCTTCATCCCGAAAGCATTTCACAATTTGAAAATATTTATCATAGCCCCCCACCATCAGCAACTGCTTAAATATTTGGGGTGACTGGGGCAAAGCATAGAACTCTCCGGGATTCATTCTTGAGGGTACAATAAAATCCCTTGCCCCCTCGGGTGTTGATTTTATCATGACAGGTGTTTCTATTTCTATAAAATCCTGCCTATCAAGGTATTTCCTTATCTCCATGGCCATTCTGTGCCGTAATTCCAGATTTCTTTTCATTAAATTGCGGCGCAGATCCAGGTAACGGAATTTCATTCTCAGTTCCTCGCCGCCATCTGTCCTGTCCTCAATGGTAAAAGGAGGAAGAAGTGAGGCATTGAGCAATTTAAAAGATTTTACCTCTATTTCAATATCACCGGTAGATATTCCCGGGTTCTTATTGGATCTTTCCCTTACCAGTCCAACTACCTTGATAACAAATTCACGCCCCAGCTTTCTTGCTTCACCGCATAATGCAGCATCAGTTTCAAGATCGAAAACAAGCTGTGTAATTCCATACCGGTCACGCAGATCAATGAAAGTCATTCCTCCGTGGTCACGTGAGCGTTGTACCCAGCCACTCAGTGTTACCTCTGTCCCCTTATGCTGCAGATTCAGCTCTCCGCAAGTGTGTGTCCTGTACATTTTAAAATATTTAGTTTGTTTGCGAAAATAAGAATATTTTTGCACTTACTTTTTAAACTGCAGAAAAAACAATGAAGAGGTCTTTAGCCACGACAATCTGCTTTTACTTTTTCTGCCATAACAATATTGCCGTTGAATCTGACTAAATAAGCCTGAAATGGAAATCCCTCTTTTCTCCGATACACACTTCATGAAGGAAGCCTTAAAGGAGGCAGAAAAAGCCATGGAAAAAGATGAAGTGCCGGTTGGAGCCGTAATAGTTTCCAATAACATTATAATTGCAAGGGCACATAACCTTACCGAAACCCTCAATGATACAACAGCACATGCCGAAATGCAGGCCTTTACCTCGGCAGCAAGCTACCTGGGAGGGAAATACCTGGATGATTGTACCCTGTACGTTACCCTTGAACCCTGCAACATGTGCGCCGGCGCGGCATACTGGACAAGGACAGGTAAAATAGTATGGGGGGCAGCAGATGAAAAACGGGGCTTTACCCTGATCAACGGCAAACTCCTTCACCCTAAAACTAAAATCATCACAGGCATAATGGAAAATGAATGCGCCACGCTGCTTAAGGAATTTTTTAAAGGCAAAAGAAAATAAACCTGCCCGGTTTCTCCTAAATGTCTAATACTTCACCACGATCAGTATATTGTGCATCAACCACTGCAATTGCGGCCATGTTTACTATCTCCCTTACCGAGCTATCAATCTGCAGAACATGTATGGGTTTACTCAAACCAAGGAGGATAGGGCCAACTGCCTCTGCTCCGCCAATCTCCTGCATCATCTTGTAGGCAATGTTACCTGAACTCAGGTTAGGAAAAATCACGGTATTGATATCCCGGTCTGCCAGGCTTGAAAAAGGAAATCGTGCTTTGCGCATTTCCTTGTTAAAAGCAAAGTTTGCCTGCATCTCACCATCAACTAACAGGTCCGGGTGCTCCTTGTGAAGAATCTCAACGGCTTCGTGCACACGCTGTGGACTACCAGTTTTGATTGAACCGAAGTTGGAATAGGACAACATGGCTATTCTGGGCTCTATGTTGAACTTCTTTATTGCATCGGCAACAAGTAATGTAGTACCTACCAGTGTGCGGACAGAGGGTTGAATATTAACAGTAGCATCGGCAAAAAAGAAGGGGCCTTTTTTGGTCATTAACAGGTACATACCTGCTATATGATTCATCGGATTATTGGTCCCCGCTATCTGAAGCGCCGGACGGATTGTTTCAGAGTATCTAGACGAGAAGCCGGAAAGAAAAGCGTCTGCTTCCCCTGTCTCAACCATCATCACACCAAAATAATCGCGATTGTACATCTTTTCAAGTGCCTCATCATGGAGCATGCCTTTTCTTTGTCTTTTTTTGAACAAAATTCCGGCAAATCTTTCCCGGCGTTCCTGTTCCTCCTTGCTATGGAGATCTATAACCGGCACACCGTCAAGTTGGAGACAGTTTTCTGATATCAGCTTTCTTATCCACTCCTTGTTTCCCAAAAGTACAGGCCTGGCTATGCCGTCAATCAGCACCCCCTGCGCGGCCTTAAGTATCTTTAGGTTGTTGGCTTCAGCAAATACAAGTCGTTTGGGATTTTGCCTGGCCTTATCAGTGACAGAATTGATCAGCTTATTATCATATCCAAGCCGGGTGTTTAGTTCAAGTTTATATGCCTCCCAGTCCCCTATCTCCCTGCGTGCCACTCCCGAATCAACAGCGGCTTTGGCAACAGCAAAAGAAACAGTGGCTATCAGTCTGGGATCAAGCGGTTTGGGAATAAGATATTCACGGCCAAAAGTGAGATTCTCCAATCCGTAAGCCCTGTTAACATCATCAGGAACAAGTTCTTTCGCCAAAGATGCCAGAGCATTGCATGCAGCAATCTTCATCTCTTCGTTTATAGTTGAAGCACGCACATCAAGAGCACCGCGAAATATGAAGGGAAAGCCGAGAACATTGTTTACCTGGTTCGGATAGTCGGAACGGCCGGTAGCCATTATTACATCACTTCTTGCTGTAACAGCATCTTCATAAGAAATCTCCGGAGTGGGATTGGCCATGGCAAAAACAACCGGATTCTCGGCCATGCTTCGTACCATATCGGCTGTGACTACATTACCAACTGATAATCCAAGGAAAAGATCCGCTCCCCTCATTGCCTCTGCAAGTGTTCGTGCCGGTGTATCAGACACAAACTTCTTTTTAATATCATTCAGGTCGGTTCGTTCTCCATGGATCACTCCTTTCCTGTCCACCATAATAAGGTTCTCGGGCCTTATCCCGAGAGAAAAATAAAACCTGGAACATGCAACAGCCGATGCACCGGCTCCATTTACAACAACTTTCAGATCCGATATTCTCTTGCCATTAATATCCAGTGCATTTAACATTGCTGCACCTGAAATTATAGCTGTTCCATGCTGATCATCATGAAAAACAGGGATATCAAGTTCCTTCTTTAACCTGTTCTCGATCTCAAAACATTCAGGGGCTTTGATATCTTCCAGGTTAATTCCGCCGAATGTAGGAGAAATCGCTTTTACAATCTCAATAAATTTATCAATATTTTTACAGTCAACCTCAATATCAAACACATCTATATCTGCAAAAACCTTAAACAATAAACCCTTCCCCTCCATTACCGGTTTTCCGGCCAAAGCTCCGATATCACCAAGCCCCAGGACTGCAGTGCCGTTTGAAATAACTGCCACAAGATTGCCCTTGGCAGTGTATTTATATGCCAGCTCCGGATTCTTTTGAATCTCTTCACAGGGTGCCGCAACTCCCGGAGAATAGGCCATGGAAAGATCACGCTGAGTACTGTAGGGCTTTGTGGGTACAACCTCTATCTTTCCAGGCCTTCCCTTGCTATGATACTTCAATGCTTCCTGTTTGCTGATTTTAATCATATGTACATTATATTTAGGGGGCCAAACAGTTTTTATATTTTTGCAGCTTCTTCAGGATTGATAGAGCCGGCAACAAGCTGATCATGAGTGCGTCTGTTATTGTAAACATCACAAGCCAGGTATATGGCGCTCCTGAAAGGATTTGGGGTGGCAATGCCCTTGCCCGCAAGCTCAAAAGCAGTTCCATGAGCAGGTGAGGTACGCACTACAGGTAACCCTGCAGTGAAATTAACTCCGGTTTCAAAGGCAAGTGCTTTAAAGGGAGTAAGCCCCTGATCATGGTACATTGCAAGAATGACATCAAATTTAGTAAAGTTGGGGGATGTAAAAAACCCGTCTGAGGGAAACGGGCCAAGAGCCATTATTTTTTCTTTCCTGGCAATTTCCAGTGCAGGACGGATAATATCGTTCTCTTCATGTCCGATCAACCCGTCTTCCCCGGAATGAGGATTAAGACCCAGAACAGCAATCCTCGGTTTTCTTATTCCAAAATCCCTTATCATAGATGCATTAAGCAGTCTTAACTTGCCAATAAGCATATCGGCAGATAATAATCCCGGAACCTCAGAAAGCGGAACATGGCCTGTTGCTACGGCAACTCTCATCATATCACTCACCATGACCATTATTACATCATCGGCGCTGAAATGGTGGGCAAGATACTCAGTATGTCCCCGGAATGGAAACCTGTCTGACTGGATATTATATTTATTTATAGGTCCGGTAACCAGCACGTCAATCAAACCCTGTTTAAGATCATTTACTGCAAACTCAATCGATTTAACTGAGGCTTCTCCGGCCATTTCAGTAGATTTTCCAAGCTCAACCCTGATATTTTCATCAAGGCAATCCACTATGTTAACCCGTTTAGGGTTAGCTTCCACTGCAGTTTTTATATTGTTAAAACTGAAATTATTAATGTTTAAGGCCTTGCGATGATAAGCACCTACTTTGGGGGATCCGTAAATAACAGGAGTGCAAAAATCAAGCATTTTATTATCTGTAAGGCTCCCGATAATGACCTCGTAACCAATCCCATTGATGTCACCATGCGAAATCCCTAATCTGATTTTGGAAGTTTCCATAACAAAAAAATTAATGCAATAATTAACTAAATTACTTTTTAGCTGTTCCGTATATCTTAATCAATTCTCACCCTTTTTGTGCATACTTAAGGAAAAAATCAAATAAAAGTCTGACTCCAACACCACTACCGCCCTTTGTACGGTATGAATCTGCTGTATGGAGGAAAGCGGGTCCGGCAATATCAAGATGGATCCAGGGGAATGAAGTGAAATGTTCAAGAAATTTTCCTGCTGTTATGGTTCCCGCTTCTTTCCCTCCAATATTCTTTATATCTGCAACATCCGATTTCAGCATCTCCCGGTATTCTTCCCACAAAGGAAACAATACAATACGTTCATGAGTATAAAACCCGCTCTCTTCAAGTGCAGTAAGCCATTTGTCTGCCGAGTTATGCATTGCCACCATTCCCTGCGTGCCTATTGCAGCAGCAGCAGAACCTGTGAGAGTTGCCATATCTATTACCAGGGCAGGATCATACTGTTTGGCAAAGCTCAGTGCATCGGCCAGAATCAATCTGCCTTCAGCATCTGTATTCATAACCTCCACAGTTGTTCCGTCAAACATGGTAATTATATCGCCGGGGACGATTGCATTGCCATCCGGCCTGTTATCAGTTGCGGGTATCAGTCCAATGACATGGAGGGGGAGATTACAGGTTGCCACGGCATCTATGGCAGCAATCACGGCAGCTGCCCCGGCCATATCGCATTTCATATAATCCATGCTGTTGGCTGTGGGCTTCAGGCTTAAACCACCGGTATCGAATACAACGCCCTTGCCTACCAAAACAAAAGGTTTTTCATTTATACAGTTTTCCGGCTTCCATTCCATGATGGAAAAGGTGGGAGGGTCAATACTTCCTTTATTAACTGCCAGTAGCCCTCCCATGCGAAGACTTTCTATTTTTTGCTTGTTCATCACTTCAACTGCAAATCCCTTTTTGCTGCCGAGCTCCTTAATAATATCAGCAAGTCCGACAGCATTCAGGTGAGACAACGGCTCATTCACGAGATCCCGTGCCAGGTAAACCGCTTCACATGATGCTTGTAGATGCTTTACATCATCTTCCTGAAGGTAGGGGCAAAAAATGGATATAGTTGCAGGGAAATTTGCTTTTTCAGCTGGTTTACTGAGATGTTTGTCAAAACAGTAATTACTCATCACCAGTCCTTCAATAAAAGCAAGGATAAATTCAGGTTCATTGATAAGATCTCCCGCCATAATTTCCGCATAATCATTTTCTTTTACAATTGACAAAACTTTGGAAGAGTGTTTTCTAAGTGATTCAAGCTGGCTGAAGAATGTTTTATCTTCATCAATAATTACTAAACAGGTAAACTTGTCTAATTTATGCACCGTTATAAGGTCATCTCCTTTGCCGATTTTTTTCCTTACATACTCAAGTTCCTCTTCCGAAAAAGAACAGGTAGTGAAGTCAGTTCCTTTGCGGGCAATATAGAAAGCAGATAATTGATTAGAAATTTCATCTTTTTTTATGAGGCGGGTCTGCATCTGTTATATTTTTATATCTGCACCGGCAGATGGTTATTACATTTTAATTTAATTATTGAATCCAGTTACCCCAAAGTTAATTGAATTTAACCGGAATTATAAATCACTTACAAAAATACTGTCAATAACAGGTACAAAAAAACCCTTCCCGCAAAGGGAAGGGTTTTTTTGAGGAGCAGAACAGTCTTACATCATTCCACCCATTCCTCCACCCATTCCTCCACCCATAGGTGGCATCTCAGGCTTATCTTCTTTTTCCTCTACTATGACACATTCAGTTGTAAGGAACATTCCTGCAACAGAACCGGCATTTTCAAGAGCAATACGTGCTACTTTTGTAGGATCAATTACTCCTGATTCATAAAGATTTTCATATTTATCAGTATAGGCATTGTATCCAAAATCAGCTTTGCCTTCTTTAACACGCTGAATAACAATGGAACCTTCCTGACCGGCATTCTCTACAATTAATCTCAGAGGCTCTTCAATAGCCCTTCTGACAATTGCGATTCCTGTATTCTGATCATCATTTTGGCCGGTAAGTTTTTCAAGAGCTTCAATTGCTCTTACAAAGGCAACACCACCACCAGGTATTATTCCTTCCTCAACTGCTGCCCGCGTGGCACTTAATGCATCATCTACAAGATCCTTCTTGGCTTTCATCTCCATTTCTGAAGCTGCTCCAATATAAAGAACAGCTACCCCGCCTGCAAGTTTTGCAAGGCGCTCCTGAAGTTTTTCTTTATCATAATCTGAAGTTGTATTCTCAAGCTGAGTCTTGATCTGCTTGATCCTGGCCTCTATATTTGATTTTTCCCCTTTGCCATTTACAATAGTTGTGTTCTCCTTGTCAATTGTCATTTTTTCTGCTTCACCAAGAAGATCCATAGTGGCCGTTTCAAGTTTAAGCCCTTTTTCTTCAGAAATAACGGTACCGCCGGTTAATATGGCAATATCCTCAAGCATTTCTTTCCTTCTGTCACCAAAACCAGGAGCCTTGACGGCAGCAATCTTAAGTGATCCTCTCAACTTATTTACCACAAGTGTGGCCAGAGCTTCGCCATCAACATCTTCAGCGATAATAACCAGAGGACGGCCTGCCTGGGCCACAGGTTCAAGAACAGGCATGAGATCCTTCATGGTTGATATTTTCTTGTCCGACAAGAGAATATAAGGATTCTCCATTACACTCTCCATTTTTTCAGTATCAGTTATAAAATACGGAGATATATAACCACGGTCAAACTGCATACCCTCAACTACTTCAACTGTGGTTTCGGTTCCTTTTGCTTCCTCGACAGTAATGACTCCTTCCTTTTTCACCTTGCCCATTGCTTCGGCAATCAGTTTGCCGATGGAGTGATCGTTGTTTGCTGAAATGGAAGCTACCTGTTCAATCTTGTTTATATCATCACCAACAGTCTTACTCTGCTTCTGCAGGCTTTCAATAACTTTCTGCACTGCAATGTCAATTCCGCGCTTCAGATCCATGGGATTTGCTCCGGCAGTAACATTTTTAAGACCAACACTCATGATTGACCTGGCAAGAATGGTTGCTGTGGTAGTGCCATCACCGGCCTGGTCGGCGGTTTTTGATGCTACATCCTTAACCATCTGGGCTCCCATATTTTTATAAGGATCGGAAAGTTCAATCTCCTTTGCTACACTCACACCGTCTTTTGTTATCTGAGGCGCTCCAAATTTTTTATCTATAACCACATTGCGACCCTTAGGTCCAAGGGTTACCTTAACTGCATCGGTAAGTTCATCAACACCCGCTTTAAGGAGTGTTCTGGCTTCGATATCGAATTTAATCTCTTTTGACATTTTATTAGTGTTTTAATTTTGGTTTAACGATTTATTAATAATTACTTTTCGATCAGTAAAATATCATCTTCCCGCATGATCAGGTAATCCTTATCTTCAAATCTGATCTCTGTTCCGGCATACTTTCCGTATAAAACAACATCTCCGACTTTTACGGTTATGGGTTCATCTTTTTTTCCCTCTCCCACTGCCACTACAGTACCTTTCTGAGGTTTTTCCTGTGCAGATTCAGGGATTATGATACCGCTGGATGTTTTCACTTCAGCTTCATGAGGCTCGACAAGTACTCTGTCTTTTAAAGGTGTTAGCTTAATATCAGCCATTTTTTCAAGTTTTAATGGTTAAACAAATTTATTTAAATTTTGATACGCTCAGATCATATTCTGTGCCAAAGGGTGAAAAGGCACAATTCAGGTTAGCATTAGGATAAATTTGACAGCTTTTTCCGGTTCAATTATGGGAACAATACATGGATAAGCCTCCAATATGCTAATTTTTAGCAGCTTACCTGACTGACAACGGGTGTGTCAGTAAAAAAAAAAATGTCAGTATGTAATGACATACTGACACTCCTGTTTTTATCTAAAATATGGAGTAAGAAACCTGGAAAAAACCCCGGTATTTTAATTCTGTTCTTCATCATCTTCATCCAGAGGAAGAGGCGGAGCCTCTGCATCAGGGGCCAAATCAGGAACAGCTGTTGGAAAGGAAGGTTGAACTGTTGGATCGATTGTTTGTTCAATCTGTCCTTCAATAAGAGATCGCTGTTCTTCAACGGTTCCCCTTGGAATGGTTGCTGAAGCCAGAATACTGAGAAACACAAGGCTTGCTGCGAGAGTCCACGTTGCTTTTTCAAGAAAATCAGCAGTTTTCCTTACGCCCATAACCTGATTGGAAGCAGAAAAATTGGCTGCAAGTCCGCCCCCCTTGGAGTTTTGAACCAGCACTATTAATACCAGCAGAATTGCCACAATAAATATCAGTACAGAAATAAGAGTAAACATATTTTTTTATTTGTTATTAATGGTTAATAAAACGTTTGATCTCATCAATTTGGTCTGCAAAGTAACTATATTTTTCAGGATATTTCAAACATAATTTTTCATAAGCGTAAATTGCCTTTTTATAATGTTTTTGCTGAATGTAAATTTTTGCAAGTGTTTCTGTAAAAAACTCTTCATTATCCTTTGTGCTGTTAGCAGACATGTCAACGGGATGATCAGTACTATCAAGGGGCGAGCGTGGCTCAATGCGCGGCTTCTCCTTAAGGAATCTGTCAATCAGGTCATCTCTGGGATTACCGGTCTCTTCCCGCTGTTCTTCCTCATGCTGGAAAGGAGTTTCCTGAAACAAATCAAGCCACTCGGAAAATGAATGTACTTCATTATCATGAGATCCGGTCTGGTTTATTTTTTTTTTTCCTTCGGTTTCGCCTGGAAGCTTATCAGGCTGATCCTTCAGATTATCCGGCACCTGATCTGATTTGTCCAGTTCAAGAAGATCATTATCTGATTTAACCCTTTTGTCATCTTCCCTGTTCTTAACAGAGGAATCAATTTCAGGGGTGTTTTCAACTTCAGGGGTACTGTCAATTTCGGCCTTCTCATCAATAAGCAGAACATCCCGGGCGGTTTCTTCCGGTGAAACCGTTTTTTCAGTCCCGGGATCAGGAACACCCCCTGGTTGTTTTTCACTGTCTGCCAGAACTTCCTTTTTCTTCTCAACAGGGGGTTCATTCTTTTGACTTTCTTTTGACTTTCTTAACTGTTCCACTTCCCTGAGAATCTTATCTGCAAGACTTTCTTCCTGGATAATCTCCTTATCATCATCAGGAACCGGAACTTCCTCAACAGTTGCTTTTACCGAGGTTTCAGGCTTATCTTCTTCAGAGGAATTTAACTCAGGTTCAGCTTCCCCGGCAGAAATTACTTCAGGTTCAGCTTCCCTTGAAGAAGTTATTTCAGGTTCAGCTTCCCCGGCAGAAATTACTTCAGAGTCATTGCTCCCCCCTTCTTCTTCGGGTTGTGGTTTAACTATAACCTGATGTTTATGAAGTAAATTAAAAAGAATATTCCTGTTTCCAATATGAGCAGCGGACACTTTTAACTGGCCGCTAAACCTCATATCCTTGAGGTTGTCAAGAGTTTTTAAAAGTAAAATATGAGCAGTCTGAAAATAAGGGTATTCCTGTAAAACTTCCCGTATTTGTTCAAGATTATCAGCATCCATTTTTTCAGGCCTGTCAAGATAATCTATGAATTTGTCCCTGTTCATTACTCTTCGGTTATATTTTAATTAATTCACCCGTGAATGATTCGCATATATAATTTGCCAGATAAAATAACATTGATGTGATCATGCCTGAAAGTAGTTTTTTAAACCTCTGTATTCCACCCCTCTGCCTTACCAGTTAACAAAGGCCCGGTTAAAAATATCTTCTGTCAACTGGCTGACGATCTTGCTTACCAGTTCGCTTTCAACGGCCTCCAGTCCCATTCTGGCATCGTAGTCCTCATGCCTGGAAAAAGTTGCTTCAAAGTCCAGCTCAGGATCGGCAATATTGGTATAGGAAACCCTTACTGAGATTGTAAGTCGCTCCAGGCTGGCCCGCTCATCTGCCTGTACGGAAACAGGTTGTGTCCGGTATTGCTCAATTACTCCTTCAAAATCAGCATCACCAATATCATTTATGAGTTTCAGCCGGGTCCTGGACTGCAGCATGTCCTTTAATTCTTCAGTTATATCCTGACTAAGAGCTGGGTAAACAATGGGAGCCCTGTTGTCAAAATACTGCACTGATACTGTTTCCAATTGTGGTGGCAGAGATGCTCCGGTAAATGAATAGTTGACAGTGCACCCTTTGAAAGCAAGTACAAAAATCAATAATAAATATATTATTCCGGTTCTCATAATTTATTCGATATCATATTGTTTTATCTTACGGTACAATGTACGCTCAGAAATCCCCAACTCGTAGGCGGCCATCTTTCTTTTGCCACCATATTTTTCAAGTGCTTTTTTAATTAGCTCGACTTCCTTATCCTGTAACGAAAGAGACTCTTCAATTATTTCCTCAGTATCTTCAATATGCGGTGAATCAGGCCTTATTAAATCAGGAAGATTGGAAGCCCCGGAATTAAATTGATAATCAGTGTCTTCATATAACTTATCCATCAGCCGTCTGTCTTCAATATTTATATCATGCGGACTGTTTTCAATTATTTCATGAACGAGTTTTTTCAAATCATTCATGTCATTTTTCATATCAAAAAGGATTTTATAAAGAATCTCCCGTTCTGAGGCGAAGGATTTATCTCCATGTGAATTAATCAGCGCAGGCAGCTTTTTATCAAGATAATCGGGCAGGTATTTACGCAGAGTTTCGGAATTTATCTCCCGGGTTTTTTCAATTATTGATATTTGCTCTGTAAGGTTTTTTAGCTGCCTGATATTTCCGGGCCAATCATACTGGACCAAAATCTTTTTGGCCTCTTCATCAAGAATTATTTCAGGCATTCGATATCTTTCTGCAAAATCCATCGAAAACTTACGGAATAATAACAGGATATCTTCTTTCCTTTCCCTCAGGGGCGGAACAAAAACCGGCACTGTATTAAGCCGGTAATAAAGATCTTCCCGGAATTTCCCCTGCCCCAGCAAATGAATAATATCAACATTGGTGGCCGCTATTATTCTGACATCTGTTCTCAGCACTTTAGAGGTTCCTACCTTTATAAACTCACCTGTTTCGAGTACTCTCAGCAACCTCACCTGGGTGGAAAGAGGCAGCTCGGATACTTCATCAAGAAAAATAGTACCATTGTTTGCAACCTCAAAATATCCGTTACGGCTTTCATGAGCCCCTGTAAAAGCCCCTTTCTGGTGGCCGAACAGTTCCGAATCAATCGTACCTTCGGGTATAGCACCACAATTTACAGCAATGTAAGGCCCATGTTTCCTTGCACTGAACTGATGTATTAATTGTGGAAAAGATTCCTTGCCCACTCCGCTTTCACCTGTTATTAAAACTGAAAGATCAGTAGGAGCGACCCTGTAAGCTACTTCTATAGCCCTGTTTAAAACTATTGAATTTCCGATTATCGAAAATCTTTGCTTAATATTCTGAATATCCATCTTTAATAACTCTTCAGTAACTCACATGTCAAAATAGCATAATTCCCGCAATCGATCGGGTTAATTATCAATTATGCATGACAAATTTACAACTTTAATACTTTTTTACTAATTTGCCCAATTAAAATTTTGCCTACAGCGGATCTTTCCTTTAAGGTAAAGTCCTGAAAAAGTGACTGGCAGTTAATCTTTTATAGTATGGAATGCTTAGGAATAATACCTGCCCGGTATCAATCATCCCGTTTCCCGGGGAAGCCACTGGTTGAAATAAAAGGTAAGCCCATGATTCAAAGAACCTGGGAGCAGGTGAAGAAAGCCCTGGAAAATGTTGTGGTAGCCACAGATGATGAAAGGATAAAAAAGGCTGTTGATGATTTTGGAGGAATGGCGGTTATGACCTCATCGGGTCATCAAAGCGGTACTGAGCGCTGTGGTGAGGCTGCAGATATTTTTTCTTCCAACACTGGTAAAAAGTATGATATCATTATTAATATTCAGGGAGATGAGCCATTCATTCAACCTGAGCAGATAAGACTTCTGGCTGATTGTTTTAATGAAGGTAAAGTCGATATAGCTACACTGGTAAAAAAGATTGATTCAGCAGATGATATATTTAACCCTAACTTTCCTAAAGCTATTTTCAATAAATATGGTTATGCCATATACTTCAGCCGTTCACCCCTGCCTTTTGTAAGAGGCAAGGAAGAAAAAGACTGGATACAATCCCACGATTTCTACAGGCATATAGGGATGTATGCATACCGGCCCGACATTTTACACAAAATAACCAGGCTTGAGCCAACTCCTCTTGAACTGGCAGAATCCCTTGAGCAAAACCGATGGATTGAAAACGGATACTCAATAAAAATAAAGGAGACCACTCTCGATACCATAGGCATCGATATTCCTGAAGATATAGAGAAAATGAAGTAGCAATAAAAACAACACCCGGATATATTCTTTTTCAAATTAAAATAAATCTGTTATTTTGCTCATTAATAAAACACACAAAATGACTAAGTTATTCAAAATAAGCATCTTTTTGATATTTGTCGCGACTTTTTCAGTAAAAGATTTAAATGCTGAAAAATACCATAGAGTAGTTATACTAATTGAACCAAAAGCCACCGAAATAGAAAAAAGAGTTGCTAAACTGCTGGCAGCACGTCTTGAGGAAATGCCGGGTATTAAAGTTTCCCTGGATAAAGAACCAAAAAGGAAGAGTGGTGATGATGAATTGCTTATCCTACTGGGTATACCTGAAAACAATTCTGTAATTGCCAGTCAGTTTGATGATAACCGTATTGACCCTTTAACCTGGCTTGATCCGGGTAAAGAAGGTTTTTTACTTAAGTCACTGAAAGTAAACGGCAAACAATGGATCCTTGCGGCAGGAGTTGATGAACGTGGATGCCTGTATGCAGTAGGAGAATTGTTGCGTCAGATAAATTTTGAGGGCAACGGATTTACAATTCCAGAGGATCTGTATGTAAGAACTGCTCCGGCATTTGAAATCAGGGGTACACAATATGGACAAAGCCATGTAGCAAAGAGGGTAGCTCAGGTTCGTGACTGGACAGAGGAAGAAACCAGGCGGGTGATCCTCGACTATGCCCTCGCCGGAGCAAACACTATTACCTGCCGGCCAGGGCCGATGTTCGAGTTCATTAAATCTTACGGGTTGATGACACAGGGCGGCTTCGGTGCCAACACAGGCGGACCGGGCCTGCCTGAAGACTGGGAAGCCGCTGAATCTATCGGTCGACTGGGTTATGTATGCCTTTCGGTTCCTGAAGCAAAACAATACATGTTAAAAAAATGTGAAGATTATTTTAAAGAGTCACCTTCATTTGATTTTATAAAATTTCACGGAGGAGACGGGGGAGGATGTGAATGTGATAAATGCAAGCCCTACGGACTTGCTTTCATTAACACGGTAGAGGAGATGGCCAAAATCATCCACAGTTACCACCCAGAAACAAAAATCTATTTTACCAACCAGAAATTTGACAATGAGGATGATAAGGCTATATTCAATTATCTAAACGAACAACCCCGTGACTGGCTTTGGGCCTGGGGATACGGCCCTGGGTCTGATGCAACCTCCTGGCAGCCCGGGCATCGTCAGAACCACCGGATGGATCTTTTCCGCTATCCCGGTTTCGG
>SLPB01000009.1 GCA_007132225.1 Bacteroidales bacterium | reverse complement strand
CTCTTCCTTTTTCTCTGAAGCAGGAGTCTCTTCCTTTTTCTCTGAAACAGGAGCCTCTTCCTTTTTCTCTGAAGCAGGAGTCTCATCCTTTTTCTCTGAAGCAGGAGTCTCATCCTTTTTCTCTGAAACAGGGGCCTCTTCCTTTTTCTCTGAAACAGGGGCTTCCTCTTTACTCTCAACAGCACCCCCGGAAGCAGATCCGGTTATCTCATCACCTTCAGCTTTTTTTTGTTTCTGTTCAGCAGCAGGTGATGTATCCGGGGAAGAATCCTTTTTGCCACGCCTTCTCCGGCTGCGTTTTTTTGTTTCTTTTGTCTCTGCCGGTGCAGTAAGCATATTTTCATTATAATCAACCAATTCAATGATGCACATATCAGCGCTGTCACCAAGTCTTGTACCGGTTTTCAGAATCCTTGTATAACCTCCTGGTCTGTCTGCTATTTTTGGTGAGACCTCACGAAACATTTCAGAAACAGCATATTTATTCTTCAGATAACTGAAAACCACTCTCCTGGAATGGGTAGAATCATTTTTTGACTTTGTGAGCAGAGGTTCAACATAAACTCTCAATGCCTTGGCTTTTGCAACGGTAGTTGATATACGTTTGTGCAATATTAGGGAAGATGCCATGTTGGCAAGCATGGCTTTTCTGTGCGAACTGGTTCTTCCCAGATGATTTAGCTTCTTTCTGTGTCTCATTTCTCTTAATCCTTGTCTAATTTATATTTTGATATATCCATCCCAAAGTTCAGGTTCATTGAGTCAAGCAGTTCATCCAGTTCAGTAAGTGATTTCTTACCGAAATTCCTGAATTTTAAAAGATCATTCTTATTGAACTTGACAAGATCTCCCAGGGTTTCAACCTCTGCAGCCTTAAGGCAATTCAATGCCCTGACCGAAAGATCGAGGTCTACAAGACGTGATTTAAGAAGCTGTCTCATATGCAACACCTCTTCATCAAACTCTTCATTTGCAAATTTCTCATCTGTCTCCAGGGTGATTTTCTCATCAGAAAACAGCATAAGATGATGAATAAGAATTTTGGCCGACTCCTTAAGGGCTTCTTTGGGATGAATAGAACCATCTGTCTCTATCTCAAAGATAAGTTTTTCATAATCTGTCCTCTGCTCCACCCGGTAGTCCTCTACTGCATATTTAACATTCCTGATGGGAGTGAAAATTGAGTCCAAAGCAATCAGGCCAAACTCGGTATCAACGGGTTTATTCTCCTCGGCAGGAACATATCCCCTTCCTTTGCTGATGTTAATTTCAATCTGAAACTTGGTTTCGGGGGCCATTCGGCAAATAAGATGATCAGGGTTTAAAACAGCAAAACCATTAAGGTATCTGGAAAGATCACCCGCTTTAAAAAATTCCTGTCCGGATATAGAAACATTAATTTTTTCTCCTTCAGTATCCTCAATTTGTTTTTTGAACCGGACCTGCTTAAGGTTAAGTATAATTTCTGTTACATCCTCAAGGACTCCGGTAATTGTGGAAAATTCATGATCAACTCCGGAAATCTTAATACTGGTGATTGCATACCCTTCCAGAGATGAAAGCAGTACCCTTCTGAGTGAATTGCCAATGGTAATACCATAACCTGGTTCAAGAGGCCGAAACTCAAATTTACCAACTGTGTCGGTAGATTCAAGCATAATTACCTGTTCGGGTTTTTGAAATGCTAATATTGCCATTGTAATTTTATTTTGAATATAATTCTACAATCAATTGTTCCTTTATATTTTCAGGAATATCAACCCTTTCAGGCATATTCAAAAACCTGCCGGTCATTGTTTCTGAATCCCATTCGATCCAGGAATATGCATTCCGCTTTACGCCGCTAAGAGATTCGGAGATAACCTCAAGTGATTTGGATTTCTCCCTTACGCCTACATAATCCCCAGGCTTAACTATACAGGAGGGTATATTGACAACCTTTCCGTTGATGGTAATATGCCTGTGTGAAACAAGTTGCCTCGCTCCGGCACGTGAGGGTGCAATACCCATTCTGAAAACAACATTATCGAGACGCGACTCAAGCAACTGCAGCAAAGCTTCACCGGTAATACCCTTAGAACGGGATGCCTTTTTAAACAGGTTGGAAAACTGGCGTTCAAGCACACCATATGTAAATTTAGCCTTTTGCTTTTCCAGAAGCTGCACACCATACTCAGATGTTTTTTTTCTTTTTCGCATATTACCATGCATTCCCGGAGGATAGTTCTTCTTTTCAAATACCTTGTCGGGTCCAAAAATTGGCTCCCCGAATTTCCTTGCTATTTTTGTTCTTGGTCCAGTATATCTTGCCATTTCAATGAATAGATTATTTGTTTTATTGAGTTGATCAATTTATTATACGCGTCTGCGTTTTGGCGGACGGCAACCGTTATGGGGCAAAGGGGTTACATCAATAATCTCTGCGACCTCAATCCCCGATGTATGAATGGTCCTTATCGCAGATTCCCGCCCTGAACCGGGACCTTTAACATAAACCTTAACTTTACGCAATCCAAGGTCATATGCTTTTTTGGCACAATCACCAGCAGATATCTGTGCAGCATAAGGTGTGTTTTTCTTGGATCCCCTGAATCCGTTTTTACCGGCGGATGACCAGGATATTACCTGACCATTATTATTTGTCAGGGTAACAATTATATTGTTAAATGATGCATGAATGTGAGCCTGACCTACAGGTTCAACCTTAACAACTCTCTTTTTTGATGTACCTACTTTCTTAGCCATATTTTACCGATTATTTGGTTGCCATTTTTTTGTTGGCAACGGTTTTCTTTCTGCCTTTACGGGTTCTTGCATTGTTTTTTGTGCTTTGCCCACGCACAGGTAATCCGCTACGGTGGCGTATACCACGATAACACCCAATATCCATCAACCTTTTGATATTCATTTGCATGGAAGATCTTAGCTCACCTTCAACCTTAAACTTATCATTTATAAGATTCCGGATAATGGCCAGCTGATCATCATTCCAGTCTTTAACCTTTAAATCCCTGCCAATACCTCCCTCTTCAAGGATCTTAATGGCAGTGCTACGACCTATCCCGTAAATATAGGTGAGTCCGATTTCTCCCCTTTTGTTTTTTGGTAAATCCACACCAACAATTCTTGCCATAATATAATATTAATATTTTATAAAGTTTTTTTCTACTTTACCCTTGCCGTTGCTTAAACTTGGGGTTTTTTTTGTTAATAACATACAAACGCCCTTTTCTGCGAACAATTTTACAGTCTGCACTTCTTTTCTTAACAGATGCTCTGACCTTCATATCAAATTAGTTTAATTTATTTATATCTGTAACTTATTCTGCCTTTGGAAAGATCATATGGAGACATTTCCACCTTAACCTTATCTCCGGGTAATATTTTTATATAATGCATCCGCATTTTTCCTGAAATATGAGCAATGATAACATGACCGTTTTCCAATTCAACCTTGAACATAGCATTGGATAAGGACTCAATAATTGTACCGTCTTGCTCTATGGCTTTTTGTTTTGCCATGGTAAACCCTTGTTTTTATTAATTAATTCTTCTTCAATATACTTAAATGTTGATAAAACATCTGCTTCACTTTTCCCTACAACCAGCGCAAGCTCATAATGTGCAGAAGGCTGTTTATCTCTTGTACGTATGGTCCATCCGTCGGATTCCTGCATAATGGACTTGCTGCCAAGGTTAATCATAGGTTCAATACAAATTGTCATTCCCTCCCTGAGCAAAGCCCCCCTTCCACGTTTACCGTAGTTGGGTATTTCAGGTTCCTTGTGCAGCTTTTCACCTATACCGTGTCCAACCATTTCCCGGACCACAGAAAACCCGGCTTCTTCTACATACTGTTGAATTGAAAAACCTATATCACCTACCCTCTTTCCTGCAACAGCTTGTTCAATTCCCTTGAATAGTGATTCGTATGTTACTTTCAAAAGTTCAGCTACTTCGCCGGATATTTCTCCTATACCATAAGTATAAGCTGTATCCCCGTAATAACCGTTCATCCTGACTCCGCAATCGATCGATACTATATCTCCTTCTTTCAAAACATATGATGAAGGTATACCATGTACAACCTCGGAATTAACTGAAGTACAAAGGGTATTGGGAAATCCCTGATATCCCTTGAATCCGGGAACAGCCCCATTATCGTGTATAAAGGTTTCAGCCAGCCGGTCAAGTTCAAGGGTAGTAACTCCGGGTCCGATAACCTTTGCAATTTCTGCAAGCGTTTTAGAAACAAGCAGGTTGCACCCCCTCATCAACTCAATAGCTTCACTTGTCTTTTCATTCAACATCAAAGAACGTAATATTTTAAACTCAGATTGTTCCTCCTCCGCTTCTTCCCTTGATTCTGCCTGATTTCATAAGTCCATCATAATGCCGCATAAGCAAATGACTTTCAATTTGCTGAAGTGTATCAAGAACCACACCTACCATAATAAGCAGTGATGTTCCCCCGTAAAACTGGGCAAATTGTGAAGTAACCCCGGCAATCATAGCAAATGCGGGTAATATTGCAACAAGAGCAAGAAACATTGATCCGGGCAAAGTTATCCGCGACATAATTGTATCAAGGAACTCAACAGTTTTCTTTCCTGGCTTAACTCCCGGAATAAAGCCGCCGTTACGTTTCATATCCTCTGCCATTTGACCGGGATTTATGGTGACCGCAGTATAAAAATACGTGAATAATATAATCAAAACTGCAAATGTAAAATTATACCAAAATCCGGTAAAATCACTAAATGCTGCAGCAAATCCGGTCATGGCTTCGGTGGGGGCAAAGCTGGACAAGGTAAGAGGAATGAACATAAGGGCCTGGGCAAAAATTATAGGCATAACACCTGCAGAATTCACCTTAAGCGGAATATATTGTCTTACTCCACCATATTGTTTGTTCCCTACTATCCTTTTTGCATACTGAACAGGAATACGCCTGGTACCCTGAACAAGAAGAATAACACCCATAAAAACAAAAAACAACACAACCATCTCCACTATAAACATAATCAGTCCGCCGCCGCCTGCCTGCTCGAGTTTTGCAAAAAACTCGGCAAAAAGTGCAAATGGTAACCGCGCAATTATACCAACCATAATTATTAAAGAAATACCATTTCCAATACCCTTGTCGGTAATACGTTCACCAAGCCACATAACAAACATGGTTCCAGAGATCAGAATGATCACCGAGGAAACCCAGAAAAATGGACCGGTAAGAACGAACGCAGCGGGAGGAAGCTGTGCCTGAAGGTTTGTAAGATATGCAGGTCCCTGGAAAATAAGTATAAATACTGTCAGATACCTTGTGATCTGGTTAATCTTTCTTCTGCCACTTTCTCCTTCTCTCTGAAGGCGTTGGAAATAGGGAATTGCAATTCCCAGTAACTGCACAACAATAGATGCAGAAATATAAGGCATGATACCAAGAGCGAAAATTGAAGCATTTGCAAATGCTCCTCCCGAAAACATATCAAGAAGTCCAAGTATACCATCGGCAGTTTGCTCCTGCAGTGCACCGAGCTGGTTAGGGTCTATGCCAGGTAAAACAACAAATGATCCGAGCCGGTATATAAGCAGTATTCCAAGCGTATATAAAATTCTGGAGCGGAGATCCTCAATCTTAAAAATGTTCTTAATGGTTTCAATGAAAGCCTTCATGTTGGAATTATATTTTTACTGCCGTGCCACCTGATTTTTCAATTGCTTCCTGAGCCGAGGCGGAAAAAGCATGTGCTTTTACCTCAAGCTTTGTTTCAAGGTTCCCGGTCCCGAGAATCTTTACCTTATCATTTTTGGAAGCATGACCGGCACTGACAAGCACCTGGACATCTATCATTTTCGCCCCGGTTGTTTTTGCAATATCCTGCAATACTCCTATATTGACACCTTTATAGGATTTACGGTTGATATTTTTGAATCCAAATTTAGGAACCCTTCTTTGTAACGGCATCTGGCCCCCTTCAAACCCTGGCTGTTTACTATACCCGGAACGGGACTTTTGTCCTTTATGGCCACGTGTGGCAGTTCCTCCACGTCCTGATCCTTCTCCCCTTCCAAGTCTTTTTTCACGCTTGATCGAGCCTTCAGCGGGTTTCAAATTACTCAAATCCATATCTTTAATTAAATTTATTTATTTAACATCTTCGACTTCCAGCAAATGCCGCACTTTCTCAACCATACCCAGTATCTGTGGTGTAGCTTCAGTTTCAACGCTATTACTGATTTTTTTCAAACCCAGCGCCTCCAGAGTTTTTTTCTGGCGTTGTGAGCTTCCTATTTTGCTTCTTACCTGTGTAATCCGAATCTTTGCCATTACCGTAAATTAATCATCTGTTTATATTTTTCACTTTTTAGCCAGATATAACTTTAATCTTTGTTATAAATTCTTACATATAATGTAAGTTTTCCATGATCAGCATGCACCTGGCAAAACTTCAGCAAGCAATTCTTAACGAGTGCTTAGCTTCTTATAGTCTAACCATGAAAAACCCTGTCCAGGGGAATGCCCCTGAGTTCAGAGATCGTATGGGCATCCCTTAGTTCCAGAAGGGCTTTGAAAGTAGCTTTGACAAGGTTATGGGGATTTGACGATCCCTTCGACTTGGCAAGTACATCAGTAATACCTACACTTTCAAGCACAGCACGCATAGCTCCTCCAGCTACAACTCCGGTACCATGGGAGGCAGGCTTTATAAATATTCTTGCACCTCCATACTTGGCAACCTGCTCATGTGGTATTGTACCCTTATGTATCGGCACTTTTACAAGATTCTTTTTAGCATCTTCAATACCCTTGGATATTGCTGTTGTAACTTCGTTGGCCTTGCCTAAACCGTAACCTACAATGCCTCCTTCATTTCCAACCACAACGATGGCTGAAAAACTAAAGGTACGCCCTCCCTTGGTTACTTTGGTTACGCGCTGAATGCTGACAACGCGGTCTTTAAGCTCCAGATCACTGGTTTTAACTTTTCTTATTGTTGTTGACATAACCTAAAATTTTAATCCTCCTTCCCTGGCAGCATCCGCTAAAGCCTTCACCCTGCCGTGGTATAAATAACCATTCCTGTCAAATACTACTTTGGATATACCTTTTTCAAGAGATTTTTCTGCAATGAGTTTCCCAACAGATTTAGCATCCTCGGTTTTATTGACTTGTTTGGAATCCTCTCCTTTCTTTTTCAAAGATGATGCAGCAGCTAATGTTTGTCCGTTAAGATCGTCTATTAGTTGCACGTACATTCCCTTGTTACTCCGGAAAACAGACATTCTCGGACGCTCTTTCGTTCCGGAAATACTTTTACGGATTCTCATTTTTATCCGCTTTCTTCTTTGAAGCTTAGTTAAAGCCATGATTAATTACCGATTTAAAAATTATTAAACACTTGCAGATTTACCCGCCTTTTTCCTGAGTTGTTCACCTACAAACTTGACACCTTTACCCTTATATGGTTCAGGTTTGCGGAAAGATCTGATCTTAGCCGCTACCTCACCTATAAGTTGCTTATCACAACTATTGAGTGTTATAACAGGGTTACTGCGTCTTTCTGTTTTAGTCTCAACCTTAACTTCAGCCGGGATTTGAAAATATATCTCATGAGAATAGCCAAGGCTAAGTTCAAGTAATTGTCCGTTTGCTTCAGCCCTGTACCCTACACCCACGAGCTCCTGTTTGATCTCATATCCTTTAGAAACTCCTTCCACCATATTGTTAATAAGTGACCGGTACAAGCCATGCATGGACTTGGTCTGATTGTCATCCGAAGGTCTTTCCAAAACAACCTGATTCTCATCAACTTTAACCGTTATACGTGAATCAACTTGCTGAAAAAGTTCCCCAAGAGGGCCTTTAACGCTAACCAGATTGCTTTTGTCTACTGAGACTGTAACTTTATCGGGTAACTCTACTGGTAAATATCCTATTCTTGACATTGCTCAATTCCTCCAATTAATATACGTAACACAATACTTCGCCGCCGATATTATTCTTCCTGGCTTCCTTATCGGAGATAACTCCCTGCGATGTTGACATGATTGCTATTCCTAATCCGTTCAATACTCTGGGAAGTTCATCCTTACTCTTATACTGTCGAAGGCCCGGCCGGCTAATCCGGCGCAGTGATTTAATCGCTGACTGTTTGGTTTCAGGATGATATTTCAGGGCAACCTTAATTTTTCCCTGTACTCCATCATCTTCAAATTTATAGTTCAGAATATAACCTTTCTCGAAGAGAATCTTGGTAATATCTTTTTTCAAATTGGAAGCAGGAATCTCTACAATCTTATGCTTTGCCATCATGGCATTTCTTAACCGTGTAAGATAATCTGCTATAGGATCTGTCATCTTTATTTTATTTTATAATTAACTACCAGCTTGCTTTTTTAATCCCGGGTATAAGACCTTTGGAAGCCATTTCCCTGAATGTAATACGACTCAGGCCAAATTGACGCATATAACCTTTTGGACGTCCTGTAAGTTTGCAGCGGTTATGAAGCCGTATCGGATTACTGTTTCTTGGTAACAGACTTAAACCTATATAATCGCCTTCGGCTTTCAGTTTTGCACGCTTTTCCGCGTAACGGTCAACCAGTTTTTGCCGGCGCTTTTCGCGCGCTTTCATTGACTCTTTTGCCATATTTAATTCTTTTTAACATTCTTAAATGGTATACCAAATTCCCGGAGCAGGGCAAAACCCTCTTCATCTGTATCTGCAGTTGTAACAAAACTAATCTCCATTCCAAGTATTTTATTGATCTTATCAATGTCAATTTCAGGGAAAATGATCTGTTCACTTATGCCAAGAGTATAGTTACCACGACCATCAAATTTTGTGTTTACTCCCCGGAAATCCCGGATTCGTGGTAATGCAGCAGATACAAGGCGCTCAAGAAACTCATACATCCGGTCCCTTCGCAACGTAACCCGCACCCCAATAGGCATGTCGCGCCTAAGTTTAAAATTAGAAATATCTTTCCTGGAAACAGTCTGCACAGCTTTCTGGCCTGAAATGGCAGTAAGTTCAGCCTGTGCAGTTTCAATAATCTTTTTATCTGCTACAGCCTGGCCAACACCCTGATTGATTACAATCTTTTGCAACCTTGGCACCTGCATTACAGTTTTGTAATTGAATTCCTTTGTTAAAGCAGGAATAACTTCCTCAAAGTATTTTTTCTTAAGTAAAGGCGTGTATTTCATTACTTAATTTCCTCCCCTGTTTTTTTTGAATAACGAACTAAATTATTATTTTCATCCAATTTCCTTCCGATCCTGGTAGGCTTCCCGGTTGACGGGTCAACCAGCATCAGGTTTGAAATTGTTACGGGAGCTTCTTTCTTAATGATTCCTCCCTGAGTGTGTTTAGCGTTGGGCTTTGTATGGCGGGAGACCATATTGATCCCCTCAACTATAGCTTTTCCCTCCTTTGTAATAATGTCGAGGACTCTTCCCTTTTGCCCGCGGGATTCACCGGATAAGACGTAAACCGTATCCCCCTTTTTAATATGATATTTTCTGCCCATCGTTCAATTTTTTATATAATTATAATACTTCCGGTGCAAGAGAAACAATCTTCATGTACTTTTCACGAAGCTCACGGGGAACAGGACCGAAAATCCGGGTGCCCCTGATCTCACCAACAGCGTTCAGCAGAACAACGGCATTATCATCAAAACGGATATAGGAGCCGTCATTTCGTCGTATCTCTTTTCGTGTACGCACCACAACAGCTTTGGTGACTGTACCTTTTTTGATCTCACCGGAGGGAATTGCACTTTTAACAGTGGCTATTATCAAATCTCCGACCCGGGCATACTTTTTGCCACTGCCACCAAGCACCCTGATGCAAAGAATCTCTTTTGCCCCACTGTTATCGGCTACGGTTAACCTGCTTTCTTGTTGTATCATCGCTATTTTGCTCTTTCTAATATTTCTATTAATCTCCAGCATTTATCCTTGCTGAGAGGTTTTGTTTCCATTATTTTAACAGTATCGCCAATATTGCAGCTATTCTGCTCATCGTGCGCCATAAGTTTGGTCGATTTTTTCACAAACTTGCCATACATAGGGTGTTTAACCTTTCGGTTCACGGTAACAAGGATAGACTTGTCCATCTTATTACTGGCGACAACACCGACGCGTTCTTTTCGTAATTTTCTTTCCATTTCAAGAACTAACTTTTTTGTTTCTCAGTTAACAAACGTTGACGAAATTCAGTTTTAAGCCTGGCTATATTCCTTCGGGCTGCAGGTATCTTCAGAGGATTATCCAGCGGAGAAACCGCATGGTTCATCTTAAGTTTTAACAAAAGATTTTTCTCTGTATCAATCCTTTCCTGAATTTCACTGGTGGACAACTCCCTGATTTCTGATATCTTCATTTAATTAAATAATTTTGCTGATATGGTATTACTTATTGATCAATAAGACTAAAAAACGAAATCACGCCGTACAACAAATTTTGTGGTAATAGGCAATTTCTGGGCAGCGAGCCTTAAAGCCTCCCTTGCAATCTCAATTGGCACACCCTCGGCTTCTATAATTATTCTTCCCGGAGTAACCGGTGCAACAAAAGCTTCCGGAGCCCCTTTTCCTTTACCCATACGAACTTCAGCGGGTTTCTTTGTAATTGGCTTGTCAGGAAAAATTCTTATCCATATCTGACCCTCCCTCTTCATGAAACGTGTAACCGCTTGCCTGGCAGCTTCAATCTGACGGCCGGTAATCCATGACTCTTCAAGTGCTTTTATGCCGAAAGATCCAAAAGCAAGCTGATTACCTCTCTGGGCATTACCTTTCATTTTACCCTTTTGCTGCCTTCTGAATTTTGTTTTTTTAGGTTGTAACATTATTACAATATCTTAAAATAAAATATATTATTTAATTATTTCTTTCTCCTTTTATATCCGCCGCCGCCCTTAGGTTTATCTCCCGAGGCCGGTCCGCTCGCTCCGAAGTTGGGCGCAAGATCCTGTTTCCCGAAAACTTCGCCCTTGCAGATCCATACTTTTACACCGATCAGCCCCACCTTGGTAAGAGCTTCGCTCAGAGCAAAATCAATATTTGCCCTAAGTGTGTGAAGAGGAGTACGGCCCTCCTTGTACATCTCAGACCTGGCCATCTCGGCGCCACCAAGTCTGCCGCTTATCTGAACCTTAATCCCTTCGGCGCCCATGCGCATTGTAGAAGCAATAGCCATTTTGATGGCCCTTCTGTAGGATATCTTTCCTTCAATCTGTCGTGCAAGGTTATTTGCGACAATTGTGGCATCCAGCTCGGGACGTTTTACTTCAAAGATGTTTATCTGAACATCCTTCTGTGTAACTTTCTTTAGCTCCTCCTTAAGTTTATCAACTTCCTGACCACCTTTCCCAATTATTATGCCTGGTCGTGCGGTATTTACAGTAACGGTAATCAGTTTAAGCGTGCGCTCTATAATGATCTTTGAAATGCTGGCTTTAGCCAGTCTGGCATCAAGATACTCCCTGATTTGATGATCTTCAATCAGCTTGTCTGCATAATCATTTCCGCCATACCAATTGGAGTCCCATCCCCTGATTATGCCCAACCTGTTACTTATCGGATTAACTTTCTGTCCCATTTACTATTGTTTTGTATTAATTTCTGTCTGTTCAACATTGTCCAATACTACTGTAACATGATTGGAGCGTTTTCTTATTCGGTGAGCCCTTCCCTGTGGGGCAGGTCTTAACCTTTTCAGGGTTCTTGCCTGATCAACAAATATCGCTTTTACAACCAGATGGCTATCTTCAATTCGCACACCTTCGTTTTTATTTTGCCAGTTGGAAATGGCAGACAGCAGAAGTTTCTCGACCCGGCGCGATGCTTCTTTAGAGCTGAATTTTAGAGTATCTAGAGCTTTATTAACCTCTTCACCTCTCACCATATCAGCGACCAGCCGCATTTTCCGCGGAGATGTGGGGCAATTTCGCAGGACAGCAAAATATTTGCTTTTCCTCTCTTCTTTCATCTGTTGAGCTCGTTGTTGTTTTCTGGATCCCATCGTCTATAATTATATAATATAGTTCTTAAGTCTGATTTATTTCTTTTTCCCGCCATGGCCACGGAACATTCTTGTCGGTGAAAATTCACCAAGTTTATGCCCGACCATATTTTCAGTAATATAAACAGGAATGAATTTATTCCCGTTATGAACGGCAATCGTATGTCCTACAAAATCAGGTGAAATCATCGACCTGCGTGACCATGTCTTTACCACAGTTTTCTTTCCTGATTTATTTATATCAGTAACCCGTTTTTCGAGTTTCACATCTATAAAAGGGCCTTTTTTAAGTGAACGGCTCATAACTATCTTTAGTTTTCTAAATTATTTTTTTCGTTTCTCAACAATGTACTTATTTGAAGCTTTCTTCCTGGAACGGGTTTTAAAACCCTTGGCAGGTATGCCCGTCCTCGACCGGGGATGACCGCCTGATGCCCTGCCTTCTCCACCACCCATAGGATGATCAACCGGATTCATAACTACACCTCTGACTCTGGGTCTGCGTCCAAGCCAGCGGCTCCGGCCAGCCTTCCCGGACCGCTCCAGCGCATTATCCGGATTGGAAACACTTCCGATAGTTCCCTTGCAGGTAACTAAAATCATTCTCATCTCCCCTGAAGGAAGCTTAATAATGGCATACTTGCCTTCACGTGAAGTTAACTGCGCATATGAACCTGCACTTCTAGCCATTGCAGCACCCTTACCAGGTTTAAGTTCAATATTATGAATAATTGTCCCCAGGGGTATATCGGAAAGGAAGAGGGTATTGCCAATCTCCGGTGCAGCATCCGTTCCGGATATAATTACCTGGCCAATCTTAAGACCGGCAGGGGCAATAATATACCTTTTTTCGCCATCAGCATATACTACCAGGGCAATCCTTGCAGAACGATTAGGATCATATTCAATAGTCTTGACAACTGCAGAAACTCCGTCCTTGTTCCTTTTAAAATCAATCACACGGTACCTGCGCTTGTGTCCGCCACCAAGATACCTCATGGTCATTTTCCCCGTGTTGTTTCTTCCTCCTGACTTTTTAATAGGCGCAAGAAGAGACTTTTCGGGTTCACCGGTGGTTATATTCTCAAAGGTAGACTTTATCTTATGTCTTTGCCCCGGGGTCACCGGGTTTAGTTTACGTACTGCCATTTTAAAAAACTATAAAGTATATAAAACTATTATCGTTATCTGTATGATTTATGACTCTGGTATAATTGCTTTGTCGCGATACTAGATATTGCTGTAAAAATCAATACTTTCTCCTTCAGCAAGGGTAATTATTGCCTTTTTAAAGGAGCGTGTTTTACCTGTTATTATACCGGTCTTTGTATATCTTGATTTTGCTTTTCCCCCGTATACAATTGTATTAACAGCCTCTACCGTTACATCATACATCTCCTCTACAGCATTTCTGATCTGTAACTTATTTGCATTCTTATCAACAATGAAACCGTATCTGTTGAGTTTTTCGCCCTGAAGGGTCATTTTTTCAGTTATAATGGGTTTCTTAAGAATATCCATGACAATTTAAATTTCTAGTTGCTTAACAGATTGTCCAAAGTATCTACAGAGCTCTCGGCAAGCAATAGTACAGAAGCATTCATAATATCATATGTTGTTACTTCTGAAGCTGTTACCACTTTTACGCCCTGTAAATTTCGGGTTGACAAATATATGTTTTTATTTTGTTCGTTTAAAACCAAAAGTGACTTTTTCTCATTAATTTTCATATTATTGAGAAAATCAAGATAGTCTTTTGTCTTGGGCACTTCCAGATTAAAATCTTCAACAATCTTAATCTTGTCAGCTTTAGCTTTATAAGAGAGTGCAGACCTTCTGGCAAGCTTCTTGACCTTCTTGTTAAGTTTAAAGCTGTAATCCCTGGGGCGCGGACCAAATGCGCGTCCACCTCCACGGAATATAGGACTTTTTATATCGCCGGCACGTGCAGTTCCGGTTCCTTTTTGTCTTTTTATCTTTTTTGTACTCCCGGAAACCTCTGAACGTTCCTTGGTTTTATGAGTACCTTGACGCATATTTGCAAGATGCTGCTTGACATCAAGATATATGGCGTGATCATTGGGATCAATGCCATAAACACTCGCATTAAGACTTATATTCTTGCCGGTTTCCTCTCCTTTGAGATTGTATACTATTAGCTCCATTTTATTGCTGAATAATTAAATATGAACCTTTTGCTCCGGGAACAGACCCCTTCACAAGTAACAGATTACTTTCAGGAATGACTTTAACTATTGTAAGAGAAATCATCATGACATTGTCACCACCCATCCGGCCTGCCATCCGCATACCCTTAAATACCCTTGATGGATATGATGAGCTGCCGATTGATCCGGGTGCACGCATACGGTTGTGCTGTCCGTGTGTTGCCTGTCCTACTCCGGCAAAGCCATGTCGTTTTACCACACCCTGAAAGCCTTTACCTTTGGATAAGCCAGAAATGTCAAGCCATAGATCATCTTTTAACAGATCAACAGTAATCAGGTCACCAAGTTTCAGGTCCTGCTGAAAACCCTTGAATTCATAAAGCTTCCTTTTGGGATTGGTTTTGGCTTTTTTAAAATGTCCGAGCATGGGCTTGTTGCATGATTTTTCCTTCACATCATCAAAAGCCAGCTGGACAGCTTCATATCCATCCTTTTCCAGGGTTTTGATCTGGGTCACCACGCAGGGGCCAGCTTCAATAACGGTGCAAGGAATCATATTCCCTTCCTCACCAAAAACCGAGGTCATTCCTATTTTTTTTCCAATTAATCCGGGCATTTTATTTCGTTTTCAAAAAAGTTACACTTTTATTTCAACCTCAACACCGCTTGGCAACTCCAGCTTCATAAGTGCATCAATTGTTTTGGGAGTTGAGCTGTAAATATCGAGAAGGCGCTTATATGAACTTAGCTCAAACTGCTCTCTCGCTTTTTTATTTACAAAAGGTGAACGTAAAACTGTAAAGATCCTCTTGTGCGTAGGCAATGGAATTGGTCCACTAACAATAGCACCGGTTGTTTTAACAGTTTTAACAATCTTCTCGGTGGATTTATCCACCAGATTATGATCGTAAGATTTTAATTTAATTCGAATTTTCTGGCTCATTGTATTTATTAATTAAGCTGATTCCTTTTGCCCGTTTGAACTATCCAGTATCTTTCTGGCTATTTCAGTACTAACTTTCTCATAATGGGAAAATTCCATTGTAGATGTAGCTCTTCCAGATGTAAGTGTTCGCAGAACGGTAACATAACCAAACTGTTCAGAAAGAGGTGCGAAAGCACGTATGATCCTGGCACCGGCTTTGCCCTCCATTTTTTCTATATGTCCTCTTCTTTTATTAAAATCTGATATAACATCACCCATATATTCTTCAGGAGTGACCACTTCAACCTTCATTATAGGTTCCAGCAATACAGGCTTGGTTTTGGGCAGTGCATGCCGGAAAGCTTGTTTAGCGGCAATTTCAAAAGAAAGACTGTCCGAATCAACATTGTGATAGGATCCGTCAAGAAGAACAATTTTTAAATTTTCGACGGGGTATCCTGCAAGTACTCCATTTTGCATGGCATCTTTAAATCCTTTCTGGACAGCAGGTATATATTCTTTTGGTATATTACCGCCCTTAACTTCGTCAATAAACTGAAGTCCGGTTTCACCCTCGTCAGCAGGAGATATCCTTACAACTATATCTGCAAACTTTCCTCGCCCACCACTTTGTTTTTTAAATACCTCCCGGTGCTCAATTGTACCGGTTATGGCTTCCTTATATGCAACCTGTTGTGCTCCCTGATTGCATTCAATTTTAAACTCTCGTTTGAGTCGGTCTATGAGAATTTCAAGGTGCAGTTCGCCCATGCCATTTATAACGGTCTGGCCCGAATCTTGATCATACCTGACCTTAAAGGTGGGGTCTTCTTCGGAAAGCTTATTTAAAGCGATCCCAAGTTTATCAATATCTTTTTGTGTTTTGGGTTCAATAGCAATCCCTATAACAGGCTCGGGAAAAGTAATTGATTCAAGAATTATGGGATGCTTCTCATTGCATAAGGTATCGCCTGTTCTCAGATCTTTAAACCCCACAGCTGCAATTATATCCCCTGCCTCAATAAAATCTTTGGGATTCTGTTTATTTGCATGCATCTGGTAAAGCCGGGTTATCCTCTCCTTTTTCCCGGTACGTACATTAAGAACTTGTGTTCCGGCATCAATTCTGCCGCTATAAACCCTCAGAAATGCCAGTCGGCCAACAAAAGGATCGGTTGCTATCTTGAAAGCAAGTGCAGCCATTGGCTGAGTAACATCAGGGTCCCTGACAATAACCTCGTCATTTCCGGGATCGATTCCCTTTACTCCTTCAATATCCATGGGAGAAGGCAAAAATGAAATCACTGCGTCAAGCAAACGCTGAATGCCTTTATTCTTAAAGGCGGAGCCGCACAATACAGGTACAATACGCAGCTGGATTGTAGCTGTTCTTACTGCTGAAATTAGCTGATCATTGGTAATTGACCCCGGGTCATCAAGATATTGCCTGAGTATTGCATCATCAGTATCAGCAACAGATTCGACAAGACGGTTCCTCCATTCCCTGGCTTCTTCAACCATGTCAGAAGGAATTTCATTCATTTCATATGTCACCCCAAACTTATCCTCCTGCCAGATAACAGCACGCATTTCAATAAGGTCAACAACACCTCTGAAAGTTTCTTCGCTACCAATGGGTATTTGCAGTGGAACCGGATTAGTTCCCAGTTTTTCATGCATCTGTGATACAACAGAAAGAAAATCAGCACCGGCACGATCCATTTTATTTATAAATCCCAGGCGGGGAACCTTATACTTGTCGGCCTGCCTCCATACGGTCTCAGATTGAGGTTCAACACCCCCTACGGCACAAAACACAGCCACTGCGCCATCGAGAACCCTCAGTGAACGTTCGACTTCAACAGTAAAATCTACGTGGCCGGGAGTGTCAATAATGTTTACTTTAAATAGCTCATTATTAAATTTCCAAAAAGCTGTAGTTGCAGCTGAGGTAATGGTAATACCCCTCTCCTGTTCCTGAACCATCCAGTCCATCGTAGCAGCACCATCATGCACCTCGCCCAGACGATGGGTAATCCCGGTATAGAACAGGATCCTCTCGGTAGTAGTTGTCTTACCGGCATCGATATGTGCCATGATGCCAATATTTCTCGTATATTTAAGACTAGTACTCATTTAATTATCTGCCTCTCTTATCTTAACTTTTTGGAATAATGATTTTTTAAAATCTATTTTTTAAAATCTGAAATGTGCAAAGGCCTTGTTTGCATCAGCCATCCTGTGCATATCCTCTTTTCGTTTGAAGGCTCCTCCTTCTTCATTGTAGGCAGCTACTATTTCAGCGCCAAGCTTGTCGGCCATAGTTTTACCCGCACGTTTACGGGCAAAAATTATCATGTTTTTCATGCTTATGGAGACCTTCCTCTCATTCCTGACCTCCTGTGGAACCTGAAAAGTTGCACCCCCTACACGCCGGCTTTTGACCTCTACGGCAGGTGTAATATTCTCAAGTGCCTTTTTCCATATCTCAAGAGGAGCTTTACCTGTATCTTTTGTCTTTTGCTCAACAATGCTCAGGGCATCATAAAAAATATTGAATGCAAGGCTTTTTTTCCCCTGGTACATCAGATTGTTTACAAACCGGGTCACTTCAATATCCCTGTATTTAGGATCCGGAAGTAAAATTCTTTTTTTTGGTTTCGACTTTCTCATCTAATTTATGATTCTGCTGAGTTTGACTTTATTTTTTAATCTTAGGTTTTTTGGTCCCGTATTTAGACCGTCTTTGTGTACGACCCTCAACACCTGATGTGTCAAGCGCACCCCTTACAAGATGATATCGTACTCCGGGGAGGTCCTTTACTCTTCCGCCTCTTATAAGAACAATGGAGTGTTCCTGAAGGTTATGGCCTTCGCCTGGAATATAGGAGTTTACTTCTTTTCCATTTGTCAGTCTCACCCTTGCCACTTTCCTCATTGCAGAATTAGGCTTCTTTGGTGTTGTAGTGTAAACACGAACACAAACACCCCTTCTTTGGGGACAAGCATCCAAAGCAGGCGCTTTTTTCTTTTCGATCAGTTTTGTCCTTCCCTTTTTTACTAACTGCTGAATTGTAGGCATAAAGATTGGTTCAAATTGATTACTAACATTTTATTAATTGGGTGTGCAAAGGTATACTTTTTTTTACAAAAACAATAATTATTTATTAATATTTCCCCTCCGAGGTCCATGTTTGCAAGCTGAAAAGCAGGAGGCAATAAATACCTGAGGGTTCCTAACAATAAAACTTCAGCCCTGAAATAACATCTCATCATTTTCCGGGCAGTTAAACATATAATATTATTTATATGTGCAATAAAAAATCCGGTCTTCTGAAAAAACTCAAACTGGAATGGCCTTGTTTAACAGAAACTGTTATTATAGGCTAAGCAATATTTAATTGCCCAGAATTTGCAAAATTAATAAAAAAGTGAATACAATCAACAGAATTAAATAAAATAATGTAGCTGTAAAACATATCCTGCTCATTGAATCTTAACTAAAAATTATTACTTTTGAAGCCACTCTGAAATAATTTTGAGATTTGTCATTAAATATCAGCACATTAAACTCTTAGGGAATAATTTAATTATTAACTCAATAATGTTACATCATGAGAAATTACCAGACCGATCAAATAAAAAATATAGTAATCTGCGGCAATCCCAAATCAGGTAAAACTACTCTGACAGAGGCCATGCTCTTTGAAGGCGGAGTAATAGAAAGAAGGGGTTCGGTTGAAAACAAAAACACTGTCTCCGATTATAATGAAATAGAGCATGAGAATGAAAACTCAGTTTTTGCGACCGTGTGTTATACAGAGTATGCCAATAAAAAAATTAACATTATTGATGCTCCCGGACTTGATGATTTCAGCGGAGGATTAATTACAGCCCTCCGTCCTGCCGATTCAGCCCTGATGCTTATCAATGGCCAGAATGGCGTAGAGATAGGTACTGAAATACAGGGCAGGCATCTGGAGTCTCACAACAAACCTGTTATAATTGCAGTAAACCAGCTGGATCACGACAAAGCAAATTTTGAAAAAGTAGTTGAATCACTCAAGCAGAGTTACGGCAGCAAAGCAGTAATCATTCAATACCCGGTTAACCCCGGGGAAAGCTTTAATTCTCTGATTGATGTTGTTAAAATGAAAATGTACAAGTATCCATCGGATGGAGGGAAGGCAGAAATCACAGATATTCCCGGAGATCAGGCTGACCGGGCCGAAGAACTGCGGAACGACCTGATTGAAGCTGCAGCAGAAAATGACGAAAGTCTCATGGAGACCTTTTTTGATAAAGGGACACTCAATGAGGAAGAAATGCTCAAAGGAATAAGAATGGGTGTAAGAGCAAGGAACATGTTCCCGGTTCTTTGCAGCTCAGCTAAAAAGGATATGGGTGTTGACAGGGTACTTGACTTTATATGTGATGTAGCACCCGGACCAGATGAAACCGGGCCCGCAATTAACACTGACGGTAAAGAAATAAAATGCACCAGCTCATCTCCTGCTTCGCTATTCGTTTTTAAAACAAGTATGGAGCAACACATCGGAGAGATCAATTTTTTCAAGATTATGTCAGGTGAAATTACTGAAGGAGTTGATCTTATCAACAACACTACATCGGCCAAAGAAAGGTTTTCCCAGTTGCTTGTTGTAGCGGGGAAAACACGTCACAAGGTGTCAAAACTCTCTGCCGGAGATATTGCAGCAACAGTTAAGCTTAAAAACACCAGTGCCAATCAAACGCTTACTGCCCCAGGAGAGTCATTTGAATTTAAGCCCATAGCCTATCCCGAACCCAAATACCGCACTGCTATTAAGGCAAAAAGCGAATCTGACGAAGAGAAACTCGGAGAAGCACTTTCCAGGATGCATGATGAAGATCCCACCATACTGATAGAATACTCCAAGGAGCTTAAACAAATTATAGTGCACGGACAGGGGGAATACCATCTCAACATACTTAAATGGCATCTGGATAATATTTTTAAGATTGAAACTGACTATATTACTCCTAAAATCCCTTACCGCGAAACTATAACAAAAACTGCTCAATCCACATATCGTCACAAAAAACAATCAGGTGGTGCCGGTCAGTTTGGAGAAGTTCATATGGTGATTGAACCTTACAATGAAGGTATGCCGGATCCGGCAAAATACAAAGTGGATGGGAAAGAGATAAATGTTTCTGTGAGGGGTAAGGAGGAGCATAAATTACCATGGGGAGGCATGCTGGTTTATTTCAACTGCATAGTTGGCGGATCAATAGATAATCGCTTTATGCCAGCCATACTGAAAGGGATTATGGAGAAAATGGAAGAAGGCCCTCTTACCGGCTCTTATGCCCGTGATATCAGGGTAGCAGTTTACGACGGAAAAATGCACCCGGTTGATTCCAACGAGATATCCTTTAAGCTGGCAGGAAGGAATGCCTTCAGGGAAGCTTTTAAAAATGCCGGTCCCCGTATTCTCGAACCTATTTATGATATTGAGGTACTGGTACCTTCAGAGAGAATGGGAGATGTAATGAGTGACCTTCAGGGCCGGCGTGCCATAATAGAAGGCATGACCAGCGAAAAAGGTTTTGAGAAGATCAAGGCAAAGGTTCCCCTTGCCGAGTTGTCCAAATATTCAACTGCACTAAGCTCGCTTACCAACGGAAGAGCGACCTACACCATGAAATTCGGAAAATATGAAACCGTACCCGCTGACCTGCAGGACAAACTGCTGAAAGCATACGAGGAAGAGCAGGAAGAGGAATAGGCAAAAACGAGAATGTCATGAATATAAAAATCCGGAAAATGAACAGCCGGGAAAAGAAAATATTCCGGCACTTTTTCCTGATAGGCCTCGTGACAGGGGCATTAGGCGCTATTGTGTATTATCTTGCTGTTGCATGAAGGCAATTTCCGGCTTTGATGGTTTACCAGGCAGTATAATTTATCATGATTTGACAGCCTTCCTGGTCCCGGACATTCCTTTATCCCCTCCCGACATCTCCAGCCTTGCCTTTGGAAGGCATTCCGGGTAATTTTTTTGCAGAAAAGCAAGCAGTTTTTCTCGCACCTGAACCCTCAGGTTCCAGGCTGTTCCGGAATCAACTGCACTTACCAGTGCACGTATTTCGACAGTTCTCTCGGTGGCATCGGTAACCTGCACAACCTTTACCTTCCCGTCCCACAGAGGATTCCCCACGAGTATTCTGTCAAGCTCATCTCTCACCGAATCCACCGGAAGGGTATAATCGGCATAAATAAACACCGAACCAAGTATCTCGGATGTACTGCGGGTCCAGTTCTGAAATGGTTGTTCAATAAAATAGGTGGTGGGAAGAACAAGCCTTCGCTTATCCCATATGGCAACAACAACATATGTTAGATTTATCTCCTCGATCCTTCCCCACTCATTTTCCACTATCACCACGTCATCCAGGCGTATAGGCTGACTCAGTGCAATCTGTATGCCCGCAAGTATGGTGCCTATAGCTCTTTGTGCAGCAAAACCGATTATTATTCCTGCAACACCGGCTGATGCTATAAGGCTAACTCCTATCCTTCTTATACTGTCAAATGACATCAGTATAAGAGATAATGCAACTATGACTATCAAAAACAATATAATGTTCTCCAGAACCCGGAACTGGGTGTAAATCTTCCTGGCACTCAGGTTGTCCGGATCGTCGATATCGAATTTACCAAGCACAAAATGTTTTATAAAATAGACAGCCTGTATCAGCATCCAGCTAATGAAAATAATCACCATCACCGACATGACTGTTCCAAGGGATTCAAGGGGCCTTATCTGGTGATCAAAAAAAGATACAGGGATAACAAGGGACAGAAAGATCATCAGAAGAACAAAAGGCAATTTGATTTTGCTTCTCAGTTTCTGGAAAAATTCATAGTTCTCCTCCTTTAACCACCTGTTCATTGTTTTGTTGATGACCACGACCAGTATCATAATAAGCACGAAGGTCAGAATCACACTTACAATATAGCTGATCAGGAAAATATTAGTGCCTGAAAAGTTCTCAATATAGTCCATAACGATAAGCTTTTAATCGGGGGTTGATCAGGGAAATGTTCTTTAAAGTCAATCAGGGGTCATAATTGTGACTTCAGATGTGGCAGCCCATTCTGCTCCGCGCAACATAAGAGTCTGAAATCCAATGTATTTCATAGCACGGGTATCATGACCCAAAATCGTATGGAAAATCCTGCCGCTTCCGTAACCGGAAACAAAAATGGCCGGTTGTCTTTCCTGTTCCCCGGCATCAGGTTTAACATTTTTGGCATATCCCAAAACCTGGAACTCCTTGTTCTGTTCTGCATCAATCCACAGCTCATCGAATACATGAAAATCAGAAAGGCCTCTTGTTATGGGATGTTCTTGATTTTCTATTTCAACATTGACAGGTCCCGGCCTGGAATGCCAGGTAGCTTCTGTCCATGCTCCTGTAGATATCTTTTTAAACTCAGGCCACTGGTAAAGGGCCGATGTTGAGGCATGAAAAAAAACCAGTCCGCCACCTTCCTTTAAAAACCTGAGCACCCCCTCTTTTGTTTCCCCGGGCCATAAATACTCGTTATCGGGCCAGGAATTCCAATTACTGACAATTGCATCAAACTCCTTCATATCTTTATAAGTAAGAGTGTCGGGAGAATTTGTGATTTTAACTGAAAACCGGCCTGAATCATCCAGGATGCTTTTTAAAAGCGGGGTGGTTGCTTGCCAGTCATGATTATTGCTTCCGCTTAATATAAGAAGCTGTATCTTCCCCTCCTTCATATCTTCAAGGGCAACTGGCATCTTGCCGGATCCGGTGGAAACAAAAATTATCAAAAAAAATATTATTGATACCCTTACCATTTTTTATTTTTGTTAAAGGCCATATGGCTCCCTTGGTTCCCGGTGAAAATATTCTTTCTCCAGTCCGGGGTAATTAACAATTCTTCGGTTAACCGGGTCCCATACAATTTTATCTTTTCCTGAACGCATCAGCACATTTCCCATATGGCTTATACAATCTGAGATAATGGCATCATCCAGGGGATTGAACGGTTCCATTTCGCCCTTTACAGACTGGATAAAATTATAACCGTGCATATTATTTTCACCAAAAATGGTAACATTCAATTCTTCATGGATCTTCGTGATATCAGAAGCAGCCGCCCCTCTGCCAAGGCTTATCCAGCCTTTGGTGCCATAGAAAGTTGTTCCGTTCCTTGAATCAAGCTTCTTCATCATTTCACCGGCATAATTGGTGCTGACAAAATGGATATTCAATCCGTTATCATATGAAATATTAATATCCCAATGATTGATGGTATCGAACATACTATCTTCAGGGAAGAAGGTGCCGGAACCGGTGAAAGTACCTGTTTCATTCATCTGTTTCTTTGCACCCCATACTGCTACATCAAGCGGGTGAGCACCCCAGCCGGCAATAAAGCCAATTGAATAATCATGAATATGGAATATTCCGCTGTTTCCCCCGGTGTGGCCAACCCTGGCCTTGCTGTAGGGTTGCACCGGTGCAGGCCCCAGCCACCGGTCGTAGTCAAGTCCCGAAGGAGGTTCTTCAGCACTGGCAGAACCCTCCGGTGGACCCTCACCTTGAGGTGCCCAGACTTCTATCTGCGTAATTTCACCTATTTCCCCGGATTTAACCATTTCAATGCCTTTTTTGATATGATCCAGGGAACGCTGCTGGGTGCCGTGGTGGAAAATGAGATTTTTTTCCTTCATGATACCTTCCAGTTCAACCATCTGGTCAAGGCTCAGTCCGAGAGGCTTTTCAAGAAAGATATGTTTGCCGGCGCGTGCTGCCTTAATTGCCATCGGAAGGTGCCAGTGATCTCCTGTAGCGATATGAACAGCATCTATATCGGACCTGTCCATAATCTCCTCGTAATCCAGATATGGTGTGCAATTAATTTTTTGCTGGTAATTTTCAGCATAAAAGGCTGAGAAATGTTTTGCCAGATCCTCACGCCGGTCAGTGTAAGCATCACATATAGCAAGAGAACGGGAACCGGGGACAGGAAGAAAATAGTTTTTTGCAGTTCTGGAGCCTCTTGATCCTGCGCCAATGTGTGCAACATTAACAATATCATTGGCACCCTTTGAACATGATGACAGGATTGTGGGTAAAACAATTGTACCGGCAGAGACACAAGCGATTTTTTTAATAAAGTCACGCCTGTTGGTCTGATTCTTATACATAAATAGTGAATTTAAGCGATTCATGAATAATTACCAGCAATATTTACCTGGCAGTATTTTTCCTGCTCTTTAAAATGAGATAGGCAGATACAGCCATAAGCATTATAACAGCTGCGATAATTATTACAGTATTGCCTGTGCCGGAACTTTGCATAGCAGCGTCAGCCATAAACTCCTGTTCCAGGTATGAGCTGTCCTGCACCTCCAGGTTTTCGGTCTGCATACCTCCTTCCTGTGCCTTCAAAAGGAAGGGCCTGTAAATAAAACTAAAAAGCAATGTCGTGAAAAATATTTTTACTGTTTTCATACCATTGTAAATTACTCAATTCAACAATCACTAATACTATAATTTATTCAATTCAGCTTTTCTTTTACCTCTTTATAAAGATTCCCGGCCGGCTGATACCGGGGATTAATTTCAAATAACTCTTTTAGTTTTTGAAATGATTCCTGGTATCTTCCCTCTTCAAACAATTGTCTGGCTTCGAGCAGAAAGAGAGGCTCATAATAAGGATGGATCTCCTTTCCTTTTTTTATAACGCTTTCAAATTCACTTTTCTTGCCTTCGGCAAGTTTTGCCCGGGCTAAATGTACGTGCAGCCAGACATTATAAGGTTCGTTTTCCAAAGCCATTTCCAGCAAAGCCGATCCTGATTTCAAATTTAATTTTTTTATTTGAGAAATTCCATAAAAATCACTTTTATTCTCCCGCTTAACAAGAACAGCAACCGGATTACCCCGGTGGTAAAAGGTTTTTAGGGTTCCTGCCGGTTGCCAGAGATCGTTTTTCAGTAAATGAGGATGAATATAATTTATGCCAAACAAACCATAATCCCAGTCATAGGAGCTTCTTTCCATATAACGTGTATACTGAACAGAAATGTTGGATTGACCTTCAAAATAATTTATCAGATTGCAATTCATGGCAACCGTTATTGTTTGATCGCCGGCAATGCCAATAAGATACTCAGCCGGCTCTTTAATTCCGTGAAAATAGTAATCATATTCATAATTCCCCCAGGCCCTGGAGTTGCCTCCTGCAAAAATATTAAAGTAAACATAGTCCACCGGAAAAGTAGTTAACTGGTGTTTTACCGGCAGTATCAATAAAATAGAAAAAATAAAAGCTACTGGATAAATAAAATCTGTTTTCTTTTCGTCTGCCAGTTTCATAAGTTTATAAATTCCCATGGTCGCAAGTATTGCCATCGGCGGAAGGATAAACAGCATTTGCCTTACACCACTGTACAAGTTCGCCCCTATAGCAATCACATAAAAAACCGGGAATATCAGTGCAAAAAGCAAAAATCCCTCAAAAAACATCTGGCGGGAAAAGCTCCCGGCCCGGATCAT
>SLPB01000077.1 GCA_007132225.1 Bacteroidales bacterium | reverse complement strand
GGCTAAGTCACCTTGAACAGCTGAATGAATATTTTTCAGAATATAAAGACTCAGCCAGAATTCTTGCACCTTCAGCTCTTGGCCTGACAGATCCTCTGCTTAATAACATGATTCAGGACCTGATGTCACTGAATACGGAAAAACAGAGAATAATATCTCAGGATCAAATCCGGAATCCGAGGCTTCTGACAATTGACTCGTCTATTGACAACCTGAAAAATGCTATTGCCGAAAACATAAGTTTTACAAAAAATACAACCAGACGGGAAATTAATGAGCTGAACAATAAAATAGATGCCCTTAACCAGGAATTTGCGAGTCTTCCGGCAACACAGAGGGAACTTCTTGGAATTGAAAGACGATTCAATTTAAATGATGCCATTTATACATCGCTTCTTGAAAGAAGAATTCAGGCACAAATTATTAAGGCTTCAAAGCTCCCGGATGCCAAAATCATTGAGCCCCCCAGAGCCATGGGCGTTGCCAGCCCTAACAGAATAATTGTGTTGTTTTTTGCAATTTTCATCGGGTTGATGGTTCCTTCTGCAAGCATTCTCGGCATAAAACTAATCGCCAACCGAATAACCAATAAAGATGATGTTAAGCTATTAACCAGGGTGCCTGTTATTGGATCAATTCCTGTTAATGATAGTCCCCATCAAAATGTAGTGAGGGAGCTACCCAGATCACCAATGGCAGAAGCTTTCCATATTTTGCGGACAAACCTTGTTTACACCTTGCGCGGCGATAGCAACAAGACTATTCTGGTTACCTCCTCAGTACCGGGAGAAGGTAAATCTTTCACTTCAATTAACCTGGCAACAAGTTTTGCTATGGCAAACAGTAAAACTATTCTAATCGAGTTTGACCTTCGTAATCCCAACAAGTTCGTTGATGAAGTATTCCAAACCAACGACCTTGTAGGTATAAGCTCCTATCTGATAAACAAAGCAACACTGGATGAAATAATAGTGCCAACCGAGGTGTCAAATCTGGATGTTATGTTAGCTGGCCAGATTCCTCCTAATCCGGTAGAACTGATATCAACCTCCAAAACCCTGGAATTATTCCGGGAACTCAAAAAACGGTATGATTTTATAATCATTGACACACCGCCTTACAGTCTTGTAACGGATGCCTTTCTTTTAATGAATATGGCTGATATTAAGCTATATATTAGCAGAATAGGCTATACAAAGAAAAAAGATCTTTCAATTAACATGGAAGATATTGATGAAAAGAATATAAAAGATCTGCATCTGGTTTTAAACGGAAGTAAGGAAATGAATTCAAAATATGGCAAATATGCTTACAGGGAAAAATCCAAAAACCAAAATAAACGCCTGACAAAAAAAATGGAACAACTTAAAACAAAAACTGCTATTTTTTAGTATCTTTTGGATGATTAACCAGTTTAATGAAACCTGTTCCAGCACATCCGAAATTTAAGCACATGACGGTATTGGAATCTGAAAGAAAAGTTTTTCCAGGCACCCTAAATCCCATCAAGTCTGATTTTTACAACATAAAACTTGATATACTTAGTAAGAAGCAGGTATTGGAAAGCTGTAAATTCTTTTTTGATTCAGGCAAGCCTAACACAATTTTTTTCCTGAATGCACATTGCTTTAATATTTCACAAAGCAATAATGAATACTTTAATGCTATCAATAATGCAGATCTGCTGCTTAATGACGGCATAGGAATCCGGCTTGCCTCTTTAATAGCCGGTCTTAGAATAGGAGAAAATTTAAATGGCACTGACCTGATTCCGGAAATACTGGTTCTTGCATCCCTGGAAGGAAAGAAAGTTTTTTTTCTCGGTGGTATAGAAGGAGTTGCTGAAAATGCTGCCAACAGGATAATGTCACTAATTCCTGGAATTCAGATTGCCGGATATCGCTCAGGATACTTTCAAAAACATGAAGAAAACTCTCTTATAAGACACATTAATAGTTCCGGGACAGATTTGCTGGTTTTGGGAATGGGAGTTCCAAAACAGGAATTATGGGCATATAAAAATCTGGACCATCTGCCAGACCTGAAAATCATAATTGCGGGCGGAGCAATTCTTGATTTCCTTTCAGGTAATGCCCGGCGTGCACCCATTTGGATCAGAAAAATTCATATGGAATGGCTGTACCGGTTATACAGGGAGCCCAAAAGAATGTGGAGAAGATATATTATCGGTAACTTTATGTTCTTTATTAATATCTTAAGGGTCAAATACTTTTCAGATTAGCACAAATTGTTTTGTTTCATTTTATTGCACAGCGCCTTACTAAAGCGATCCCAGGTATGAGAACGGATAAATTCCTGCAGCTTCTCATCTTCATTCTTATTATAAGATAATCCTATGTTTTGCATAATATCAGGGAGCTGGTCAAAATCATCATAGGTTTGTATTATACCAAGTTCCCTCATATCAGAAAAAGCACCAATATTGGGACCAATAACAGATGCCCCGTATGATAAGGAATCGGTAAGGGCACCCGAACTGAGTACACTGTTGCGGGAGTATGTAAAAAGAACTGCACGGGAGGCTCCTATAAATTCTCCAAGCTCTTTATCACTTATAAACCTGTTCTCAATTGTAATATTGGACCTTTCATACTTTTTTATGACTTCATGAAACTCCGGGGACAATATTTTACCTGATATTAAAATCCTGTATCTTTCAAGTAGATCATTTTTCTTCAGAAAAGCTAAAAAACTATCAATACCCTTGTATGGAGCAATGGTACCCCAAATCAAAATATCGTAATTTTTGACTTTTTGATTATAATTCTTTTTGGGAACAACCGGATGAGGAAAACAGAAGATCTTTCTGCCTGAATCCGGAAGGAGTGATTCTGCGAACAGTATCCCTTCTTTAGAATGAGTTATGATAAAATCACTTTTTTTCAGCAAAGCAGTAAATAATTTTCTTTTAAGAAAAAGTTTCTCCGGAGAATGGGAAATTTTATTGTGAAGGGTCCATATTATCTTTATCCCAAAAACACTCTTTAGCCGTAATAACATCAGCAAAAAGATAGATTGTATCAGTCCGCCCTTTTTATCAGGAATATTTTCAGCCCAGTTAAGAAACAAGATATCAATACGATACAGAAACCTGAAAATGTTTAATATTCCTGATTTTGAAGGCTGCTGCCTGTTAAGGTAATTAATAAAATATCCGGTAGAATCCATGAAATGATCCAGATATGGGTTATAAACCCCGGTAGTGAGTCTGCTTGTAACCGGATATAAATATGCACGTATTTTTCTGTTATCTCTTGTCATTTGAAGGTTTATTTATCCCAAATGCATTGAGAAATTTCCACTTGTAAAAACCTCCGATATACCTAAAATATTTATTGAATAAAAGGACATATGCCAGAGGCGAATTTGTATGTTTCCGATAAAAAATAATATCTTTTCTTAGATTGTAATTGGATTTAATGTTGGTGAGTGTTTTGTAAAGCCCTTCTGACCGACCTTCATGCTTTAGTCCGCTATTGCTGTTATCATTATGTATAACCAGCTGCGGAAAGGCAATCAGGGTAAACCCTGCCTTTTTTGTCCTGAATGTATAATCGCTGTCTCCATGATATTGGGGGAAATTATCCGCATCCAGCAGCCCGATTTTATCAAAGACATCTCGATGCATTAAAGTCCCCATGCCGGGAAACCAGTCTACTTCAAAGGGTTTCCTGAAAGCATCGCCATCCTCCTGCTGTTCGCCATACATATATCTCCTGCCGCTGGTTGGACTGAATCTGCCCCCCATCCCCCATATTTTATTCTCATTCAGAATAAAAATTTTTGATCCTATAAGAATATTACTGCTGGTTGATTGGATGAGTTTTAACAACTGATCAAAATAATCGTCGGCAGGCTGAATATCATTGTTCCACCACAAAAAATAATCGGCGTTAAGGTTCTCCTTTGCGTAACGCATTCCTTTGTTGATTCCCCCACTCCACCACAATGTGCCATCACCATAAAGAAGGTGAACCGCGGGATGATTTTGGGTTACCCATGATGCAGTTCCATCTTTAGAGCCATCATCAACAACAATAATTTCAAAGTCAACACCGGATGAGGAAATACCTGAAAGAATCCTGGACAGGGAATTAAGACACTCTTTTGTATAATTTAGCCCGTTAAAAACAGGAATTATAATAGCAATTACCTTTTTATCAACAATTTTCTCTTTGTTATCGTAAATCATGCATATAACGCTATTTATAAATGTTTAAAATATTTTCCTCCTGTTAATTCCTAATTACAGGATCATCTAATTCCGGCAATAGAATGATCATTTTTTTCTTATATAAAGAAATCTCTCTGATGAAGAAATAAGTCCGCACTCTACATAGATATAAACTCTATAAGCCTTTCATTGTTTAAATATACTTAAACAATATCTAAAAAAATAATGCCACCCTAAATAATCAAGCTTATCACTTTTTTTCATTTGCAGTAATATATATCAGTCATCATTAACCAAAAATTAACAGCCACTAACATATGAATTATGTAAGTGGCTGTTAATAATATTGAGTAAAAATTATAGATGTGGTTCCCGGTGGAAATTTAAGGCTTTTCCAGAGGTATAATTACGTTGTCGAAAACCTTATTTTCTCCAAATTTCTGGTTCCCCAGCATTAAGGGGTTGGCAGTGTTTTCAATGTAATTGTCATACACTTCAAATTTTGAACTATTACTAAAGATGGCTGCCCCGGTATATTTTTCTCCGTCATAAGTGCTGCCTATCATAACATTATTTCGGACTATGACGGTGTGATAATTATCCTGGTTACCCCCGTTTACATTACCAAAATACAGAATAGATCCACCATCAGGTTGTGGCATTGGACCAAAAAGAGTGCAATTTTCAATAATCCCGTTTACAGAATTAACTCCATTATTATGTGCATTTACTATAATTGTAAATTTATTCCCCACATCCGATTTGTCAACTATCGAATTATGGATATGGTACTCACCTCTGAACCCGCTAATTTGTATCCCATCTCCGGGCGCATCCCACTGACCGGTTGATGGAGTCCAATTCTGATTAACCTTGTGAATATGAGAATATCCTATCTCAATAAAATTATCAAAATCAAAATTTCTCTGTTGTATAAAAATACCATTTCTCCCTGCTCCCGTAATCTCACAACCGATAAATCTGATATTTCTGGCCCATACCCAGGAAGATCTCATTTTTACATTAAAAACTATGCCCCCGTCGCTATCGTAATTACTTAATCCATATTGAACATAACTTACCTCAATATCCCTGATAGTACTATTGTCTTTTGAAAATATAATACCGCCTTTACTATCTGCCTTAATTACCGGGCGTTCACCTTCTCCATAAGAGCCTACAAGAATATCCCCGACTCTAAAAGTATAATGATCGCCCTGTTTTTCGTAGCTTGTACCTCTTTTCAAAAGATAGGCGGTGTTGGATTGTTGCGGTGCATCATGCAGGTAACGATAGGGTCTTTGCATAGACCCGTCAGGATTACCTGTATAACCGGGATCAATGTATATGATGTTTTGGTATTCTCTTTCATTTGGAATAATACCATTATTATAATAGTCATAAATGTCCTGGGTGAAAATATCACCAAGTGAGTTATTGAGCTTAAAACCCGGTGAACTTTCCCCCGAAGGGGTTTCTGAATCATTAAAAGGGGGGATTGCTGCATAACCTTCTATTTCTTTACTACATCCCGATAAGAAAAATAATACCGCAATTAATAAATAACTTAGATTTCTCATAATGCTTTATTAGAAAGTGATAAATGAACGAATGCACAAATATGTATATATTATGTAGTTTTTTAAATACTTTTAGTAAAATATTTATTATTTATAATCATTCTATCACTTATTTGTGATAGTTCATCACAATTTCTAGTACGTTCGTCACATCTTTTTTGTTTCACCTTCTAAAAGGGGGCATTAGTGTTATGAGTGAATATTATGTTTAATAATTATTTTCATAACTAAACAAAACAGATAATTCCTGAACTTAGGGAAGATAATTACTAAATTTAGTTGTTTAATGCATAAATTTATGATTAATACAAATGATGAAAATTCTTAAAAAATGAATAAAATCTTAATACTTGGAGAAGGCTCTTTTGCTGCAAGCGGCCTATACAATATGCTTAACAATAATGGGTTAGAGGTGGATTGCTTTTCCAGGGGAAGTGAAAGCAGAAACGGAGACTTTATAAAAGGAGATGTTTTTAAACTCTCTGTTAATAATCAATTATCAGATCATTATGATATTGTTATCAACTTCATATTGATCAAGAATAAATCAATTGATTTAAATATTTCCTATATAAAAGAAGTTGACAAATTATGCAGGTTAAAGAATGTGAAAAATTTACTGCATATTTCCAGCATAAGCAGCTATCCGGGGAATGCAGTTTTTATAGATGAAACAAGTGAAATAGAGAAAAATTGGAAAACCAAAGGAAATTATGCAGCCGTAAAAGTTGCCGTCGACAATTTCCTTATTTCATTGGAAAAACCTTATGGACTTTCGTTTATCCGGCCGGGGTATATATATAATCCTGGTGAGCCCCCCGGTATTTCAGGTATAGGGTTGCAATTATTCCCGGGAACCGCTGTAATCATGGGCAATAATAGAACCCCGTTAACAATCGTAAGCAAAAAAAGGTTGCATGAAGGTATTCTGAAGGTGATAATGACTGGATGCGATCAGAAAACCTATTTAATGTTTGAGAACAACAATTCAACAAAAAGAGATTTTCTTCTAAGAAATGGATATAAATTGGTAATCCCACTAAATAAATTTTTAGTGTTAAATATGGCTAAAGTTCTTAAAAAAGGCGGACTTTTTAATTCTTCTCAATTAGAACAAATAAAATCGATTTTTCGTCAGACAGATTATAACTGCTACCAGACAGAATATATCTTAGATCATTCATTTATTGCAAACTCGTTTTGTATAATAGGCGCAGGAACATATGGAAGCTATGTGGCCAATATAATAGACAAGACCTGCAAAGATGCATTTATCACATTATTAGATGTTGGAAATGAAAAAATCAAAGATGAAGAGGAAATTGGATATAAAACCAATATTTTGAAGGACCCTTATATTGGAGCTTCCAAAGGGAGATTTTTTGGATTTGGTGGAACATCGACTAAGTGGGGCGGACAATTGTTAACTTTCTCTGAAAATGATTTTAGCAATCCTACAGGATTTTTAAAGGACATTATAAAGATTAACCGTAAGTACAGGGATCGTGTTTTTAGCAAATTCAATATTCTTGATAAGTTTGAAGAAAAACAAATTGGTAATGGGTTGTTCATTAAAACAGGCTTTTGGCTGGGATATTTCAGGAGGAACCTTTTTAAATATTTTCGTGTCAGCAAAATTGCTAATTTAAAGATTATATCTGATGCAAGAGTTATAAGACTTATAAGTTCCAAAAAAAATATCAGGGGAATTGAATATCTTCATAAAGGAGTGAAACATTCAGCAAGATTTGAAAGATATTTTCTTTGCTCGGGGGCTTTTGAAAGTTTCAGGATTTTGCTTAATTCAAATCTGCTCACAAGGGAATCTGTTTCTTTCTCGGATCATTTATCCCAAAAAATGTTTTTGGTCAGGGGCTCTACTAAAATCGGTGAAGATGACTTTGCATTCAGGGTTAACGGATCTTCACTTATTACCAAGCGCCTGATAGGTGAAATTGATGATGTATCCTTTTATGTAAATCCAAAATTCAATGACAACTTTCCGTTTTTTCAAAATCTTAAAGCTTTACTTTTTAAAAAAGAGTGGAATTTCACCCTGATTAAATCTATGATACTTGATTTCCCAAGTTTTTTAGCTTTTTGCTGGTCTATAATCATAAAAAAAAGAATATATACCTATAAAAATGAATGGGAAATAGATATTGATATCGAAAATCCGTCTTTAGCTTCAAAGATCTCACTTTCAGATTCTGCTGATAAATTCGGGGAGAGTGCCCTAAATTTGAAGTTTATAACTGATAAAAGAGTAACTGATTTATATAAAAGAATTCATCATATTGTTAAGGATTATCTTGATAAACACAATGTAAATTATATTGAGATTGCAGATGAAATTCATGTGACAAAGTGCGAAGATACTTATCACCCTTATGGAATGCTGAATGATATTAATTCAATAAACGAGTATTATGATTGGTTTAACAACATGCTGGTTGTAAATACAGGTATTCTTCCCCGTGCAGGAGGAATAAATACTGCCGGAGCAGTATTCCCGATTATAGAAGAGTATTT
>SLPB01000133.1 GCA_007132225.1 Bacteroidales bacterium | reverse complement strand
TTAGCAATTTGTTTAACAATGTGTTACCAATTCATGATTCGGATATTTCACTTTTCAATCCATGGAACCCGCATGGTTTGTTCATGTTATTTTGTCTGCCAAAGGCTGATGCGGGTTTCATCCTAATAAAACAGGTTAACAAGGTTAATAATCAGTGACTTATATTTTACAGGTAATTCATGTTTGGTGTTTCAAACCCGATAAATTCCCCTGTTTTATATATACTATTTTGTGAGACTCCAGTATCATAGGGGATTAATCCGTTTATTTTTTGTTTACTGTAATTACCGGGACACTATCATAAAATTAAATAAAATCATTCAGGTATTATAATATTTTATCAGGTTAATTGCTGTGTCAACAGCTTAATCTCAATTGCCGGAGATATCCCTTCATATAAAATATTATAAACCGTTTCGGTAATGGGCAGATTAACATTATGTTTTTTGTTTATCTCCTTTATGCAGCGGGTTGCATAATATCCTTCTGCGATCATATTCATGTCAAGCATGGCCGATCTTACCGAATACCCTTTACCGATCATTACCCCGAAAGCCCTGTTTCGGCTGAACTGGGAATAAGCCGTAACAAGCAGGTCTCCGAGATAAGCAGAACTGTTGATTGCACGCTGCGAAGGATAACTGTGATCCAGAAATCTGTTTATCTCGCTTATTGCATTGGATATCAGAACCGCCTGGAAATTATCCCCATAACCCAATCCGTGGCATATACCAGAGGCAATAGCAAAAATATTTTTAAGAACTGCTGCATACTCTGTTCCATAAATATCACTGGTGATGACTGTTCGAATAAAATAACTCTCAAGGAGTGATGCCAGTTTTTTAGCCTGCTCCTCAGTTTTAGATGCAATAGTCAGATACGAAAGCCTCTCCAGTGCAACCTCCTCGGCATGGCAGGGTCCTGTTATTATTCCTATACGATCAAAGGGTACGTTATAATGCTGGTTGAAATATTCAGCGATTGTCTGGTTATTCTCTGGAATTATTCCCTTTATGGCAGATACAACAAGTTTATCATTGAGATCAATTTTAAGGTCTGACAACATACCCTTCAAAAAGGCAGAGGGTATGGCAAAGATGAGTATGTCAGATTCCATGATAACTTTTTCAAGGTCATTGTAGAATTTTATCCTTCCGGTATCAAAGGATACCGAACTCAGGTATTTAGGATTATGATGAAATTGCTGCATATATTCTATTGAAGCTGCATTACGAATATACCAGTTGATCTGGTTGATGTTAAGCAACAACATTTTTGCAATGGCTGTAGCCCAGCTTCCGCTGCCAATTACTGCAATTTTTTGACTTTCCTTCATAACATTCATACAGAGTTTGCCAGCCATTTTTCAACATCGGTAAGTGAAGGATTTTTGAGTCCCAGCTTATTCTTTTTATTATACCCGCAAAGCTCATTGTGAAGCTTGCCGGCAGAAGCTTTATAAAGGCTATCGGTGGTTAAATAACCAAGCTTGTGTAAAACCGCCACCCATTCTGCAGGTACACCAAGGCTTGTGAATTTCAGAGAATCATCCCTGATGATCTTCTTTTCAGGTCTCATTTGCGGGAAAAAAATAACATCCTGTATAGAGTTTGAGTTGGTCATTATCATAGCCAGCCTGTCTATACCCACACCAAGACCTGCTGTGGGGGGCATCCCATGCTCGAGGGCACGTAAAAAATCCTCATCCAGAACCATAGCTTCATGATCTCCCCTTTCAGCAAGCAGGAGCTGTTGCTCAAAGCGTTCACGCTGATCAATGGGATCATTAAGCTCGGAAAATGAATTACATAACTCCTTTCCATTTACAATTGCTTCAAATCGCTCTACCAATCCGTCTTCCGACCTGTGCTTTTTAGCCAGGGGCGACATTTCGACAGGATAATCAGTAATAAAAGTAGGTTGGATGAGGTACGGCTCACATAACTCTCCAAAAATCTCATCAATTATTTTACCCTTTGCCATTGTTTTATCAACTTCCACTTTAAGCTTTTTGGCTGTATTTCTCAGCTCAGGCTCATCCATCGGCGAAATATCAATTCCCGTATATTCCTGAATTACTCCATACATGGTATAACGTTTCCAGGGCCGCTTAAAATCGATAAGGTTGCTACCCACAGGAACCTTTGTTGAGCCGTTAAGGTCTAAAGCAACTTTTTCAATCATCTCTTCAACAAGATCCATCATCCATACGTAATCCCTGTAAGCTACATAAAGCTCCATCTGGGTGAATTCAGGATTGTGAAAACGGCTCATACCCTCATTCCTGAAATCTTTAGAAAATTCGTACACCCCTTCAAAACCCCCTACAATCAGCCTCTTCAGGTAAAGCTCATTTGCAATACGCAAATACAGGGTCATATCAAGAGTGTTATGATAGGTGGTAAAAGGCCTTGCTGTGGCACCACCATATAAAGGCTGAAGCACGGGTGTTTCGACCTCAAGATAGTCTTGTTTGTTCAAAAAATTCCGCATTGAATCAATAAGCCTGGTCCTCTTAACGAAAACATCTCTGATCTGGGGATTGACTATAAGATCAAGGTATCTTTGGCGGTAACGCTGATCAGGATCACTGAAAGCATCATACGTCCTGCCATCCTTCTCCTTTACAACAGGCAGCGGATGAAGTGATTTGGTAAGCAGTTTGAATTCCTTTACATGTACAGATATCTCCCCAACCTGGGTAACAAAAACAAACCCCCTTACACCAATAATGTCACCGATATCCAGCAACTTTTTAAATACTGTATTGTACAATGATTTATCCTCTGAGGGACACAGGTCATCACGACGAAGATAAATCTGTATTCTCCCGCTTTGGTCCTGCAATTCAGCAAAGGATGCACTTCCCATTATTCGTCTTGTCATAATACGGCCGGCAATCTGAACGTCCTGATAGTTTTCGGGATCGGACCGGAAATTCTCCCTTATCTCTTTTGAACTGACATTTACCTCAGGGCTCTCGGCAGGAAAAGGATTAATGCCGAGTTTGATTAACTCTTCCAGAGACTGCCTTCTGATCAGCTCCTGCTCACTTAAATGCAATTGATCCATATCTGTTTTTTTTGCAAAGATAGAAGAATATCTTTTTCCGTATGTTCTTTCCCTGCCTAATTCTCCACAAGGCGTATCTGGTCTGTGTACAAACTATGAAAACCTGTCCTTATTCGGACAAAAAATGATATACCCCCTGCTGAAAAATAATCATAAAGCTACAAGGTGCTGACTAAATGAGGCTTAATAATTATAGTTGATAATTTCGAATCAGGGACTTACATTTTATAATAATTTGATGTATTTTTATAATCCATTAATGGCAAGCTAAACTGAGAGTATGATGAGTACGTCTAAAAACAGGAAAAGACTACCGGAATGGCTGAAGATGAAGATGCCAATGGGATATAAATATTCAAGGGTAAAAAATCTCAGCCAGAAATATAAACTTCATACTATCTGCTCCAGTGGAAATTGCCCTAATATTGGAGAATGCTGGAGTAATGGAACAGCCACCTTCATGATACTGGGGGATGTGTGTACCCGTAATTGTAAATTTTGCGGTGTTAAATCAGGCAAACCGGAACCTGTTGACATGGAAGAACCCCTTAGACTCGCTGAATCAATACGGATTCTTGAGCTTGATCATTGTGTGATAACTTCGGTTGACAGGGACGACCTTCCGGATAAAGGAGCAGGTATTTGGGCAGAAACTATATTTACTATAAAAAAGGTAAATCCCCATACCAGCATAGAAGCTCTTATTCCCGATTTTAACGCAGATTCAGGACTGTTAAAGATGGTCATAGATGCAGAACCGGAGATAATATCACACAACCTGGAAACAGTAAAGCGTTTAACCCCCCTAATCAGAAGCAGGGCAAGGTACGAAACCAGCCTGCGGGTAATAAACATCATATCCTCTTCGGGTATCAGACCTAAGTCCGGTATCATGCTTGGGCTGGGAGAAACAAGAGAGGAGATCCTGCAAACAATGGATGATCTGCTAAATGCCGGTTGCGAAATAATGACCATCGGGCAATATCTTGCACCCGGGAAAAACCATATGCCGGTAGTAAGTTATATTAAACCGGATATATTTGAGGAATATGAAAAGATAGGACTCGAAAAAGGTTTTAAATTTGTGGAAAGCAGTCCGCTCGTCCGCTCCTCCTACCGCGCCCACAAGCATGCCGGGGAAAAAGAAAAATACAAGATTAAAACAAAATATGTCAAAAACAGTAACCTTTCAGGATCTAGGGTCCATTGATTACAAAAAAGCATGGGAATACCAGGAAAAATTATTTAAAAAGACATTAGCAGATAAGCTCGCAAAAAATGCCGGCAATGAAGAGACAGCTCCTTTATCCGGATATTTGCTTTTTTGCGAACACCCCCATGTATACACTTTGGGGAAAAGCGGGACGGAGAACAATCTTCTGATCAATGCTGATTTTCTCAAAAAGATCAATGCGACCTTCTACAGAATCGATCGTGGCGGAGATATCACCTACCACGGCCCCGGTCAACTCGTAGGCTACCCTATTCTTAACCTTGAACTTTTTGGTCTCGGCATCAGGCAATACATATTCAATTTAGAGGAGGCGGTCATACTTACTCTTAAACATTACGGACTTAAGGCATCCAGGCTTAATTCAGCATCAGGAGTCTGGCTTGACATATCCGATCCCCTTAAAGCAAGAAAAATTTGTGCCATTGGAGTACGTGCCAGCCGTTATGTCACCATGCATGGTTTTGCATTCAACATTAATACGGATCTTAATTATTTCAGCCATATCAACCCTTGCGGATTTAAAGACAAAGGGGTGACATCTATGGAAAAGGAACTTGGAAGCAGTCAGGACATTGACCAGGTGAAGGAAAAACTTAAAAACAATCTCTCCTCCGTTTTTAGTATGGAGCTTGAAGATAATTTAGTGAATCTTTAACAAGTATGGAAAAAGAATGGGTCATAAAAGAACAGGGCAGCCCGAATCAGGTTGCTGAACTGGCCTCAGCCCTCAACATTGACCCTGTTCTGGCAAACCTGCTGGTGCAAAGAAATATAAAGACATTCGACCAGTCCAGGGTATTTTTTCGTCCTGAATTATCCGATCTGCATAACCCGTTTCTCATGAAAGATATGGGACTGGCTACAGAAAGAATATTATCCGCAATAAGAAGAAATGAGAACATTCTGATTTACGGCGATTATGACGTTGATGGTACCACATCAGTTGCCCTGGTATATTCATTCCTGAAGTTGCATTATTCCAATATTGCATTTTATATTCCCGATCGCTATGCCGAGGGTTACGGTATAAGTAAAAAATCAATAGACTTTGCATCAGACAATAAGATAAGCCTTATAATTGCGCTTGATTGCGGTATCAAGGCAATTGAAAAAATTAATTACGCAAAAACCAGGGGCATTGATTTTATAATATGCGATCATCACACGCCCGGCGAGACATTACCAAAAGCAATAGCAATTCTAGACCCCAAGCAGCCTGAATGCACCTACCCTTTCAAAGAGCTGTCAGGATGTGGTGTCGGTTACAAACTACTTCAGGCTCTAACCATGAACAGCGACTACGAGGAGGAGCAGTTGCTTAAATTCCTGGACCTGGTAGTAGTAAGCATAGCATCGGATATTGTACCCATATCCGGAGAAAACCGTATTTTATCCCATTTTGGATTAAAGCAGTTAAATGAGGATCCTTGTTACGGACTTAAATCCATAATCAAGATAGCTGGAATTGAAAAAAAGAATATTACCATAGATGATATAGTTTTCAAAATAGGACCAAGGATAAATGCTGCAGGACGAATGAAATCGGGCAACAAGGCTGTTGAATTGCTAATTGCAAACGACGATCATGTTGCCAGGGAAATAGGCGATATTATCAATGTTTTTAATAATGACCGGAAAAACGTTGACAGGCAGATTACAAGGGAAGCAATGGAAATGATAGCGGAAGATAACAGCTATTATGAAAGAAAATCAACCGTTTTATTTAATCCTGAATGGCATAAAGGAGTCATAGGAATTGTAGCCTCCAGGCTAATAGAAACATATTTCCGGCCTACAGTTATTTTAACCGAATCAAACGGGTTTGCCACAGGCTCTGCAAGGTCTGTTCCTGGATTTGATGTATACCAGGTAGTAATGGCTTGTAGTGATTTGCTGGAAAATTTCGGAGGACACATGTATGCCGCCGGTATGACCATGAAACTGGAAAATGTACCATTGTTCCAAAAGAGATTTGAGGAAATTGTGAATCAAAATATCAATACCTCTCAACTATCCCCAACCATAGAAGTAGACTCTATGATATCAATTAAGGATATTGACCCCAAATTCTGCAGGATACTTAAGCAATTCGAACCTTTTGGTCCGGAAAACATGTCCCCGCTCTTTATGTCAAGAAACCTGGTGGCTAAGGGCAATATTAACTTAGTTGGTGCCGGCAAAGATCATCTTAAAATGGAAGTTTTTTCGGAGGATGCTCACAACCTTGTTTTTCAGGCAATTGCCTTCAATCAGTCCTCTCATTATGATCTGATCAATCTGGGAATACGTTTTGATGCCTGCTTTACGATAGATGAGAATGTATTCAGAGGCAACTCCAACTGGCAGTTAAATATTAAGGATATTAAAACAAGAGAGGACCCGGATTAGATTATTTAAGATATGTAACTCACCAGCCTGTTTCCTGCATTGTCTCCAATAATGTTTTATAGTCTCAATAAATGCCCGGAAGGGTACTAAAATCTCAGGCGCACCTGTAGTTTAATTTCTGACCTGGAGTTACCGTCAATCTGGTTCAGACCCGAACCTAAATCTTCCCTGTCCGGCCATTTAGAAATTGCATACCTCAACCACAAATCAACCCATTCCCCTCCCCTGTACTGAACCAGGAAGTATGTACGGAACCCCTTATCATAGTATGCGGGAATGGAAAAAGCATACAAAACATCATTTTCATAAGCGTAAATGCGGGCATTATAGGCAGTGGTTTCAAAAACTGCATAACGAAAAGCAAATGAAAAAGGCAATTTTACAGGCTTGTACAGAACATCCTGGTAAAGCAAAAATCCCTTTTCGGGAGAATTGTTCTCCTGGCTGTACTGCGAAAATTCCACTCTGTTTCTAAGTTCCAGGGAAGAGGAGGCAAAATAATTTATATGATAGCGCATCCTGGATATATCCGAATCAACAAGATCTCTTATATGGCCCTCTCCTGAAGGTTCATTGAGAGGTTTCTCCTTGCGCCTGAAGCTAAGATACATATTCAGACTGCGCGAATGAATGAAATCAACCTGCCCAAAGTATTCCAATCCAGAGGAGGGGGCATAGGCACTATACCTCATCCAGGGAAAGGAAAAAAGATCAATATAAGCTGACACCTTCCATCGCCTCAGGGGGTGGATCTCCGTTCCCATATAAAAGCCTTCCTCGTTTGCAGTTCGGGTATTTTCCCTGAACCCGCTGCTATGATAAGCATGATAGTTACGGGCATAGTTTCTGTATAATGCAGACAAGCTCATTTTTGAGCTAACATTCGCCATTGCACCCCCAAGAAGCGCAGTTCCGCCGCTGCTGCTTATTGCCCCTTCTCCAAAAAGCCTTACCCTGCCAATTGAAAACTGATAATCCAATCCCCCGTTTACATTCCTTTCTCCCCTGAAATCAAAATGATTATATACTCTTTCAGGGGGATTTAAAACAGCATCATACTCCAGGGCAGCAACAGTCATCCCCAGCCTGAACAGATTGTGGTTATAGCTGAGATTCCCGCCAAGCAATGTCTCGCCAAGAACATTCTTACCCTCCATCTGAGAAGGGGTGGCATGTAATCCTGTGGACTGAAGCGAAGACACCTCAAGAACTCTCCCGTCTTTGTCCCTGAGTGAAACCCCGGCATCTATCTTTTTGCGTGAAACAAAAAGGCTTACCTCGGCAGAGGATGATAATCCGTATGTGATTGCCGCACCTCTGAAAAATAAATTCTCATCAGTCGACGAATATTTCTGTATTCCCCTCTGATTCTTTCTTACACTGAGGGTGGCAGAAGATTTTCCAAAAGAAAGTCCGGACCATAAGACCAAACCCTGCCCGAAACTTGTTTGATAATCACCAAGGGCAATGGTTTTGATCCTTCCTATATCATTTATCTGAAGATGCAATGAATAATAATCAAACCCGTATGGATTAGTTCCTTTTAAGAATTCTTCACCAGCATCCTTTTCAGCCACGTAGCCTGCCTGCAACTTGTTACTATAATTAAACTGATACCTGTT
>SLPB01000160.1 GCA_007132225.1 Bacteroidales bacterium | reverse complement strand
TGTGGCCCTCCCTGGCAGTAAAGCAGGGCCGGATATTTCTTATTTGGGTCAAAATCGGGTGGGTAAATGACCCAGACCAGCATATCCTTTCCGTCTGTGGTTCTCACCCGCCTTTCAGCAACATGGCCCATAGCAATATTATCATAAATATGCTGATTGATGAACGTAAGTTGCGTTTCCCTGCCGGTGAAAGGATCAATGCTGAATATCTCACTTGCCATTGCCATGGACATTTTTTCGGCTATCAGAGTATTCCCTTTCAGGTCAATGGAAGTGATATTATGCTTTCCGGTTGTTATTTGATCAATCTTCCTGGTAGGTACATGAATCTTGAAAACCTGGTAGGTCGCATTTATCCCGCTGATAAAGAAAATATTTTCACTATCGTCGCTCCATACAAAGTCCGAAGCATTCTCTTCAAAGTCCCTGGTCAGGTATGTCTTAACCCCGGTATTCAGGTTGTACACAAAGAGCCTGGCTTTATCAGATTCATAGCCGGGTGTTTGCATGCTTTGCCATGCCAGGAAATTACCATCGGGCGAAAATACCGGGTATCTGTCGTATCCCTTGTTCTCTCTGGTAATGTTTCGTGTTTCACCTGTTTCAAGAAAATAAAGATAAATGTCTGAATCGGTACTTTGTGCAAATTCAGTCCGGTCCATTTTTTTACTTGTATAGGCAATAATTTTGCCATCATTGCTCCATGCAATTTGAGACTGGCTGTAAAAGGGGGGTAGTGGGGAATCATGTTTTTCTCCTTCCATGATATTTCCCGGTTCTCCAAGGCTGCCATTTTCATAGGGGGCGACAAATATATGGCTGTATGAATAATTATGCCATGAATCCCAGTGCCTGTACATAAGTTCGTCTTCTATCCTTACATCAATCAGTGGCAGGTCGGGATGCATTTCCAGGGGAGTTTCATCTAGTTTAACCTGTTTTGTAAAATAGATGTTATCTCCGAAGGGAGAATATTCAAAACCGGTGATCCCTTCCTCTATATCTGATACTTTCTTTTTACCTGTTCGATCGGTATTTATTTCCCACAGCTGAACATCTCCGTTTTCTGCTGTGAGATACCCTATTTTTTCACCGCCCGGATGCCACCGTGCATTGTAATTCCTGCCTTTGCCGGCTGTAAGGGTTTGTGGCTCCCTTGTTTCAAGATCGAGAATAATGATATCAGTTTTACTCATATCGGTATTGTGGTCATATCTTGTCAGGGAATAGATGATCTTTTTTCCGTCAGGAGAAATATGTACATCTCCTGTGCGTCCGAATTTCCAGAGTATTTCAGGCGTGAGCCGCCCACCCTCTATCTCTTCGGCAGTGAGTTCACCTGAAAAGTCAGGCACGGGTTCATCGGGTGTTTCTTTACAGGCCACGAAAAATAAAAGACCCAGAATGGCCAGGTAAAAAATTAATTTATCCATTATCAGTTATTTTTTTTTTGGTTGTGAAACAGCTTCACGTATTTTCCCTTCAAGCTCTTCAGTGAGTTCCGGGTTGTCGGTGATAATCTGTTTTACCGCATCGCGGCCCTGTCCCAGTTTGGTGTCCCCATAGCTGAACCATGAGCCGCTTTTCTTGATTATTTCATAATCAACAGCAAGGTCAATTATTTCTCCAAACCGGGAAATTCCTTCACCGTAAATTATATCAAATTCAGCCTTTCTGAAAGGAGGAGCAATTTTATTTTTAACAATTTTCACCCTGGTGCGGTTACCCATGATCTCATCACCTTCTTTGATCTGGCTCATCCGCCTTATGTCTATTCTCACCGATGCATAGAATTTCAGGGCATTACCTCCTGTAGTAGTTTCAGGATTACCAAACATAACACCTATTTTCTCCCTGAGCTGGTTAATAAAAACACAGCAGGTTTTGGTTTTACTTATGTTAGCCGTCAGTTTTCTGAGTGCCTGAGACATCAGCCTGGCCTGAAGGCCCATTTTGGAGTCACCCATTTCACCTTCTATTTCAGATTTTGGTGTAAGGGCTGCAACTGAATCTATAACAACAATATCTATCGCTCCCGAACGTATAAGGTGGTCTGTGATTTCCAGAGCCTGTTCCCCGTTGTCAGGCTGGGAAATAAGCAGATTTTCTATATCCACACCAAGTTTCTCTGCATAGAATCGATCGAATGCATGCTCTGCATCAATAAAGGCGGCAACGCCCCCTGCTTTTTGAGCTTCTGCTATTGCATGTATTGCCAGAGTGGTTTTTCCTGAAGACTCAGGCCCGTAAATTTCCACAACTCTTCCGCGGGGGAATCCTCCAACGCCAAGGGCAAGATCCAGTGCGATAGATCCCGAAGAAATGGATGGGACATCATCAATAGCTGAATCACCCATTTTCATTATGGCGCCCTTACCAAATTCCTTATCAATTTTATCTAGAGTCAGCTGTAAAGCTTTAAGTTTTTCCGGGTTGTTTTTTTGTGAAGCAATTTCTTTTTTTCCGTTTTTTGTTTTTTCCATTGGTTGTTTTATTAATTGTATAGTTCCATAATTTGTCCGGCGTGATCTTTGGTATTTACTTTGGGTATGACATGCTCGATTATCCCGTCTTCGGAAATAACAAATGTTGTTCTTTTTACTCCCTCATATGTTTTTCCATACATCTTCTTTTCCCCCCATGCTCCATATTTTTTTATCGTCTTTTTTTCGGGGTCTGCAATAAGATGAAAGGGGAGATCATATTTTCTCCTGAAGTTTTCATGAGACTTTTCACTGTCAGGGCTTACACCCACAACAACAAATCCGGCATTCAGCAAATCATCGTAACCATCCCTGAGGCTGCAGGCCTCTGCAGTGCATCCCGGGGTATTATCTTTCGGGTAAAAATAGAGTATTATTTTGTTACCTTTTAATTCTTCCAGGGAAATTTGTCTGCCGTTCTGGTCTTTAAATGAAAATCCAGGAGCTTTGTCTCCTTTCTTTAATTGAGTCTCCATAATACAGGGTTTTTAATAATATACATAATTATTTTTGATGACATTTTGTACCGGGCAAAGTATTTGTAATTTGCTTTTTTGATTAAAAGCAGGTTAAAGATAAAAAGTTTCCGCCGGATAAATCTTTTAGTCTGTTACTTTTTATTAACATAATATTCTTCAAGGTTGCCTGGACAAAATATCATCCGGATTCCTTCATGTTTCCCATCTGCCTGATTACCTTAACCGATTAAAAAACATGGTTGTTCTGTTCCGGTCCGAGGTTTTGCTGGCTGGTTTTATTATGGTCAATCTTCCCTAATTGAATATTTGATTCAAGTGGCCGGCGGTCATGAAATCTTTTACCCGGCTTATTATTTTTATTAACGGTTTATGCATTATTATGGATTTTTCTTTTTATTGTAGTAATTTTAAACCCGTATTTATGTTTAATCTTCTTCTGAAATGAAAAATCCCCTGATTCTTTTTGCAATACTGTTGTTTTCAGTTTGCTCATTATATGCAGTTAAGGCACAGCAAAGGCCTGTAGATGGCGGAGTTGTACCGTTGGAGAATCAATATGAAGAATACATAACCACGGCTCTCAGGCTGCAGGTCAGGGCCGATTCACTTTCCAGGTTAGCCAACCAGAAACGCAGGGAGCTGGCATTTCTGGGAGGAAATGCCAGCAAAAGCGAGATGGAAAATCAAATCCTATCCCTGGAGCAGGAATCATTCCGTGCACAAAAACAGGCAGACAGTCTGTATTCACAGGCCCGGGCTATTGAGTTAAGGATAATGTCCGGAAGAAAATTGCCTACCGGTAGCTCCACGGCCCTTCCCGAAGATGGCAGGGCAGAGCAAATAGCGGGAGTGAATCCTGGTTCACGCTCCCTGTCTGACCAGATATCACCCGATTTTCTCACCCTTGGTGAGAAAAATATAAGCCCCTGGCTTTCACCTTCGCAACTGCTTACTGCAAAGGATATGGAAAGGGATTATGCAAGAGCAAACAACTTAATGGGTGAAGTTTCTGATATGAATGATGAGATTGCACGACTGGGTCAGATACTGGATGGCAATACGCGCCGCCGGGAACGGAGAAATATCAATCGCCGGATTGATGAGTTGTCGGGAAAATCTTTCCAGAAACATATTGAGGCTTTACAGATATATGAGAAAGTTAATGATTTGCGCTATAAGGCAGCAACTGGTTTCCTTGCAGAAAAGAGGGAGCAATTAAGTGACTCGGTTGTTATAAAACAGGGACTTGTACATGAGGAAATTGCCAGGGAGAGCTTTAGGCAGGCTGGCGGATTACGTACTACAGCTGTGGATCTTCGTAGCGATAAATATTATGAGGGGTTTATATTAAGGGCATATACAGAAGAGCTAAAGGCCTTTAATGAACTAAAAAAGGCCCTTGAAATATATAATGATCCCTCCCTTGTAACAATAAAAAAAGAACCTCTGTTGCCCCTGCAGGCCGATGGAAGGATCGATGCGGGAATTGCTTTGTCCCGTGCACGCTTAGCCCCGGCAGAACCATCGCCATCCCGGCCAGCTAACCTGACTTCTCAAAAAGTTGCACAGGGAAAAGAAATGGATTTTGGATTTTCAATACTGCGTGATACACCATATTCATATGATAACCCGATACCCCAAAATGTATTGTTACCGGATGGAATAGTTTACAGCATTCAGATTGGAATTTTCAATACTGAGATGCATCCGGGTGCTTTTGGAGGAATTGCTCCGGTAATGACAAAGGTGGAGACTGGTAACGGATCAATTGGTTATTTTGCAGGTGTATTAAGATCATTTAATGAAGCAGAAAAAGCATTGATTGAAGTTAACCGTCAGGGGTTCAGTGATGCCTTTATTATTGCCTATAATAACGGGTCGAAGATTCCTGTTAACAGGGCCAGACAAATGGAAAATAACAGGCAGCATGCAGTTATCAGTACTTCTCCTATTGAACAAATCCCGGAGGAGGTTGCGCAAACCGTTACAGGAAAGGGGGGTGTGATTTTTAAGGTGCAGCTGGGGGCCTTCGGCTCACCAATACAGTCCGCTACCTATCGCAGATGGCAGAACCTTGCCGGGAACAAAAACATCGAACAGGTTCATAATAATAATGGTTTATATGTCTATTCCACCGGAAATTTTAATACATTTGAGGAAGCGGTCAGGATGCGTAATGTTTTCAGAGAACAAGGAGTTCCCGATGCATTTATAGTGGCTTATAAAGGTGATGACCGTATAAGTCTGGAGGAGGCAAATATATTGATACAGCGGCATTGATTTCAGAACACACCTGCACCATCATGAATAAAGGTGTTAAGTGTGGCAACAAAAGCGAATTATGATTTTATGAAAGAAGACAGGAATAAAATATTTACAAAGGAGAAGCCCGGGCAAAAAGAGTCTGCCGGTAAAGATAGTCTTCATTTTCTTGTTTTGTACAATGATGATTATCATACGTTTGAATATGTAATAGAGTGCCTGGTAGAAATATGCGGACACGATATTGTTCAGGCCGAACAGTGCACCTACCTTGTTCATTTCAACGGAAGTTGTGATGTGCTCAAAGGCAGGTATAACCAACTGGTTTCTTATAAAAATGCATTGGCTGACAAGAATCTGAGAGTAACCATTGATTAAATTTCAGCATAATTTAATATGTCATTATACGGTATAATATTATTGATAATTCTGGGGGTTATTTTACTTTGGGTAGAATTCCTGGTTGTTCCCGGAATAACTATTGCTGGTATAGGAGGTGTGTTGCTTATTGGTACTGGCATTTACCTCTCTTACGATATTTATGGAGTGCCTACCGGAAACTATGTGTTGCTTGGATCACTTTTGTTCATGGTCACCAGTGTATATTTTTCTCTTAAGTCAGATACATGGCGGCGAACAATGCTTGAGTCAAAACTTGAAGGAAAGGTAAATACCTTTGATATTGACATTGTTAAGCCCGGAGATACCGGTAAGGCAACCACACGTCTTGCACCAATAGGCAAGGTTGAGATCAATGGTGTTTATTATGATGCAAAATCAAATGATAATATCATTGATGCTGAAACAGATATAACTGTAGTTAAAATATTGAGTGATAAACTTATTGTTAAACCAACAAATTAAATATTATTATGGAAGACATTGGAATTTACATTTTTATTATAGTTGCTGCAATGCTGGGTCTGTGGATCCTGTTGTACCTTATCCCGATAGGCTTGTGGTTCTCGGCTCTCCTTTCTGGCGTGCGTGTTTCACTTATCCAGCTGATCTTTATGCGCTGGAGGAAAGTACCGCCTTCGGTCATTGTAAAGGCAATGATCAATTCGACAAAAGCCGGACTCTCACTTTCGCGCGATCATCTTGAGGCTCACTACCTGGCAGGTGGTAATGTTATAAATGTCGTCAATGCCCTTATTTCTGCCGACAAGGCAAATATTCCACTGGATTTCAAATCAGCTACAGCAATAGACCTTGCCGGACGTGATGTTTTCGAGGCCGTGCAGATGTCCGTAAACCCAAAGGTGATTGACACTCCCCCCGTAGCTGCTGTAGCCAAAGACGGCATCCAGCTTATTGCAAAGGCCCGGGTAACTGTACGGGCCAATATTAAACAGCTTGTAGGTGGAGCAGGAGAGGATACCGTTCTCGCAAGGGTAGGTGAAGGTGTTGTATCTTCAATTGGTTCGGCATCATCACACAAAGCAGTGCTTGAAAATCCTGATTCAATATCAAAGGTTGTGCTCTCAAAAGGGCTTGACGCCGGAACAGCATTTGAGATCCTCTCTATTGATATTGCCGATATTGACATAGGAAAGAATATCGGAGCCGTGCTTCAGATGGATCAGGCAAATGCAGATAAGAACATCGCCCAGGCCAAGGCTGAAGAACGCAGGGCCATGGCAGTAGCCCTTGAACAGGAGAATAAGGCCCTTGCCCAGGAAATGCGCGCCAGGGTTATTGAGGCCGAAGCTGAAGTGCCTAAAGCCCTTTCTGATTCCCTGAGGTCTGGAAATATGGGAGTTATGGACTATATGAGACTGAAGAATATTGAAGCCGATACCGGTATGCGCGATTCCATTTCGAAGTCACCGGATTCGGATAAATCGGATAATAAGAAATAATAACAGCTTTAATAACTGATGAAAAACGGGAAGAGAGATCTTTCCGTTTTTTATTTCCCTTTTCCGGAAATTTTTGACATTTGGAATAATAATGTTCTTTGTATTGTCGTCTTAGTTTTATAACTTTAAGATTAAGTGATGCAATACAAAACTTTTAAATGATCATTAAATCATGAATCGTGCATGAAAATATCATCATGGCAAGATTCAAAAGCCCAATGATTTAATCTAAATATTTACTTATGAAGATTTTTTTGATACCTCCACGAGTATTTCTACCGGCTCTTATGGTATGGTTGTTTCTCTCTTCTGTTTCAACCGTGTTTGATAATCTTAATGATCTTAATGAAAAATCTGCCATTATGCTGGAAGAAAAAGTTCAGTTGCCATCTCCTGACAGGAAAGGAGAGATTAGTCTTGAAGAAACACTGCGGGATAGACGGTCAGTCCGTTCATACCTGGATGATCCCCTTGAATTAAATCAGGTGTCGCAGTTACTATGGGCCGCACAGGGAATTACACTTGAAGCCCGGGAATTCAGGACTGCTCCTTCAGCAGGAGCCACTTATCCCCTGGAAGTATATATTGCAGCAGGTAAAGTCAATGGACTGCAGTCCGGTTTATACAGATATGTGCCTGCTGATCACTCTCTTGTTATGGTCGGCGAAACTGATATACGCAATGATCTTGCTGCAGCCGCACTGGGCCAGAATCATGTGAGAAGGGCACCTGCTGTAATTATTATTTCGGCCGATTATGACCGCACGGCCCAGCGTTACGGTGACAGAGCCCCGCGGTACGTTCATATGGAGGCAGGACATGCCGGACAAAACATTTCCTTGCAGGCTGTTGCCCGCGGTCTGGGAACAGTTATGGTTGGTGCCTTTGAGGATAATAAGGTGAAATCGGTTCTTGATCTTCCCCCAAACGAGGATCCCCTGTACATAATACCTGTCGGAAAGCCGGATTAATACTAATCCGGTACATGCGGATCCGGGTCATTGTAAACTAATTGACAGTTAATGCACACCTTGTATTGTTAAAGTGTGCATTTTCATATGCAGTTTACATTGTGAGCCGGCCTTTTCTTTTCCTTTATGAATAAGTATTTTAGCATGAATTCAGTATTTAGATCAAATTTAATTTTGACAAGTTGAATGCTTTTTATACTTTTGTGCTGCTTTCAAGGGAGAGGTGGGTGAGTGGCTGAAACCAGCAGTTTGCTAAACTGCCGTACTCGTTAAAGGGTACCGGGGGTTCGA
>SLPB01000028.1 GCA_007132225.1 Bacteroidales bacterium | reverse complement strand
TTTCCGCACCAAGATTGTTCTGGACATCCTCCCATGTATATTCCGTTCCCGGGGTGAACTGTTCATCGGGGTATACAGCAATTTCACCACTTTCGACCGCATTTACAAGAACATTTATAAGACTCATCCTTGAACCGAATGATTCGGTGGGAAAGTATAACGGGTGGTTCACCTTTTCCCGGAGATCCACCATTCTCCAGATCATCTTTGACCATGGGATATCTGCCTCCCGCAGGTGGGGAAGGGGCACAGGTCTCCGGTAAGGCACATTTTCCTTTTCATAGATGCTTCCCGTGGTCATGTCCTGTGATCTGAGCTCTGCACTTCCTGCCAGGAAGACTATTATTCCAATCAATAGTACTGCTGTTAAATTCTTCATCTGTATTAATATAAGAGATTAAAACTTTATTTTCACTTTATCTAATCTATCCTGAAACTTACCGGAGGAAGCCTTCTTTGTTCCCCTGCCGGACTAACTGCTGTTATATCGTCGAAAAGCACTCTTTGATTCCTTCCGGCGTCTCTTATGATTTCCCTTTGTGCGTCAGTTAGACGGTTGCTTGTAGATCTTGCATCAACAACAAATCCGCGTTGCACAGATTCTACTGTAAAGCCCGTAACTGTGAATGTGAGGTCAAAATCAAAGTCCTTCATCTCGGCCAGAACACCTGTTTGGGCCAGCAGCACATTCCTTCCTATATTGCCTCCCTCACGCCCTGCAACAGTAGCTATCGGGTCGGGGACCGACCTTACCCTGAAATTCCGGGTGCCCATATTCCGGGTGGTGCCATCAATGTTTGCGGTTACCGAGACATTTGCCTCGCCCGGCTGCCTGGGCACCACCACGTAGTTGCTTCCTGAAACCCTTCTCAGTGTTCCGTTGTTTACCGAAGCAGTGATCTGGTCGGCAGCAAGCCCTGGCACAGAAATCTCTACAGGGTTGTCTATGTTCATGTAAAATACGTTCATTTTACTTGGTGCGACAATAAGGTTGGGTTCTGCGACCTGGTACTCGCTTTCGAAAGGACGGCTTATAAATGAACCATCGGGAGCACGCAACCGTATTAGTCCCCCCCAGCTATGGTAGCCGGTAGAACCGGGCCTGGTCCTGAAAACACCTTTGCCGTGTTCGACAGGCAGGGGGTCGGATTGTCCAATCATCTCATAGTCAATTGAACCGTCTTCCTGCACAATTTCTCTGTACTGCCCTATAAGGATTTCCGGAGCCTGGGTGGTGTCGAAAGCAGCTATGAAAACACTGGCTTCAAATTCATCACCCCTGAATACATAGTTTGAGCGCGGAATAACAGTTGCCTCCAGTGCGTTGAACATGAATGATCCTGCATCAACCTGGTTAAGCAGGTAGGTTATGGCATCTGCCTCTGCATTCCTAACATCAGCTTGCATGCCGGACATAAGGGTAAGGGAGGCTATAGTTGGCATATAGTAGAAGTGGTGACTTTCCCAGCTTACCGTTGCACCTTCTTTTGGCGGCGGGTCAGAGGTGTCAAGGCTCACTTCTATTGATTCCCTGACGCCTTCATCTCTTTCATGAATAATGCTGAGAAGAAAATCCCTGTATTCTTCGATCGAATTCTTAAGGTGAGTTCCCCTGGGGTTTCTCTCAGAGAGCATTACCTGTGCAGGGGGGTTGGTATTCTCTTTTGCCCTTATTCTATCACCAAGTATTTTTCCATCCTCGTCTATGGCATCGGTGTCTTCACCATCAGCCAGTTTTACAATTTCTTGCTTAAGTTCCTGAATATAGTTATAAAGGTCGTCAGATCTTTCCTTAACCTCATCAGCTTTTTCTTTCCAGGGCCTTACGCGGGCAGGATTTTCAGCAAAACGTCTTGCAAACTCCCGGTAAACAGCTTCATTCTGATTAGCAAAGTTCTGGGTAGTTTTGGTAAGACCTTCATCAACGACTACAAAAGCATCGAGAACCTCAACTGATACGTTTAGTGCCAGCATTGCCATCAGCACCAGGTACATCATTCCAATCAGTTTTTGTCTCGGGGTTTCTTTTCCACCAGCCATAATTATCCGGGCATTTAGTTTATATATATACTTACTTTCTGCTTACAACGTTCATGGCTGATAACATGTTTCCATAAACGGAATTCAGTTCAGAAAGATTCTGGCTAAGTTTGCTGATTTCTTTCTTGTATTTTTCAGTTTCCTCTACGGATGACTGAAGGTTTCCAGTAATCCTGTTAAAATCACTGTAGAGGGTTTGTGAATCTTTAAGGTGCTCATTGTTGTTCTGCAGCTGCAGTTCATATACGGCATTAAGGGCAGAAAGGTTTTTATTCAGTGAACCCAGTTTTTCTCCGATGTTTTTATTGCCATCATTTATGGTGGACTGTTCGGTGTTTATGGAATCCTTAAGAAGATCATAGGAACTGACCAGCTCACTGGTAGAATTATTTATCATCTCGGAATTTTTCTGGTAGGAATCTGACAGTATGTCTACCTTTCCCTTGAGATTTTCCGAAGAGCCCTCCAGTGATTCGGTAAGGTTGTTAACCGAGACAGCGGCATTTTTGATGTTGGATACATATTCGTTGGTTGCCAGGCTGGCATCGGATATATCAGAGAGCTTTGCTGTTGTTGTGTTAAGATTTTTCAGTCCCTGTCCGAGTCTCTCAAACAATTCCGGGGTGATCTCGGCATTTTCAATCATCTTATCGAATTTTGCCAGAGCAGCGGAGCTTCCTCCTCCATTTCCTCCTCCATAATTTTCAACGGCCCTCGTGCGGTTTTGGGGAATTGCCTTCATATCTTCAGGATCGTCATGCATACCTGCCAGTTCGGGGTATACAAGAGTCCAATCCAGTTCCTCATGCAGAGGTTCAAAGGCAGAGAAGAAAAATATCATTGCTTCTACGCCAAGGCCAAGAGTAAGCATTATTCCCGCACCCGGCCAATGCTGGATTTTAAAAAGCGCACCCAGAATAACAACTGCTGCACCTATGCCATATAACTTAGCCATGAAATTTTTCCATCCGGAGCTATGTAATAATTCTGAAACCTTCATCCCTGTACGTTTAGTTAATTATATAATTGTATTTTAAAAAATTATCTACCATCACCCAGGTATGAACGTACATTCCTGAATCCCACATATGATTTGGCAGTGTCCTGATATTCATAGGACCGGGTACTTACCTGCAAGTAATAGGCTATATCTTTCCATGAACCTCCTCTTACCACCTTTCTTTTAAGTGCAGGCGGATCATCGGGTCGTGCATTGTACTTGTAATTAGGGTTCATGTCATGCGAGAATGTAAAGAATGATTCATCGTAGGCATTTTCTGTCCATTCAGCCACATTGCCGGCCATGTCATATAAGCCGAAGTCATTTGGTTCAAATGAAGCTGCAGGGGCGGTATAGAGCCAGCCATCGTCAGTGTAATTGCCGCGCATTGGCTTAAAGTTAGCCAGAAAGCATCCTTCCATATTCCGGGTATATGGTCCTCCCCAGGGATACATGGACAGAGGTATGCCACCGCGTGCCGCATATTCCCATTCTGATTCCAGGGGCAGGCGGTAGTTTTGAACAAATCCCTGACCTCTCCTTGCCAGATGTTCATTGAGGTGGTTGGTTCTCCATATACTGAAGGCTACAGCCTGCTTCCAGTTGACACCCACAACCGGATAATCATCATAGGAGGGGTGCCAGAAATACATATTAGCCATTGGTTCATTATAGGAGTATGTAAAATCGTGAATCCAGACCAGGGTATCGGGATAAACATTCACCATATCACGCAATACAAATGATGAGCGGTTGACAATGGGGACTTGCTCTCCCTGCTGGTTAATCACCGTGCCTTCATACTCCTGTGTTTCAGGATTCCATCTGTTGGACCTGCGAGCTGCCTGCTCATAATCAACCCAGAAATATTCATAATTCAATTTCCTGGTGTCTATCTCCTTCCTCCTGTAGAATTGTTCTTCATCGGCATAGTAAATATCCCTGAGAATATCATTGATCTGCTCATCCCGCATGTCAATGTTTGTATTCCAGTTGAGCCTTGGAGGATCCAGCGGATTACCGAACTGATCTTCATGTATGATAAATTCATCAAGCTGTTCGCCGAGCATCCTTCTCATTATTGAGTCTCTTACATAATAAACGAACTGCCTGTACTTGTTGTTGGTGATCTCGGTTTCATCCATCCAGAAAGCATCGACAGAGATTGTCCTGGAAAAGGCATTCTGGGCAAACATAATGTCCTCATCACTGGGGCCCATCATAAACTGACCCTGCGGGACAAAAACCATACCGTAGGGATCAGGCTCGTGCCACTTATCTCTTCCCTGTACACCAATCAGCTCTCCACTCGGGGCTCTGCCACATCCGGAAAGGATTACTGCAGCAAGGGTTAGTAAAAAAACAATTCTTTTCATACCGATCAAAATATTTAAGTATTATGCAAATTTCCTTTTTTTTTTCAATTATGCAAGTATAATGTATAATAATTCTATAAAATTCTTATACTCCTGTATTTTTGGGCACTACGATCCAAATCCAGATCAAAACAATATCTTAACATAAACTCATGAGTGCCTTTGTTATGACTTCTAATGGCAGTTGTAGAGAAATCATATGAATACCCTATATGTATGCCGTTGTAAAGCTCAACCCCTGCCATACCCACGATAGCAGACCCCAGTCGGTAAAATACGCCTCCCCATATTTTGCCTTCATAATCTATTATGCTTCCCAGGTTTAGCTGAGACATTACTCCGTCGGACTGAAGTAAAAGCGAGGGCAGCACATTGAAGGAAGGGTTTTCCAGGGGCAGGCTGTAGCCGGCTGAAAGGTAATAATGCCTGCTTAGAAATGGCGTAGCTTCCGGGGTATATTCAATTACCGATTCATTTATATGTGTTGCAGAAAAACCTATATACAGCTCTTCTGTGTAATAGAAAAATCCCAGGGAGAAATCCGGAGTTAGTACACTTTCGTTGCCGGCGGGGATAGACGGGTCCCCGGTGGCAGGCGTATAAGAGTCGCCGGCAGGAATGAACCATTCTGCGTCAAGCGAGGAGTTTATCATTCCGAACCCGATGCCTATGCCCAGCTTGCCTGGCCCGGCATCCATCCTGTAGGCATATGAAAGGTTAATACTCAAATTTGTCTCGAATCCTATCTCGTCATTAAGAATATGTAACCCGGCCCCGTGGTCTGCACCAAAAAGAGAGAAGGGTGAATTTACAGAGAAAACCGAAGATACAGGAGCTCCATCGAAACCCATCCATTGCTGCCTGTTGATGGCAGTTGCACAGATCGCATTTTTACTTCCTACATATCCCGGATTATACATCATAATATTGTGCATACTTTGGCTAAACTGAGGATCTTGCTGTGCATGAATTAAAAATGTAAAAAATGCCGCAAATCCCAAACTAAAAATCCTTTTCATAACTACTGGAGGCTCCTCTTAATTTACTGCTGATTATACAATAGCGTTTGTAAAGAAAAGAAAAAAAAACTATTTCCCGCAATAACTCCAGATTGCCAATTTAAAACTTGTTGGTACTTATACTATCCCGGCGGTGTTAATGTTTCCATTATTGCTGAAAAAATTTTCAAAATTTATTTTAAGAAAATACAAGGATCAGATAGTGAGGTAGTTGTGAGCGGACTAGTGATTGATTTTTTTAAAATTTTGCCACCAGCGATCGGGTATTTCCTTTAAACATGCTCTCTGGTAATCCTCATAGGAACATGCTATTATGAGTCCACGGGGAAGTTTTGAGGAAGGTACTTCCATCCACCAGCGGCCGGTCCTGGTGCTTTTGTAAAAAATAATTTCATTTTCATTGCCCTTGCCAGTTACGTTCACAATGAATTTTGTGCAATTTATTGAAGGATTAAAGGGATATTCGCCTTTTCTTTTATAGAAGCCGTCAATAAAGTACCAGGCTGCCTGGGCTGCCTGATGGGCCGTGTGGGATCTGCGGTCATATTCAGCATACCAGTCGAATAGCGCCAGGCTTGAAGGTCTTTCACTTCTTCCTGCATAAAAGGCAAGCTGGCATACCTCTTCTCCGGAGAAGCCATTGGGTGATGGAAATATTGCTGCCGGAGCATCGGACTGCCTGATTGAAGACATGCTGATAGTCAGCAGATCCGTATCGCGCAAAACAGGCTCCATCTCTTTGAGTGACTCTTTAACTGCTCCAAGTCTGAAAGAATCAAATAAAAGATCATCCATCAGGTTTATCTCATCATTTCCCGTGAAATAGGACTGGTAGCCAATGTTGGTGTAGTTAAAAAGGTATTTTGATTTGGATGAAATAATATTGTTCAGGCAGGATGTTGTCATTTCGCCATGGAAGCTATTGCCTGCCAGCCCGGCCCTGCTGTCTACAGATGTAAGATTTATTGTTTTTTTGTTGTTCTCATAAGACCTGAACATTGCCAGGGTCAGCTCCCTGTTGCCTCCAATTACAAGGGGCAGGGTATTCTTTTCAAGCAGCGCCGACATAACATCCCGCAGCCCTGCAAAACTGTCGTTAATTGTATTTCCCGTTTTCAGGTCCCCGAGATCTGCGATATTCATTTTATTGTGCACCGCTGATAGCTCGTAAAGGGCTTTTCTTGCCTGGGTGGCAGCAAGGGCGGAGTTTTCAAGGTGGACATTGCGGAATTCGGAGACACCGATAATTGCTATATCAGCCTTTGCCCAATCGGGAAATTTATTGCCGGTCAGATTCTTCTTTGCCTGCGGGCCGAAACTGGATTTTTCTCCCAGCCGGTAATCAGCTTCAACTGAAACCGGGTCAAAATAGTCCTTCAGGTTCATTTCTTTTTGTGTTACGCAGTATCATACGAATAAGCTATTGTTATCAAATTTAATTTCAGTTATTTACTAAGGCATGGTATTCATATTCAGTATTTCACTCTCATGGATCACCCATGTTGTTTATTCATGCATTTTTGTGTTACGAAGTAGCATGGGTGATTCATCGGCAGATATTTATTTTGCTGTTTTTTTCTTTCCGGCAGGTTTGCGCTTTACCGGCTTTTTCTGCTGGTCCTGAATTATCTCCATGCATCTCTCACTATCCAGTGAGGCAGGGTCTACATCTTTGGGCATTTTGTAGTTTTTCCCCTTGTAGGATATATATGGCCCCCAGCGGCCTTTCAGTATTGACAGTCCCTCGGGCTGGTCGAACACCCTGATTATTTTCTCCCTTTCAGCCTTCCGTTTCTCCTCTATAAGCTCTATGGCACGATCAATTTCAATGGTATAGGGACTGTCGGCATCTTTTTTCAAAGAGACGAACTTATTGTCGTGTCTTATATAGGGACCGAAGCGGCCTATCCCGGCAAACACCTCCTTATCCTCGTAGGTTCCGATCTTTCTAGGCAGTATGAACAGATCAAGTGCCTCTTCAAGGGTGATGGTCTCCAGTCGCTGCCCTTTCCTTAGTGCTGCAAACCTTGGTTTTTCATCTGCATCGGTATCACCTATCTGTGCCATAGGGCCAAAGCGACCTATCTTGACGTAAAGATTCTTTCCGCTTGCAGGGTCAACTCCGAGAAATCTCTCTCCCTTGTTCTTCTCTGATTTTTCAAGAGTGCTCACCACCTTTTTGTGAAAGGGGTTATAGAATTTATCGATCATTTTTGGCCATGCAAGTTTCCCCTCTGCTATGTCGTCAAACTCTTTCTCAACAGTGGCGGTAAAATTATAATCCAGTATATCATGGAAATGATCCATAAGGAAATCGTTCACCACCATTGCTATATCGTTGGGGAAAAGCTTTGCTTTTTCCGATCCGGCCATTTCGGTTAGCGTTTCCTCTTTAATACCCTCGTTGCCATCAAGCACAATGACCCTGTATTTACGGGGAGTCCCCGGCCTGTCCTCCTTTTCAACGTAACCCCTGTTCTGAATGGTTGAAATGGTGGGGGCATAGGTAGATGGACGGCCTATGCCCAGCTCTTCAAGTTTTTTCACCAGGCTGGCCTCGGTATACCTTGGAGGGTGACTGGTAAAACGTTCAGTGGCTGTTATTTCCCCGGCTTTAAGTTGCTGACCTGTTTTGAGCGGGGGAAGGAGCCCTTTGCCGGTATCTTCCTGCTCTTCATCAACCGATTCTTTATAAACCTTAAGGAACCCGTCAAATTTCAATACCTCGCCGCTGGCCACGAAATGTTCGCTGGCGGTTGATATACTTATATTAACAGTGGTCTTCTCCAGAATGGCCTCACTCATCTGTGAGGCAATGGTACGTTTCCATATAAGCTCATAGAGCCTTTGCTCATTTGGATTGCTCCCCTCTGTTTCATTATCCATAAAAGTGGGCCGGATAGCTTCATGTGCCTCCTGTGCTCCCTTGGATTTTGTCTGGTATTTGCGGACCTTGAGGTATTCTTCTCCAAACTCCGATTTTATATGTTTGGCTGCCGCTTTGACAGCGGTATCTGAAAGGTTCAGCGAATCGGTTCTCATATAGGTAATCTTACCGGCTTCGTAAAGCCTCTGAGCAAGAGCCATGGTCTGGGAAACAGAAAACCCCAGTTTTCTTGATGCTTCCTGTTGAAGGGTGGATGTGGTGAATGGTGCTGACGGGGATTTTTTGGATGGCCTGGTGGATATATCAGTTATCCTGTATTCTGCACCTGAGCATTTTTTAAGGAATTCAAAAGCATTTTCCCTGTCAGGGAAGCGTTTGGGCAGTTCAGCCCTGAGAAGTGATTTTTTATTATCGTTGTCTTTAACCTCAAATATGGCTATTACCCTGAAGCTGGATGAAGGCTTAAAACCAAGGATCTCTCTTTCCCGCTCAACCAGCAGGCGCACTGCCACCGACTGAACCCTACCGGCAGAGAGAGAGGGTTTTACTTTTTTCCATAATACCGGGGAGAGCTCAAAACCAACAAGACGGTCAAGGATCCTCCGTGCCTGCTGGGCATCCACCAGCTCCTTGTTGATTGACCTGGGATTGGCTACGGCATTATTAATTGCTTCTTTGGTAATTTCATGAAAAACTATACGTCTGACTTTTTCAGGTTTGAGATCAAGTACTTCATAAAGGTGCCAGGCTATTGCTTCTCCTTCCCTGTCTTCATCAGAGGCAAGCCACACCGTTTTGGTCCCTGCCGCAGCTTTTTTCAGATCTGCTACCACCTTCTTTTTATCATCCGGGATAATGTAATGGGGATTATACCCGTTCTCTATATCTATACCAAAGTTTTTTTTTGAAAGATCCCTGATATGTCCGAAACTTGATTTAACGGTGAAGTCTTTTCCAAGAAATTTCTCTATGGTTTTTGCTTTTGCCGGTGATTCTACTATGACAAGGTTGTCAGCCATGTGTTTATGATTTGATATACAAATTAAGAATGCACAAAGTAAAGCATTTGGCTTTGTAACGTCAAGGTTTTAATAAATATTATTTACTATTTTTGTCGCGTTAATTTATTGAGAGTCGTAAATATCATATATTAATATAATAATGTTTAGCCTGTATTATAAGATGTTTTGTAATATAATGGCGATGAATCCGTTTAACGATAAGGATGCAAAAAGAAAAACAAATCTGGGTTAAAAAGCAGAGAAAATACCTGCTTGGTTTATGGAGCCTATTCCTTTTACCGCTTGTTTTGCTGATAGTTTTATTCAGTCTGATCTTTATGGGCAGGATGGGCTTTATGCCCACTTTCGAGGATCTTGAAAACCCGCAGAATAATCTTTCATCGCAGGTTTTTTCAGATGACGGAAAGCTTTTGGGTAATTATTATCTGCAGAACCGCACTTATGTTGAATTTGAAGAGCTCTCTGATAATATTGTAAATGCCCTGCTTGCCACTGAGGATATCCGTTTTCATAATCATGCGGGAATTGATGCGCGTGGACTTGCACGGGTGTTTGTTAAATCAATAATAATGCAGCAGCGCGCAGGTGGCGGAAGCACTATCACTCAGCAGCTCGCCAAGAATCTTTTTCCGCGCGACACCACAAGTTACCGTTTTGGTATTTCCAGAAATATTAACCTGGGGATTACCAAGTTCAAGGAGTGGGTCACTGCTGTGAAACTGGAAAGGAATTACACAAAGGATGAGATCATTGTAATGTATCTTAATACTGTTGATTTCGGAAGTCATTCATATGGTGTAAAGGCAGCCTCCAGGACCTTTTTCAATACTACCCCCGATTCACTTAAGATTGAGGAAGCGGCCCTGCTTGTCGGTGTGTTGCGTGCTCCCACCTGGTACAGTCCGGTGAGAAATCCTGACAGGGCTGTTTCGCGGCGGAACATTGTTCTTTCACAGCTAAACAGGTATGATTTTATTTCTGACCATGAGTATGATTCCATTTCGGCAATGCCGCTGGATCTGGATTATCTTGTACAGGATCATAATATCGGCCCGGCAAGGCATTTCAGGGAATATCTAAGAGGGGTCCTTACTGCAAGGGAACCTAACAGGCAAAACTATCTTTTATATGAAAGGTACCAGGCTGATTCTACGGAGTGGGTGGATAACCCGGTTTATGGATGGTGCAATAAAAACTTCAAGCCCGACGGATCAAACTATAATCTGTACCGCGACGGGTTAAGGATACACACCTCCCTGGATTCAAGGATGCAGAAATATGCAGAGGAAGCACTTAATGAGCACCTGGGAACGGACCTGCAGAAAGATTTTGACCGTATTCACAAAACCTACCGGAACAGTCCGTTTTCCAATGATCTCAGCGAGCAGCAGGTTGCCCTTAACATGGACAGGTCAATGAGGAGGTCGGACCGTTACCGGAACCATAGCTGGTCGGGGATGTCTCATGATTCAATTGTAAAAGTATTTAACACCCCTGCACCGATGAGAGTGTTTTCCTGGGAGGGTGAGATCGACACCATAATGACCCCTGTGGATTCAATAAGGTACTATAAAGGCTTTTTGCGATCAGGCTTTATGGCCATGGATCCTTCAAAGGGACTGGTCAGGGCTTACGTGGGAGGACCGGACTTTAAGCATTTTAAATTTGACCCTGTCAAACAGGGTAAGAACCAGGCCGGATCGGTTTTCAAACCCTTCCTTTATACCCTGGCCATGCAGGAGGGTTTCTCTCCCTGCGATATGGCTCCCAATGTTCCTCAGTCTTTTGAGGTCAATGATTCCATCTGGACTCCGAAAAATGCCGGGCCAACCGATTATGACGGTCGTATGGTTACATTGAAATGGGGACTGTCAAATTCGGTTAACAATATTTCTGCCTGGCTGATGAAGCAATTCAATCCGCCTGCAGTCATAGAAATAGCCAGGAAAATGGGAATAGAAAGCAATATGGAAGAGGTGCTTTCAATTTTCCTGGGAATTGCTGATGTTTCTCTTTATGAGATGGTAGGGGCTTTTTCCACCTATGCCAACCAGGGTGTCTACAATGTTCCTTTAATGGTTACACGTATAGAGGACAGGCACGGCAATCTTCTTGCCGAGTTTAGTCCGCGCTCCGAAGAGGCAATTTCAGCTGAAGCAGCCTATCTTATGGTAAATCTGCTGGAGGCAGTTGTCAATGAAGGAACCGGACGCCGGCTCAGGGGAAAGTATCAATTCAAGGCTCCAATGGGCGGCAAGACCGGTACAACCCAGGGCTTTTCCGACGGCTGGTTCATCGGCCTGGTGCCCCAGCTGGTTGGGGGCGCATGGACCGGAGGTGAGGACCGGGGTATAAGGTTTAACAATATCTTTCATGGACAGGGAGCCAACATGGCATTGCCGGTCTGGGCCCTTTTCATGCAAAAGGTCTATGCTGATGAAACTCTTGGTATAACCCAGGAAGAAAAGTTTGAGGCGCCACCAGGGTTCAATATAGACATGGATTGCGACAGGGTGTTCCAATCGGCACCGGTAAGGAGGTACGACAGTTTCAATTATTAAAAAGCATCCTGAAGAGCTGTTCAACTTTCCCGGCCTGAAGAATTTCTATTTTATGATTTTTTTGCAGTCCCTCCATTTTACTGAAGGAAGATATGACTATTTTTTGAAACCCCATCTTGCCGGCCTCGGTGATTCTTTGTTCGAGTCTGCTTACCGGCCGGATTTCGCCGGAAAGGCCTACTTCCCCGGCAAAACATGTGTTTTGCGCTACCGGCAGGTCAGTATCCGATGAGAGTATTGCGCTGATTACTGCAAGATCGGCTGCCGGGTCAGTAACCTTCAATCCCCCCGCCACATTAAGGAAAACATCTTTTGAGGCAAGCCTGAATCCTGCTCTCTTTTCAAGGACCGCCAGCAGCATGCTGAGCCTCCTGAGGTCAAACCCTGTGGATGACCGCTGAGGTGTTCCGTAAGCAGCTGAGCTGACCAGCGACTGGATCTCGATAAGAAAGGGACGCAGTCCGTCAACCATAGCAGATATAGCAACTCCGCTTATATCCTCCTGGTGGCGGGTGACAAGTATTTCAGAGGGATTGGCAACTTCCCTCAGCCCGTCGTCCTGCATTTCGTAGAGACCAATCTCGGAAGTGGAACCATACCGGTTCTTTGAGGAGCGCAATACACGGTACAGGTAATTATGGTCCCCCTCAAACTGAAGAACAACATCAACAATATGCTCCAGGACCTTTGGCCCCGCCAGTCCCCCCTCCTTTGTAATATGCCCTATCAGCATAATCGGAACCGATGACTCCTTGGCGTATCTCAGCAGTTCTGCCGCACATTCTCTTATCTGTGAGACGCTGCCTGCCGGTGACTCAAAATTGCCCGATTTCAGGGTCTGGATAGAATCTATTATAATAAGTCCGGGATTTACATTTTTAATGTGGGCATGTATGGACTCAAGGTTTGTTTCACAGAGTATGTAACAGTTATCGCTGCCTGCTCCTATTCGGTCGGCCCTTAGCTTGATCTGCCTGCTGCTTTCCTCTCCCGAAATGTATAGTGTTCTGATTGCCCGGGAATGCATGGCAACCTGCAGTGCGAGGGTGGATTTTCCTATACCCGGCTCTCCGCCTATCAGGATGACAGAACCATGGACAATGCCCCCGCCAAGAACCCTGTTAAATTCGTGGCTTTGAGTGCTTATCCTCTCTTCATTTGCTGATGATATTTCCGAGACCAGTTCAGGTACCGGACGGGACAGCTTTTCCCGGCTGCTTTTTTTTGATGCTCCCGGGATCATTTGTTCTGCATAGCTGTTCCACTCCTTGCAGGAGGGGCACCGGCCAATCCATTTGGGAGATTCTACTCCGCACTGCTGACAGACATACACTGTTTTTAATCTGGCCATAAAAAAAAGTTAAATGTTGGTTGTCTGTAAGGGGTCAGTTCCAGCCCTGCTCTTTTATCGTGATGATTTATTTATTATACTTGTCGTGGAATAGCCTTTTACAATATCAAGGGTCATTATCCTGCCTCCGTGTGAGGTTACAATATCTGCACCTACAACCTCTTCGGGCTTGTAATCATTTCCCTTGACAAGAATGCCGGGTTTTATCCGGTTCAGCAATTCAACCGGAGTGTCCTGGTCAAAAAGTATAACCGCGTTGACAAAAAAGAGGGATGCAAGTAGAAATGACCGGCTTGCCTCGTCCTGCAGAGGGCGTCCCGGTCCCTTTATGGACCGGACTGATTTATCGCTGTTTAGTCCCACCACCAGGACTCCGCCAAGATCAGCAGCCCTGGAGAGGTAATCGACATGCCCCATGTGCATAATATCAAAACAACCATTGGTAAATATCACCTGCTGATCTTCTGATTTCCAGAGGGCCAGCATAGATTCAACATCTTTGTCCGGTAGTATTTTTGACCTTATAATGTCCCTGTTATTCATCTTGTGCTCTGTTATCATTTATGTTTAAAAGCGGAAATTTTCTGTTTGCACCTTGTTTTTTGACATGGAAGACCATAAACATGGAGAATGACCCCACTATTATCATCATAATAGCCTGGGACTCATGAGATAAAGTGGCAAAGACCAGTCCGTCCTCCCTTGAAATACCATATAATCCCAGGGCTACGCTAACAATCCAGTGATAGGTGCCTATACCTCCCTGAACAGGTGCCGCCATCCCCAGTCCCCCGACAACCAGAATAAACAAAACAGCATTTCCTCCAAGCCCTGCAGTGGCTGGCAATGCCATAAAGACAGCCCATGTCATGAGGTAATACATCAGCCAGATAAAAATTGTAAGGAGCAAAAAGTGCACGGGTCTCTGCATGCGGAATACCGACTTCATGCCCCTTGCAACGTTGCCTGTAATTTTTTCCAGCTTCCTGAAATAACTGAATTTTCTGAGCCATATGACTATGATCCTGTAAAACAGAATCAGCAAAAGCAGGGTGATGAATATCAGGATATAGATAAATACTGAGAATTCCAGCCATGAGGCAACCCTCAGGTAGACCGGTAAAATAACATCATGGTAGAGGAAATTGCCGAAAAATTCAATTTTAATTAAAAACACATAGATTACCAGTAGAATCAGAACCACCAGGTCGCTTATCCTTTCCGTTATCACCGTACCCATTAGGGAATCAGCCGGGATCCCTTCAGTGCGGTTGAGTGAACCGCAGCGGGTTATTTCCCCTATCCTGGGAAGCACAAAATTGGCCAGGTAGCCGGTCATGAGTGCATGGAAGGTGTTTTTCAGACTTGGACTGTAACCCAGGGGCTCTATCAGGAGAGCCCATCTGTATGTCCGGCCCAGGAAACCCAGAAAGGCAAAAGTCAGAGATATCAGAACCCAGAGATAATTTGCCGATTTGAGTCCGGAGATCAGCTCTTCGGCACTGATCTCCCTGAAGGCGAGAATCAGAAAGAAAATTCCGATAGCCAGGAAGAGCATTATCCTGGCAGCTTTGACTAATTTATCTCTCAATTATGGGTTAATAAGTTTGTTAGTTGCTGAGTCGGGGAAGACCAGGCTGGGCTCAAAGCTGCGGGCATCACGTTGGTCAATGATTGCATATGCCATAATAATAATAATGTCATCAACAGCAACCTTCCTGGCTGCGGGACCGTTCATGCCGATTTGCCCGCTGCCCCTCTCCCCTTTAATGATATAGGTTTCAAGGCGCTCACCATTATTTATGTTCACCACCTGGACTTTCTCATTTTCATAAAGATTTGCAGCATCCATCAAATCTTCATCTATGGTAATACTTCCGATGTAATTAAGGTTCGCTTCGGTTACCTTTACCCGGTGAATTTTTGATTTTAAGATTTCAATCATCATAATCGGTCAAAATTAGAAAAAAAAATATTATCGATCAAACGAATGTCATCCACCTTAACTGCAATGCATCCGATCATGTTGTTGCTGAGGTGATCCTGGTCACTGACCGGTTTAAAATAATCTTTGTCAATTATCTCAAAATATTCGAGTTCCAGAAAGGGATTCTGGTTAATGGTATCAGCAACCCACTGTTTTAATTCATTTATTTGGAGAGTTCTTTTTTGTGCGGCTTTTTTCAGGGTATGGCTTATAAGGGCCGCGTTTTTACGCTGATCTTCACTAAGTAAAGCATTCCTTGAACTCATGGCCAGTCCGTCATTCTCCCGGAGTGTCGGACATGCCCTTATTTCTACAGGTATATCATCCATCCGGACCAGTTTTTTTATTATGGCAAGTTGTTGAATATCTTTCTCTCCAAAATAAGCCCTGTCCGGCCTGATTATTTCAAAAAGACGGCTTACCACTTTGGCAACACCGTTAAAATGCCCGGGACGAAAGTGGCCCTCCATGATATTGCCAAGTGTGCCGAAATCAAAGTCCCTGTGGTCTTTTTGGGGATAGATGACCCTTACCCCGGGTACAAAAACAAAGTCGCAACCCTTATCCTTAAGCATTTTGAGATCTTCCGGCACATTACGGGGGTAATTTTCCAGGTCTCCGGGATCATTGAATTGTTCAGGGTTGACAAAAATGCTCACTGCCGTAATATCATTTTCCGACCTGCAGCAATTAACAAGGGAAATATGACCTTCGTGCAGTGCTCCCATAGTAGGAACCAGGCCCAGGGTCCTGCCCTGACTCCTGATGCCGGATAAAAAGATTTCTGTTTCCCTGAGGGATCTTGCAATTATCATTTCCGGGCAATAATATTTGTTGCGAAGATACTGATAATTTTATTTAATGAATTCAAAGCAGCATATAATTGACATTGCGCTGGGAGGTATTGAAAAGATATAAACCATTGAGTTATTGAATATTTTTATTATCTTTGCCGGTGAATTTTCAAACTGGTGGAATAACTGCAGCTTATTATAATGTTTTATTTTTTCTGCATCAGGTGGCAGGTTTTTTAACAAAAAAAATACAGGTAGATAGATGGAAAAGACTAAGGTTCTTTACATTTCTCAGGAGATAAGTCCTTATCTTCCTGAATCACAGATGTCTGTTATTGGCAGGAATCTTCCCCAGGGAATACAGGAACGCGGGAGAGAGATACGTACCTTTATGCCCAGATATGGCTGTGTTAACGAAAGGAGAAACCAGCTTCACGAGGTTATACGACTGTCGGGTATGAATCTCATAATAGACGATACTGATCATCCGCTTATAATCAAGGTTGCCTCCATACAATGCGCACGGATGCAGGTTTATTTTATAGATAACGAGGACTATTTTGGGAGAAAAGCTACCTTCATTGATAAGAAGGGAAACTTTTACGAGGATAATGATGAGCGGATTATTTTTTTCGCACGCGGCGTCCTGGAAACAGTGAAAAAATTACGGTGGGCACCCGATGTTGTTCACTGCCATGGCTGGTTTACATCGCTTGTACCTCTTTATCTGAAAAAAGCCTACAGTGAAGATCCTGTCTTCCAGAAATCAAGGATTATTTATTCCCTTTACGGGGATGATTTTCCCGGTTCCCTGGATACTGCGTTCCGCAAAAAACTGATAGTTGAGGGCGTGAAGGATAGTGATATCAGTATCCTTAAATCCCCTGATTATATAAATCTGTCAAAGCTTGCCATTAAGAATTCCGACGGTGTTATTGTAGCTGCAGAAGATGTAGATTCCGGGCTTGTTGATTATGCAGAAAATGAAAAAAAACCGGTTTTAAAATACCAATCGGAGGCAGAATACGTTGATCAATACGTTGATCTTTATTCAGACTTTTATGACAGTATTTTAACTGAGTCTCTAAATCTTTCAGAATAACCATTATGAGCTTTAAAAATTATACTTCCCCGCCTGCAGGTTTTTTGCATGTATTTGCATTCATTTTTTCATTCCTTTTAATTGGCACTTCCTGTGAGGAGCCAAGCTCCCTGGGACTGGAGGTGCTGCCTGATGATGACAGTTTCAGTATCCATACCTCTGTTTACACCGATATAGAGACCTCCCTCTGGAAGAGAGATTCAATAGTTGGACTTAACAATCCCGTTTCACTTCTGGGAGCAATGGATGATCCTGTATTCGGGGAGTTTTCAGCATCTTTTATGACACAGGTATTGATCGCTTCTTTTCACAATTTCGGTGATGACCCCACTGCAGAATCGCTGGTGCTCAATTTGCATGTTGTAGGTTTATACGGACAGGAGGGTGTCTCCCAGGAGATTAGCGTTTATCATTTACAGGATCATATGGACAAAGATAAGCATGTTTTTTCCAATTTTGATCCCATGACCATGGATCCCCAGCCGGTGTTGGTCACCCGGCAGGTGGTCAGTGTACCGGAGGGTGATTCAATTATTGCCGTTCCCATTACAAACAGGGCCATTCAAAATACGTTGCTCAATGCCCCTGATTCCGCACGTCAAACCATCAATGATTTTGTCAAGTTTTTTAAAGGGTTATATGTAACTGCCGAAATACCTGCTGGCGACAGGGGATTTATTAACACTGTAAACCTTAACAGTTCCCTATCCAAGCTCACCCTGTATTACCGTAACGAGGCTTTTCCCGACAGCGTTTTGCACTATGATTATCCTGTTAACGAATCGGCCGCAAGGATCAATCTTTTTAAGCATGACTACGGGAAGGCTGTTTTTTCTGATGCCCTTGGAAAGACAGAAACCGGTGACTCCCTGTTTTATATTCAGGGTGGTCACGGCGTAATGAGCCGCCTGGATTTTGAACATTTGCATGTATGGCGTGATTCCATGCAGATTGAACCTTTCAGCCTTAACTCGGCCAAACTTCATCTGCCCGTGAGCAGGGGCCAGGATACTGATGATTATCCCCTGCCTGATAAATTGCTTCTTCTGGAAAAAAATGAGGAGGGGAATATGGTAATGATAGATGATCTGAGGCTTGGTGACTCCTACTTTGGCGGAAATTTCAATTCCGAGAAGGGAGAATATGTGATCAACATTACCAACTGGGTAAATTCATATATTACCTCAAAGCACGACAGGAACTCGATCTATCTTGATGTCAGGGGTGCCGGTAATTATCCGCACCTGGTTACACTAAAGAACATGTATCACCCTGAGGGGGGGGTACGGCTTGAAATGCTTTACACCAGGCTTTAATACGTTGTTTATCCGTACTGCTCCCGGTAGTAGGATTTATACTTCCCGCTCAGCACTTCGTTAAGCCACACTTTATTTTCCAGGTACCAGCTGACGGTCCGTTCCAGTCCGCTCTCAAAACTTACCGAGGGCCTCCATCCAAGTTCGGAGGTTATTTTCGAACTGTCAATAGCATAGCGCAGGTCGTGACCTGCACGGTCCTTTACAAAGGTGATCAGTTTTTCTGAAGTTCCCTGCCTGCGTCCCAGCTTTTTGTCCATTATACCGCAAAGCATTTTAATAAGGTCAATGTTTTTCCATTCATTATTACCCCCGACATTGTAGGTTTCGCCAATCCTCCCCTTATGAAACACTGTGTCGATAGCCCTTGCATGGTCTTCCACGTAGAGCCAGTCCCTTATATTCTCACCCCGGCCGTATACAGGTATATTTTTTCCGTTCCTGATATTATTTATGACCAGCGGAACGAGTTTTTCAGGAAACTGGTTGGGCCCGTAATTATTTGAGCAGTTGGAGATGACCACCGGCAGTCCGTAGGTGTGATGCCAGGCCCTTACCATATGGTCGGAGCTGGCTTTGGAGGCGGAGTATGGACTTCGGGGATCATAGGCTGTCTTTTCAGAAAACAGACCCTCCCGGCCAAGGGAGCCATAGACCTCGTCGGTTGATATATGATAGAACAGTTTTGATTTGTTGTTGCCGGCCCAGCTGTTTTTTGCCGCATCCAACAGGTTGACCGTTCCTGTTATATTGGTTTTTATAAACTCCATGGGGCCTGATATTGACCGGTCCACATGCGATTCAGCCGCAAGGTGTATTACAGCATCAAAGGGATAACTGTCAAAAAGCTCCCGGATAAATTTCACATCATTGATATCTCCTTTAATGAAACTGTAATTGGAATCGGATTCTATATCAGTCACATTTTTAAGGTTCCCTGCATAGGTGAGCTTGTCAAGGTTTATTACACGGTAGTCGGGATAATTGAAAACAAAGTGCCTTACAACATGTGAGCCAATGAAGCCCGCGCCTCCTGTGATAAGTATGTTTTTTAACATCATCTGAATTTTTTCCTGTAGTACTGTTCCCATTTCCACGCAGAAACAAGTGCCTGCTCAAGACTGCTCAAGGCTTCCCACCCAAGCTCCCTGTTTGCCAGTGTGGTGTCGGCCCATACCTGTTCGGTGTCTCCTGCTCTTCTGCCTGCGATACTGTAATTGAGCTTAAGTGAATTTGCCTTTTCAAAAGTTTTTATCATTTCCAGCACTGAAACTCCCTTTCCTGTCCCCAGATTGAAAACTTCGTACCTGTGTTTGTTATTATTCAGCAGCAGCCGTTTTATGGCTGCCACATGTGCCCTGGCAAGATCGGTTACATGAAGGTAATCCCTTATGCATGTGCCATCAGGTGTGTTATAGTCGTTGCCGAAGATCTTAATTTCACTGCGCACTCCTGCAGCGGTCTGAGTAATGAAGGGCACCAGGTTATCGGGTACACCTGCCGGCAGTTCTCCTATCAGGGCAGTGGGATGGGCTCCGATCGGATTAAAATAGCGGAGCGATATCGCCCTGAGTGAGGAACTGGCATTTATGCAGTCAGATATAATATCTTCAGAAATCTTTTTGGTATTTCCATATGGAGATCCGGCCCTTTTTAAGGGTGCCGATTCGGTTACCGGCAAATGTTCGGGCTGCCCGTAAACAGTGCATGAGGAGGAAAACACCATATTACTTATTGAACGGTCCTGCATCTCTTCAAGCAGGTTAATCAGGGAAACTAGGTTGTTCCTGTAGTAGATGAGAGGTTTTTCCGTTGATTCTCCCACTGCCTTGAAAGCTGCAAAATGTATTACTGCGTCAATGCCGGTGTGCCTGTTAAGGAAGCTTTTAAGAAGTTTGCCGGAGCAAACATCCAGTTTTTCAAATCCGGGCCTTACCCCGGTGATCTTTTCTATTCCCTCTAGGACTTCCTCGCCGGAGTTGGAAAGGTTGTCGGCAATGACAACTTCGAAGCCTTCATTAATCAGCTCCACTACCGTATGGGAGCCAATATAGCCGGTTCCCCCTGTAACAAGTATTTTTGACATAGGCATATGTTGATTTACAGGCTCCAGTAGCAAATACCATCCTGCTCCCGGGCAAATAATTTTTTATAGGTGCTTTTTATATCAACAAGCACAGCTGTGTCGTTGCTGATTTTTCTGAAATCATCGACAGTCATATCCACATATTTATCGTGGTTTACTGCAACAATTATCGCATCATAGTTATTGCCGGGCGACTCCTTAAGGTCAAATCCATACTCCTGGCGAACCTCTGTGGCCGAGGCAAAGGGATCCACAACATCGATATTTTTTATGCCAAACGAGATGAGCTCGTCGTACACATCTGCTACCTTTGAATTTCTTATATCGCTCACATTCTCCTTGAAGGTAATGCCCATTATCAGTACCCGGGCACCCTTGAGGCCCTTGTCCAGCGCAGTCATCCTTTTCATGGTCTGCCTTGCCACGTACCTGCCCATGGAATCGTTTATATAACGGCCTGCGTTGATTACCTGAGCATGGTAGCCGAACTGCCTGGCTTTATAGGTCAGGTAATAGGGGTCAACGCCTATGCAATGTCCCCCCACCAGTCCGGGATAAAACTTCAGAAAGTTCCATTTTGTCCCGGCTGCCTCAAGCACTTCATTGGTGTTGATACCCATCCTGTTAAATATCATTGAAAGTTCATTCATAAAGGCAATATTAATATCCCGCTGGGTATTCTCTATTATCTTTGCCGCTTCAGCCACCTTTATAGTGGCGGCCCGGTGAACTCCCGCCCCGATTATCAGCTCGTATGTTTTGGCTATATTATCAAGTGACTCCTTATCACACCCGGAAACCACCTTTACAATTTTGGTCAGGGAGTGCTCCTTGTCACCCGGGTTTATCCTTTCGGGGGAAAATCCGACTTTGAAGTCTTTAATGAACTTCAATCCACTGAATTTTTCCAGTAAAGGCACACAGTCCTCTTCAGTACAGCCCGGATATACAGTTGATTCATAAACGACATAGTCCCCTTTTTTTAGTATCCGGCCAACTGTTTCCGAGGCTTTAAGCACCGGGCCAAGGTCGGGCAGGTTATGCTCATTGATGGGAGTGGGAACCGCAACAATATGAAAATTTGCATCTTTGAGGTCCGTTTCATCGGCAGTGAAACTGATCTCACATCCATCAAAGTCTGAGGCGTCCAGTTCACGGCTGGGATCGATATTATTCTTCATCATCTCCACCCGTTCAGAATTGATGTCAAATCCGATTACAGGGACTTTTTTTGCAAATTCCAGAGCTATGGGTAATCCAACATAACCCAGTCCGATCAGTGAGATTTTCTTCTGTTTGTTGATAATTTGCTCGTACATTTTCTAAATGATATTATTTAAATTAAGTTACTGTTTTTCAAAATAAAAAAAACTCCTTGAACATTTTTCTCCCGGCAAATCATCAGTAGTGTAATATACCGGTATTTTCAAAATGGGATAATTAATCGTTTACCATATTCTTCAGCCAGGGGTGATAATCCCCTTTTAGTCCGGCTGCACGGGAGTTCCTGATGGTGTAAACGGTCTCTATTGATTTCCTTGCCTCCTCCAGTCCGAATCCCCTTCCGGCAAGTATCTGCCTGTATGTCTCTGTGTGCAGGTCGGTGAACCCTTCACTGAATTCCATCTCTTCCCGGTCAACGGTTATTGAACGGAAAGTGCGCTGGCCGCTTTTTTTCACCACTGCTGGCAGGTCATCCTGATCGAGGCTCAGGAGCCATCTTACCCTGGCGTTTTTAAGCCTGAGAAAACCCGCTGCTTTCTGACTTTCGTTGAGGTGTACGATATTTTCCTGCACCGGCCCGAATATCCAGGTGAGCATATCGAAAAAATGAACACCAATGTTGGTTGCCACCCCTCCTGATTTTTCCATGTTCCCCTTCCATGAGATACGGTACCAGTGCCCACGGCTAGTTATATACGAAAGGTCTATATCATGAACTTTATCTTCCGGCTCCGCTTCTATTTTCTTTTTTAATGCAATTATTGAAGGATGGAGCCGCAGCTGCAGAACATTGTATATTTTTCTGCCTGTTTCCTTTTCTATTTCTGCAAGTGCATCAAGGTTCCACGGGTTCAGAACCAGCGGCTTTTCACATATGGCATCAGCGTTCTGGCGAAGCGCAAAACGTATATGAGAATCATGAAGGTAATTGGGAGAGCATATACTTACATAATCTATGCGGGTTCCGATTCTTTTTAGTTTATCTATGTGCCGGTCAAATCTTTCAAATTCAACAAAAAAGTCGGCTTCCGGAAAGTAGCTGTCAATCCGGCCCACACTGTCGAAAGGATCCAGCGTGGCGAGCAGTTTGTTTCCAGTCTCCTTTATTGCCTGAAGATGCCTCACTGCAATGTATCCTGCTACTCCTATAAGGGCAAAGTTTTTTGTTTTTTCGTTCATATTAGTACTGGTTGCTTTTAAGTTCTCCTGGAATTCTGGTTCTGACTGAATTTGCTTATTTTCCCGCTGCGCAAGACCTGAATCAGAACATTCTGACCCGGATACTGACTTTGGACGGATTATGATCAGCTTTCTGTAAAAATAGAAAAATATGTGATCATCCTGATATTTTTCTGACCTTACCGTTTTCAAGCCTGTAATTTTCACCGCTTTCCGGACAAATTGCAAAGCCCTCATCATCGAAACGGAGCCTGTGCCCGTATTCACTCATCCAGCCAAGCTGCCTTGCCGGATTGCCGGCCATAAGAGCATAGGCCCCGACCTCTTTTGTAATAACTGCTCCCGCTCCTATAAACGCATAGTGACCAATATTGTTCCCGCATATGATGGTGGCATTTGCCCCTATGCTTGCACCCTTTCCAACCAAGGTCTGCACATACTTATCCTTTCTTACCACAGCGCTTCTGGGATTTACAATATTGGTAAACACCATGGAAGGGCCGAGAAAGACATCGTCTTCACATATCACTCCTGTATATATGGAAACATTGTTCTGTACCTTTACATTATTGCCAAGGATCACCCCGGGCGAAACCACCACGTTCTGTCCAAGGTTACAGTTTTCTCCTATTATGCAACCGGGCATTATATGTGAAAAGTGCCATATCCTTGTGCCTTCCCCTATGCTGCAACCTTCGTCTATAACTGCAGTTTCGTGCGACATGTAATTCTTTGTCCTTTCACTCATGTTTTAGCCGGATTTAAAATATTCGATAATCGAGTTGCAGATAAATTCAAGCTGATCTTCCTTTAGTTCGGTATGCATGGGAATGGAGAGGACTGAAGAGCATAACTCCTCTGAAACCGGGAAGTCACCTTTTTTATATCCGTATTTAAGGTAGCCTTCCTGAAGATGCATAGGCAAAGGATAATACAACATTGTGGGGATATCACGGGATTTCAGAAACTCACGGAGGGGATCCCTGTCTGAGGGATCTGTTTTAAGGGTGTAGGTATGAAAGATATGTGCTGACTGCTTCATCCGCTTTGGCAGTGTGAGTGTCTCAATTCCTTTCAGGGCATCATCATAATAGTCCGCTGCTTTTGCTCTTGCCTGGTTATACTGGTCAAGATATTTAAGCTTTACATCCAGTATTGCTGCCTGCAGCGTATCCAGCCTGGAGTTCACTCCTGTTCTTTCATGAAAGTATTTTACAGTTGAGCCGTGTTTCCTGATGGAGCTGATCTTTCGGCCAAGCTCAGGATTATCGGTGAACATGGCACCACCGTCGCCAAAACAGCCCAGGTTTTTGGAGGGGAAAAAACTGGTGCAGCCAATATGTCCCATTGTGCCGGCCATTTTCTTAACTCCGCTGCTGAAAGTGTATTCACTGCCCAGGGCCTGGGCAGCGTCTTCAATAACATACAGGTTATTTTTTTGTGCAATGTCCATTATGGAATCCATATCAGCACACTGGCCGTAAAGATGAACAGGGAGAAGAACCCTGGTTCTACCTGTAATGGCCTTTTTAATTTCATCGGTGTTTATATTGAAGCTGCGGGAACAGACATCGGCAAATACAGGTTTCAGTCCGAGCAAGGCAATAGCTTCAACGGTGGCGATAAATGTGAATGGTGTGGTAATAACCTCGTCACCGGGCTCGAGTTCAAGTGACATAAGAGCAATCTGCAGGGCGTCAGTACCGTTTCCGCAGGTTATGGCATGGCCTGTGCGGAGATAGGATTCCAGGTTTTTTTGAAAAGCTGCAACAGCCGGGCCATTAATAAATGCGGTTGACTCAACAACATTTTGTATTGCAGAATCAATCTCGTTACGGATCTTTTTGTACTGACCAAAAAGATCTACCATCGCTATTTTCTCCATCCTGTAATTATTGTATGTATGATTTTTCAGGAAAGCAAAGGTAAAAAAAATGGTATATGTTTGGACATATCCCCGAATAATTATATACATTTGTATGGATAGAAATGTTGCAATTATTAATTAGTAATTCAATGAAGCTTTGGAACTTGTAAAATATATAAGAGACCTTTTGTACCATCATGACTGTGTTGTCGTGCCGGGCTTTGGCGGTTTTGTTGCCAATGAACGGTCAGCCCGCATTGATCAGGCTGCCGGTAATTTCCATCCCCCTTCCAGGGAGATTGGTTTCAATATCAGGCTGGACCATAATGATGGCCTGCTTATAAGCTACCTTTCAGCCAGGCTTTCTGTGAATTACGTTGACGCCAGGAAACTTGTTGAATCCTTTACAGACAGTGTGCTTAAAAAGCTTGAGGCGGGAAGGCCCGTTCAATTTGAGGGAATCGGACAGTTCTCAGTCGACAGGCAGCAAAACCTTCAGTTTGACCCTGAGCCGCATGCCAATTTTCTCACCGATGCCTATGGGCTGAGTTTTTTCAGATTCCCCTCTTTGGATTCCGGTGAGGCTTCGCGCCGGAAGCCGGGAAAATTGCACGGAACAGCATCCGCCGGTCTGCCCCGCAGGACGAAACAGCTTCTGCGTTATGCTGCCGTGGGCATACCCCTTATTGCGGCACTTACCTGGGGCGCAATGAACACGGGTGTTATAAGGGAATTTGATTTTGATATCTCTTCTTTGAACCCTTTTTCTGCAGTTATTGATACAGGAGTAAAACATGCACCTTTATATGAAGAGCCTCACGTAAGGTCCGATTCTCCTGTTGCCGGGAAACTCAATGAAATGAGCAGTCAGCGACGGGCCCTGATGTACCGGGAAGATTCCCTGGCGGACAGGGAAACGGCCGTGGCGGACCGGGTACCGGGGGCAGGGGATATCCTGGCTGAAAATACAGATGGCTTTTCCCCGCGTGAAGGGTCTGATGCCCTTGCAGTGGCGGCAATGCAACATCACCTGGTTGCCGGCAGCTTCAGGCGACAGCAAAATGCCCTTGTTCTCATGGACCGTCTCAGTCAGGAAGGGTATAATTCCCGGCTGATGGAGTCTGAGAAAGGAATGTACAGGGTATCACTCTTTTCCACGGATAACCGTACTGAAGCCCTTCGAAAGCTTTACCAGGTAAGGGAGGAGTCCGGCAGATCTGACGTCTGGCTGCTTAGCAGGGCCGATTAGTTTTATTAAACCGGTCCGGGTTACTTTACAACTGACCCGTTTTCTATATTGCCGCCGGGTACAACAAACTCCAGGTTGCCATCGGGATCTTCTGCCATCAGTATCATCCCTTTGGACTCTATTCCCCTGATTTTCCTGGGTTCCAGGTTTACAAGAACTGAAACCTGCTTTCCAATAATGGCTCCGGGCTCAAAGTATTCTGCTATGCCCGAAACCACCGTCCGCGTATCTATGCCCGTATCAATGGTCAGTTTAAGCAATTTTTTAGTTTTGGATACTTTCTCTGCACTGGTGATGGTGCCTGTGCGAATGTCCATTTCAGCGAACTGTTCGTAGCTGATATTATCCTTTGGGGGCTGCAATGATCTGCCTGCTGTCATGTTTTCTCCTTTGGTGGCCAGTAGCTTATTCAATTGATTTTCTATCTCTTCATCTGCTATCTTTTCAAAAAGCAGTCCCCTGTCTCCTATGATATGCCCTGCGGGAAGAAGCTCCTTTTCACCTGCCCTGTCCCACGGAGTGGCCCCCATATTAAGGAAATGCTTCAGCCTATCTGCAGAGTCCGGCAGAAAAGGTTCGGTCAGCACACTCAGAGTTGCTGATAACTGTAGTGCGATATTCAAAATGGTCTTAACCCTGTCAGGCTCGGATTTGAATATTTTCCAGGGCTCGGTATCAGCGAGATACTTGTTGCCCAGCCGTGCCAGATTCATTGCTGCTTTGAGTGCCTCCCTGAAACGGAAATTATCGAGGTTATCCTCTATATTTTGTCTTATCACGGGTATTTCATCAAGCACCCTCAGGTCATATTCATTCATTTCCCCGGGTTCAGGCACCCGGCCTTTAAAGTACTTGTTGGTAAGAACTATGGCACGGTTGACGAAGTTTCCATATATTGCAACAAGTTCATTATTATTGCGTGTCTGAAAATCTTTCCAGGTGAAATCGTTGTCTTTTGTTTCCGGGGCATTTGCACAAAGAACATACCTTAGCACATCCTGTTTTCCCGGGAATTCATCAAGGTACTCATGCAGCCAGACGGCCCAGTTTCGGGAGGTGGATATCTTATCATTCTCCAGGTTCAGAAATTCATTGGCTGGTACATTGTCGGGCAGTATATAGCTGCCTTCTGCATTTAACATGGCGGGGAAAACAATGCAGTGAAAGACTATATTGTCTTTGCCGATAAAATGGATCATACGGGTATCATTGTCTTTCCAGAATTTCTCCCAGTCCGGGGTAAGCTCTTTTGTAGCAGATATGTATCCGATGGGGGCATCAAACCAGACGTACAGCACTTTTCCCTTTGCATTATCCAGGGGGACCGGCACTCCCCAGTCCAGGTCCCGGCTCACTGCACGTGGCTGAAGGCCCTGGTCGAGCCACGATTTGCACTGTCCGTAGACATTGCTTTTCCAATCCTTCTTCTCTTCCAGTATCCATTTCCTCAAAAAAGGCTCATATTTGTCCAGGGGCAGGAACCAGTGTTTTGTATCCTTCATTACGGGAGTTGACCCGCTTATGGTTGATCTGGGGTTGATAAGATCTGTGGCATTTAGTGAGCTGCCGCATTTTTCGCACTGGTCGCCGTAAGCATTTTCATTGCTGCAATGGGGACATGTACCCTGTATATACCGGTCGGCCAGAAACTGTTTTGCCTCCGGGTCATAATACTGGGGTGTGGTCTTTTCTATAAACTCCCCCTTGTCATGAAGGGTTTTGAAAAATTGTGCGGCAGTTTCATAATGAACAGCACTTGATGTGCGCGAATATATGTCGAATGTTATGCCAAATCTTTCAAATGAGGATTTGTTAAGATCATGATAGCGGTCCACTATCTGGCTGGGTGTAACACCTTCCTGCCTGGCTTTTATGGTAATGGGCACCCCGTGTTCGTCGGAGCCGCAGATATGTATCACTTCCCTTTTGCGAAGGCGAAGGTAACGGGTGTAAATGTCCGATGGCAGGTAAACGCCTGCCAGGTGGCCAATATGTATCGGGCCATTGGCATATGGCAGCGCCGAGGTTATGAGATATCGCTTAAATTCCTTCATTTTATGTTTTAAGGGATGTTAAATTTACTACTGTATATTGATTGCTGTGCCCGCGTGCTTCCCGGAACCGGACTATTAATTAACGGGCATTCTTCAATTATCTGGTTTGCCGCAGGATAATCTCAATGGGAAAATTCTGCGCTCCGGCCGGCTTATTTGATTTTTTACCGGTTGCACAAAAATAGTTTTTTTGACAATAGGCCACAAGAAGTTGGAGTAATATTTTGAGATGCTTCAGTAAACAACTGTTTGGGGAAGATTGGGTAATATGTATGATTCGTATTAACTTTGCCGGGTGAAGTAAAATCTGATGATCTATCCGGACAATTTTGATGAGAAAACTGGGTTTGCCGGTATCCGAAGGATGCTGACAGAGCTTTGTATGTGCAGCCTGGGGAGGCATCATGTTGAGAGCATGAGTTTTCTTGCCGATTATGATGATATTGAGCTAAGGCTGCGGCAGACAGATGAGTACCGGAGAATGTTGCTTTTTGGCCAGGAGTTTCCTTTGGGGCATATCAGTGATGCCACCCCCTGGCTCAGAAAGCTTCGTGTTGATGGTACCTTCATGGAACTTAAAGAGCTTTTTGAGCTCAAACGATCGCTTGACACTGCACGGGGGATAATGAACTATTTCAAAGGCAAAAATGCAGAAACCTATCCCTCCCTCACTTCGCTTGTCTCTGTTGCAACAGTTCCTGTATTTGTGAGGGACAGGCTTTCGGCACTTCTTACCAGGGAGGGGAAGTTGAAGGATAATGCTTCACCTGAACTTCACTCCATAAGGAAGGATATCAGTCAGAAGCAGGGTGCTGTCTCCAAAAGGATCCAGTCCATAATGAAGAGCGCACAAAGCAGCGGACTCTCGGATCCGGATGCGGGGGTAGCCATACGAGACGGGAGACTGGTGATTCCTGTGAATGCTTCAATGAAAAGGAAAATCAAAGGGTTCATCCATGACGAGTCGGCTACCGGTAAAACTGCCTACATTGAACCCGCCGAGGTGGTGGAACTTAATAATGAGCTAAGGGAGCTTGAATATGCCGAGAAGCGTGAGATTCAGAGAATACTAAAAGAGTTTGCAGACCTTTTGAGGCCATATCTTGATGAGCTTTTCATGGTATTCAGGCTAATCGGGCTTATTGATTTTATCAGGGCCAAAGCACTGCTGGCCGTAAAGCTGGAAGCGGTAAAGCCGGTATTGAGGGATGCCCCCCTTTTGCAGTGGAAAAATGCATTTCACCCCACCCTGATGCTTGGTTTGAAGAAAGAAAACCGGGAGACAGTTCCGCTTGATATTGAGCTTAATGATGAAAACAGGATACTGGTTATCAGCGGACCCAATGCCGGAGGCAAGTCTGTTTGCCTGCAGACAGTGGGGATGCTGCAATATATGTTACAGTGCGGTTTGCTTATACCAGTGTCTGAAAATTCAGAGACGGGTATATTCAAGAGCATCTTCATCGATATAGGTGACGAGCAGTCTATCGAAAATGACCTGAGCACCTACAGCTCACACCTGGTTAATATGAAATTATTTATCCGCGAAAGCGGACCCCGGACCCTGGTGCTGATAGATGAGTTCGGAACCGGAACCGAACCAATGCTTGGAGGTTCCATAGCAGAAGCAATTCTTGAGGAGCTGAACCGTAAGCGCACCTGGGGGGTTATTACCACCCATTACACCAACCTGAAACATTTTGCAGCCTCGACAAGGGGACTGATGAACGGTGCCATGATGTACGATACCGGAAAGATGGAGCCTCTTTTTCGCCTGGAAGCCGGCAAGCCCGGCAGCTCCTTTGCTTTTGAGATAGCACGGAAGATAGGGCTGCCGGAAGAAATTCTTCAGTCCGCCACCGCCAGGGTGGGTGAGGACCATATAGATTTTGACAGGCATCTTAAAGATATCATTCGCGACAAGCATTACTGGGAACGGAAAAGAAAGAGTATAAGGCAGAAGGAAAAGCAGCTTGAGAAGGAGCTTGAACATTATGGTTCACAGCTTGAGGACTGGAAAAAAGAAAAGAAGGATATCCTGGAAAAGGCCCGGGAAGAAGCCAGGCAGCTGCTGGAGGGTGTGAATAAAAAGATAGAAAACACCATCAGGGAGATCAGGGAGAGTCAGGCTGAAAAGGAGAGGACCAGGGAAGCAAGAAAAGATGTTGACAGGTTGAAAAGACGGATTGAGAAGGGTGCCGGAGCACCGGCTGATAGTGAAATTGATAGAAAGTTGGAGAATCTGCGGGCAAAGAAGGAAAGGCTTATAAAGAAGAAGGAACAGGAGGTTGCCCCGGGCGATACCGGGGGGATACATGCTCTGCCGGATACTGCCAAGGACACGGTAATACGTAAAGGTGATTACGTGAAGCTTTTTGGTCGTGATATAACAGGAGAAGTACTGGATGTAAACGGCAGGAGCATAATGGTTGCTTTCGGAAATATGACAACCACCGTAAAGGACAGCAAGCTTGAAAAGCTTAGCCGCAGTGAGGCAAAAAAACTTGAAAAGGGTACGGTGGCCACCGGCAGTGCTGCTTCATTCAATATCAGGGAGAGGAAGCTTAATTTCAGAGCGGAAAAGGATGTGAGGGGGATGCGTGCCGATGAAGCGCTTGATGTAATAAGCAGTTTCATTGACGATGCCGTGATGGTGGGTGCCGGTGAGGTCAGGATACTGCATGGCAAGGGGAATGGTATATTAAGGCAGATAATCAGGGAGTACCTTGCCACTGTGCCCCCTGTGAAATCATTTCGCGATGAGCATGTTAAATTTGGAGGATCGGGCATTACAGTAGTGGAAATGGATAATTAGACCGGCTTCAATTAAGGAACCGGAGAATCAGACCGGCTCCAGTGTAATGATCAGGGGGCTGAAAAATTTGCCGTTTCAGAAAGTTCCCTTAGATTTAAGGTGAAAAATATTATCGGGACCTTTCTTATAATTCAGGGGTAGTTATTTTTTTAATTTCGTTTAAAATATCATGGGGTATATTATTTTTTCCTTATTGTTCTGGCTGTTTATAATAGTTTCCAGTATAATTATTTTCCTGGGGGCATTTGTTTTGTGGCTCTTTACTTTTCCCTTTGATAAGAGGCTCTGGTTGCAGCACCGGTACTCGTGCTGGTGGGCATCAATTTACCTGTGGCTTAATCCGTTTTGGGATTTGCGGATTGAAGGCAGGGAGAATATAGACCATTCACAGGTTTATGTTGCAGTATCAAACCACCAGTCCATGCTTGACATCCCTGTTATTCACTCTCTTTTTTTTCATTTCAAATGGGTGTCAAAAAAAGAGAATCTTTATGTTCCGTTCATAGGATGGAATATGATCCTTAACAGATATGTGGTGATAGACAGGGCAAACAGAAAAAGTATTATTAAAATGATGAGTGATTGCCGGCATCATATTGAAAAGGGCAGTTCGATTATGATCTTTCCTGAAGGAACACGCACCACTGACGGGAACCTTCAGAAATTTAAGGAGGGGGCCTTTACTCTTGCCAAACAGACTAAGTCTCCCATACTTCCTGTAGTGCTGGATGGTACCGGTGAGTCTCTTCCCAAAAAAGGCTTTGTAATACATAAAAAGAGCCTTATCAGGGTAAGGGTGCTGGAGCCGGTCATGCCTGATGAGTTTGAAGATATTGATTCCCAGGAGCTGAGTAACAAGGTCAGGGGATTAATGGAGTCGGCCCTTGCTGATTTGAGACGGTCATAAAGAATTAAGTATTATAACATATATCATTATCATGTCAGATACGGCCCTCTCTTATTACAAGTCAAAGCATGCCGAGTATTCAGATAAAATAAAAAGAATCAAAAAGATCCAGAGGACCTTTGTTTTTTTGAGGCTTTTTGCCTTTAGCCTGATGGTTTTCATTCCCCTTATCTTTATTGCCGATCACCTTTTGGTTGCCATTTTACTTTTTATTCTGTTCCTGGCTATTTTTTTGGTTTTGCTGAAAAAGTTCACTGCACTTGAGAACAGGAATAAATACCTCTCCTGCCTGCTCAGTATCAATCTGCATGAGATAGAGGCAAAAAGAGGCAATCATGGTAACTTTGCTGACGGCAGCCAATACATTGATCCTGACCATCGCTATTCCTTTGATTTTGATATATTCGGTACTGACTCTCTTTTCCAGAAGATCAACCGCTGTGTGACAATTAAAGGTATGGATAACCTGGCACAGATACTGCTTAACCCTGCCACAGAATCATCTACTATAACCCGAAGGCAGAAGGCTTTCAGGGAACTCAGCAGCAGTCCTGACTTCTGTCAGCATTTCATCGCCACCGGCATGATGCACAGGGAAGAACCCCAGGACAGCAATCAGCTTATTAAATATTTAAACTCACCTTCACATCTAACCAGGCTTAAGGGAATGTGGTTTATGTCAAAATTCCTGCCTGCCCTGACCCTGGCATTGCTTTCCCTGGTAATTACAGGGATACTTCCCTTTTTTGTTTTTTTAATTTTCTTTCTCGGACAGCTTGGTTTAACCGGCACCCTGCTGAAGCCCATAAATGAGAAGCATGTACTGGTGACACAGAGACTAAGCAGCCTTAGAAAATATGGCAGACTGCTTCACATAATAGAGGGAGGGAGTTTTGATGCCCCTCTTCTCAAATCCCTTCAGCGTTACCTTAAAAACCAGGGGATGCAGCCATCGGATCACATTAAGAAACTCTCGAAGATTGTTGAAGCCTTTGATAACCGCCTTAACATTATTGCTGCCTTAGTACTTAACGGATTGTTCCTTTGGGATATCAACTGTGTGCTGTTGCTTGAGCAGTGGAACCGCCGGCACAGGAAACAGGTGCCGGCATGGCTGAACAGCATAGCCCGCATGGATGCCTATATTAGTTTTTCTTTATATAGTTTTAATAATCCCGGGTTTATTTTTCCCGTACCTGTGGGAGAAGGACCGGTGCTGGAGGCAGTTTCTCTCGGCCATCCGCTGATTCCTGGTAAAGTGAGAGTATGCAATGATCTTTCAATTGACAGCCAAGGCAGTTTTGTAATCATAACCGGAGCCAATATGGCCGGTAAGAGCACCTTCCTGCGTGCAACCGGTATTGCCCTGGTGCTTGCGATGGTTGGGGCTCCTGTGTGCGCCGTAAAATTCAGATTCCGTATTATGGAGGTCTGGTCAAGTATGCGAACCAGTGATTCGCTTAGCAGGCAGGAATCCTACTTCTATGCCGAGCTCAAAAGGCTTAAACACCTTATTGAAAGGATTGCAGAAGGAGAAGAGGTTTTTGTTTTGCTTGATGAGATATTAAAGGGTACGAACAATTTTGACAAACAAAAGGGCTCAGTAGCGCTGCTTAAGCAAATGCTGAACATGGGCTCTTCCGGGATTATTGCCACTCATGATCTTTCTCTTGCTGATATGGAGAATGACTTTCCCGGAAAGATTATTAACAAGTGTTTTGAAGTGGAAATAGCAGATGACAGATTGCATTTCGACTACCTGCTCAGGGACGGGGTTACCCATAAAATGAACGCTCTTATACTGATGCGGCAGATGGGGCTTATAAAGGAGTTGTGACAGTTGTGATGCTGCCTGTTGATTCCTTGTTGATAAACAATTTTACACACCAGACTACTTTTATTTATATTTGCAGAAATTTTGGAAACAATGAATGTAGCTTATTCAGAAGATACTATTCGCACGCTTGACTGGAAGGAGCATATCAGGAAAAGGCCGGGTATGTACATTGGGAAACTCGGCGACGGCTCATCCCTTGATGACGGTATTTACCTGCTTATTAAGGAGGTGCTCGACAATTCTGTGGATGAGTTCATGATGGGTTATGGAAAGACCATAGAGGTTCAGATAAATGAGAAGGAGGTAACCATAAGGGATTACGGGAGAGGCATACCCTTGGGTAAAATTGTTGATGTGGCTTCCAGGATGAACACCGGGGCCAAATACGATTCCCGTGTGTTTAAAAAGTCGGTAGGCCTGAACGGTGTTGGCATAAAAGCCGTTAATGCCCTCTCTTCAAAGTTTGTTATCGGGTCTTACCGTGAAAAGGATTGCAGGCAGGCCGAGTTTGACCGGGGAAATCTTATAAGCGAGCAGGAGCTTTCTTCCGGTGATGAGATCAATGGTACAAAGGTTGTTTTTACACCCGATAATGATATTTTTGGCAAGTTCCGGTTCATCCCTGAATATGTTGAGCGGATGTTAAGGAACTATGTATATCTGAATACAGGCTTGAAAATTAATTATAACGGGAAATCTTTTTTTTCCAAAAACGGACTGCTGGATCTGCTGGAGGAGAACATGAGTTCTCCCGGGCTTTATGATATAATACACCTGCGGGGTACAGATATTGAAGTGGCAATTACTCATGGCAAGCAATACGGGGAGGAGTATCACAGTTTCGTTAACGGTCAGAATACCAGTCAGGGAGGCACTCACCTGGTTGCTTTCAAAGAGTCCCTGGTTAAGGTTATAAGGGATTTTTTCAAGAAGGATTTTGATGCCTCTGATATAAGGGCCTCAATAATTGCTGCAGTCAGCATCAAGGTTGAGGAACCGGTCTTTGAATCACAGACCAAGACCAAGCTCGGATCAAAGGATATCGGCTCCGGGGGGCCATCGGTAAGGAATTTTATCATGGATTTTCTTCGCACCAACCTGGATAATTACCTTCACAAGCATCCTGAAACAGCTGAGGTGATCCTTGCAAGGATAATTGAGTCTGAAAAGGAGAGGAAGGCCATATCGGGAATAAGGAAGATTGCACGTGAACGTGCTAAAAAAGCCAACCTGCACAACAAGAAACTAAGGGATTGCCGTGCCCACTGGAACACCAGCCATGATCGCCGGCTGGACACCACCATATTTATTACCGAAGGTGATTCGGCCAGCGGTTCAATTACAAAATCGCGTGATGTGAATACCCAGGCAGTTTTCAGTCTCAAGGGCAAACCTTTAAATACCTACGGTCTTACAAAGAAGATAGTATACGAGAACGAGGAGTTCAACCTGCTTCAGGCGGCTCTTAATATTGAAGACGGAATCGAGGAGCTGAGATACAATAATGTAGTGATCGCAACCGATGCCGACGTTGACGGCATGCACATCCGGTTGCTTCTGATAACCTTTTTTCTGCAGTTTTTCCCCGATCTTATAAAGAACGGGCATCTTTATATCCTGCAGACCCCGCTTTTCAGGGTACGAAACAAGACTAAGACCCTGTACTGTTATTCGGAGTCTGAAAAGGAAAAAGCGGACAAAAAGCTGGGTGGCAGGACGGAGATAACCAGGTTTAAAGGCCTTGGCGAAATATCGCCCGATGAGTTCAGTCATTTCATAGGGGATGATATGCGACTTGAGCCTGTTCAGCTTAAGAAGGATGATATGGTAGCCGATATGCTTACTTTCTATATGGGGAAAAACAGTCCTGAAAGGCAGGAATTTATTATTGAGAACCTCCGTGTGGACGAGGATGTTGTTCCTGTGGGATAAAGTTTAAAACGAGGTAAAGGATTTCAATGGACGAACTGGATAAATATGATGGCCAAAACGGGGGCGGACCCGTGGATAACAGTAAAAGATCCGGGGATAATGATTTTCCCCGGATCATTCATCTTTCAGGAATGTACAAGGACTGGTTCCTGGATTATGCCTCCTATGTAATTCTTGAGCGTGCAGTGCCCCATCTGCATGACGGACTCAAGCCGGTGCACCGGCGCATAATGCATGCCATGAAGAGGCTTGACGACGGACGTTTTAACAAGGTAGCCAACATTATCGGATACACCATGCAGTATCATCCCCATGGTGATGTTTCCATAGGTGATGCCCTGGTGCAACTCGGACAAAAAGATCTGCTTGTTGAGACCCAGGGGAACTGGGGAAACCTTCTTACCGGGGACAGTGCAGCCGCTTCGCGTTACATTGAAGCACGCCTCTCGCAATTTGCCCTGGAAGTGGTTTTTAATCCCAAGACCACGGAATGGAAACTCTCCTATGATGGCCGAAACAAAGAGCCGGTGACACTGCCTGTCAAATTTCCACTGTTGCTGGCTCAGGGAGTTGAAGGGATTGCCGTTGGACTCGCATCAAAGGTGTTGCCGCATAATTTCAATGAACTTATGGATGCCACCATTGCCTGCTTGCAGGACAAAGAGTTTGAGCTGTTTCCTGATTTTCCCGGGGGAGGGATGGCTGATTTTTCCCGTTATAATGACGGATTAAGGGGAGGGGCAGTCCGCGTTCGTGCCAGGATCTCAAAGCTGGATAAGAAAACACTGGTCATCCATGATATCCCTTTTGGAAAAACCACCGGGTCGGTGATTGATTCCATTTTGAAAGCCAACGAGAAGGGAAAGATAAAGATCAAAAAGATCGATGATAACACGGCTGGCAAGGTAGAGGTCCTGGTGCACCTTGCCCCCGGCATATCACCCGACAAGACCATTGATGCATTGTATGCCTTTACCGACTGCGAAATTTCAATTTCCCCTAACTCCTGTGTTATTGAGGATAACAAGCCAAGGTTCATCGGTGTGGGAGAGATGCTGAAAATCAGCACAGACAATACCGTAAGACTTCTTAAGCTTGAGCTGGAGATCAGGTTGTCGGAGCTTAGCGAGGAGTGGCATATGTCATCGCTGGAAAAGATATTCATTGAGAACCGTATCTATCTGAGCATTGAGGAGTGTGAGACCTGGGAGTCGGTGCTGGAAACCATAGACCGTGAACTTGAGCCTTATAAGAAGCTGCTCCTCAGGCAGGTTACCCGGGAGGATATAGTCAAGCTTACCGAGATAAAGATAAAGAGGATATCAAAGTATGATAACAAGAGGGCGGATGAGCATATAAAGAGCATTGAGCAGGAGATGGAGGAAGTAAATCATCACCTGAATAACCTGATAGCTTTTGCAATAAATTATTTTAAGAGGATTAAAAAGAAATACGGCCAGGGAAGGGAACGAAAAACTGAAATCCGCAGTTTCGATAATATTGAGGCTTCAAAGGTTGTTGTGGCAAATGAAAAACTTTATGTTAACCGGGCCGAGGGATTTGCGGGAACAGGGTTGAAAAAAGACGAGTATGTATGTGATTGTTCTGATATTGATGACATTATTGTTTTCCGGCAGGATGGAACCTACATGGTTACAAAAGTTGCCCCCAAGCTTTTCACCGGTAAAAATATTATACATATCGCTATATTCAAGAGAAATGATAAACGCACCATATACAATATAGTTTACCGTGACGGGCTTAATGGTGCTTTTATGATGAAAAGAGCTTCCATAGAAGGAGTTACCCGTGACAAAGAGTATAATATTACAAGGGGTGCAAAAAATTCCCGGATCATGTATTTCAGTGCCAATCCCAATGGTGAGGCAGAGGTGGTCAGGGTATACCTTAAACCCAAACCACGACTTAAAAACCTGGTGTTTGAACTAGACTTTGGAGAGCTCTCCATAAAGGGAAAAAATTCCATTGGTAATATCCTGACCAGGCACAATGTGCATAAGATTGCTCTTAAGGAAAAAGGGGAGTCAACCCTCGGGGGGGCAAGAATCTGGTTTGATGAGGATATAAACCGCCTTAATTCCGATGGCAGGGGCAGATTCCTCGGAGAGTTCAACCGGGACGACCGTTTGCTGGTTGTAACCCGCTCCGGAAAGTTCAGGCTGTCAAATTTTGAAATAACCAACCATTTTGAGGAAGATGTAATTCTTCTTGAAAAATACAGGTACGACAAGGTCTTCTCTGCTGTTTATTATGACGGTGAAAAGAAATATCATTACCTGAAGCGCTTTGCTTTTGATGCTGTAGAGAAATTAACCAGCTTCATCGGGGAGCATGAGGACTCAAAACTCGTGAGACTGACCGAGGTTGAATATCCGCGACTGGAACTTAAGTTTGGGGGCAGTAATAGGGACAGGGACAGTGAAATCATTGAGGTTGCCGATTTTATCGGTGTCAAGGGCTATAAGGCCAGGGGTAAAAGGCTTACCAAATATGAGGTTTCTATTGTTTCGGAACTTGAACCCCTTATTAAACCCGGACCGGAGAAAGATACCGAAGAAACGGTTGAACCTTTTCAAATTGATGTGGATGATGATAAGCAGATGAAGCTAAAATTGTAATAGTTTTTTTATCATTGTGACCCGGGACAAGCAATAACTGAGATTAATACCATGGATACATGATTATTTTCCTGATTGGATTTATGGGTAGTGGAAAAACAACAGCCGGCCGTATGCTGGCCGATAAACTGCAATATGAGTTTGCAGATCTTGACATGTTGATTGAGGAGCATGAGGGACTGGCTATTACTCAAATATTTGCACTCAGGGGGGAGGACTATTTCCGTAGGGTGGAGGCAGAGATGCTGAAGAGCCTCTTTGGTCATGAAAAGCTTGTCGTTGCCTGCGGGGGAGGTACGGCATGTTTTCACGGCAATATGCAAAAAATGAAATCAGCGGGCATCACAGTATATCTCAAACTCTCTCCTTTGCTGCTTGCCGAAAGACTCTCCAGTGAACACTCTGAACGGCCGCTTGTTTCAGGTATGCGGGGAAATGAGCTTAAAAACAATATCCGTAAGCTTCTTGCCGGCAGGGAAGGATGGTACCGGCAGGCTGATATTATTTATAATGCCGATGCGTTTGACATTCAGGAGCTGTTAAGCCTGGTAAGATCAGTGACCAACCATGAAGGCTGAATGCTGACTGACTTTCCCCTGGTTCGCACGGCAGGTCAGAGACCCTCCGCAAACAGGTTTTGCTGAAACACTAAGGCGTAATTATGACATGCGATCGCCTTTTTGGGTGACAAAATGGCGTAAAGGTTTTGTTTTTTTACTGTGGCATATAAATTGAATAATCCCTTAACAAAAGCTGTTAATTTAAATATTTTGATGTCTAACAATTAAAATATGGGAGGACCAAGTTATGTTACCAGTATTTAATAAAAGAGGATCAGTGCCAAGTATTGTAGACGAGTTTTTTGGCAAGGACATGCTTTCTAATTTTTTTGATGATTACCAGACAGGGATATGTATACCAGCGGTAAACATTATCGAAGGCAAAGAGGACTTCAGGATTGAGGTGGCAGCACCCGGACTGAACAAGGATGACTTTACCATTGATATAAAGAACAATGTGCTGTTCATTTCATCTGAAAAGAGTGAGCAGGATGAGAATAAGGAGGAGAAGATAATGAGAAGGGAATTTTCATACAGCTCATTCAGCCGTTCCTTCAGTCTGCCGAATTCGGTTGACACCGAGAGGATCAGTGCGAACCATAAGGACGGCATTCTGAACATAATTATACCCAAAAAGGAGGAAGCCAAAGAGAAGCCGGCAAGAAAGATCAAAATCTCTTAAGTCCGCTATGGTTTAAAGTGTATTATCCGGATGCCGGTGGGCATCCGGATTTTTTTTGCTTGTATGCCGAATTCCTGATTATTTAAACTGCAAATAAACGGCACAAGAGCTAAATATTGATCATCCTGTTAAAACGGGTCGACATCAGGGTAAACCTGGCAGTATCTGAAGCCAGGCAAAGAGTGCAGCCGCTCTATTTCAGCAGTGATCAGGGTCCGTGCTGCGGAAAGGTTGGCTCCTTTTTCTATTTTTAGCATTATATTCATTACATAACGTTTCTGAATTCTTCCTACAAGCGGATATTCCGGTCCCAGAACCCTGCTTCCGAACCTTTTTTTGAGTCTGGCAGCAAGGGTTGCAGATGCTTTCTCAACTGTTTCTTTTCTGGCATCTTTTATGGTTATCCGTATCAGTCTCACGAAAGGCGGGTAAAGGAACTCCCTGCGTTCAGCCAGCTGCTCAGAAAAGTGTTTTTTAAAATTACCGGCAATAATATTTTTTATCACCGGATGGCCGGGAAAACCGGTCTGGATCACCACCCTTCCCCCCTTTAACTTTCTGCCTGCCCTTCCGCTGACCTGTGATATCAGCTGGAAGCTTCTTTCATGTGCCCTGAAGTCGGGAAAGAACAGCAGGTTGTCGGCATTCAGTATGCCTACAAGAGATACTTTTCCAAAGTCAAGACCTTTGGCTATCATCTGTGTACCTGCCAGTATATCCAGATTGCCGGATTCAAACTCCCCTATGATCTTTTCATGGGCTCTCTTTTTCCTGGCTGCATCAATGTCAAGCCTTCCTACCCTGGCACTGGGAAAAAACAATGATACCTCATCTTCGATTTTTTCTGTGCCGAATCCTTTTGTTTTAATATCATGGCTGCCGCATTCCGGACATAATGCAGCCGGCTTGAAGGAGGCTCCGCAATAGTGACAAAGAAGCTGGTTCAGGCTTTTGTGGTATGTCATGCTTACATCGCAGTTCTGGCAGAGCGGTATCCAGCCACACTCAGCACATTCTATAAATGGAGCATAACCCCTTCGGTTCTGAAACAGGATTATCTGTTCACCCTTATCCAGCACCTCCTGTATTGCATCAAGAAGCTGCGGGGTAAAAAGGGATTTCATTGTTTTTTTCTTCCGTGCCTCCCGGGTATCGGCTATTATAACCCGGGGAAGCTCCATCTCTTCGAATCTTTTCAGCAGGTTTACCAGTCCGTATTTACCCGAGATTGCATTGAAATATGATTCAACCGAAGGCGTGGCAGTACCCAGCAAAGTTTTGGCACCGTGCATGGATGCAAGCATCGTTGCTGAATCACGAGCATTATAGCGTGGGGCCGGATCAAACTGCTTAAAGGTGTTTTCATGCTCCTCATCTACAATCACCAGTCCGAGATCAGAAAAAGGTAAAAACAGTGATGACCTTGCTCCGAGGATAAGTTTGTAGCCCTCATCATCCTTATTCAGCACCTTATTCCAGATCTCAACCCTTTCAGCATCTGAAAACCTGGAATGGTATACACCGGCAATATCAGAAAATATGCTTTTCAGTCTGACAATAATCTGTGTAGTAAGAGCAATTTCGGGCAGCAGGTAGAGTACCTGTTTTCCTTTTTCCAGCTGTTCTTTTATCAGATGGATGTAAATTTCGGTTTTCCCTCCTGATGTAATACCATTAAGCAGTACAACCTCTTTTGTTTTGAACTGCTCTTTTATATCAGCCAGTGCCTCCTCCTGAAACCTGTTGAGCCTGCTTATTTCCTTCAGCCCTGCATTTGTCCCTCTAAGGCGGGAGACGGTGCGGATTGTTTCAGTGAATATGCTTTTGTCAACCAGCGCTTTTACCGCGCCCCTGCTGTTTGGCACTGTTCCTGCCAGAAGACTTTTGGGTATTGCGGGGGACTCTTTGGCGGCACCGGTGTATCCGCTTATCTGCAGATAGCTGGTAAGTATTTTCAGCTGTGCAGGGGCTCTCTTAAGCCCTGCGTGCAGCTGACTGATCATATCTTTGCTGCATACAGAGGGGTGCAGACTCAGGTAAGACTCTGTTTTAGGTTTTATGACTCCGCTGTCAGCGCCCGCAGGCCTCAGTCCCCCGGGTAGTGCAGCTTTAAGCACTTCCCCTTCCGGACACATGTAGTAGGAGGCCAGCCACTCCCAGAATCTTATCTGTACTGGCAGTATTACAGGGAATCCAGGGGGTACCGAAGATATATCCTTTACACTGTATCCCTCCGGTTTTATGTTGTGAATATTTTTTACCACAGCAGGACAGCTTTTTTTTCTGCCAAACTGAACAATAACTATTTTGCCCGGAAATACAACGGACTGGAGTTCTAAGGGAACCGAATAGGTAAATACACCTGGCAGGGGGAGGGGCAGAATAAGGTCTGCGTATTGCATGTTAATTTTTTCCTTCGGTTAGTTTCATGATTTTTTCAGACACTTTTTCCATCAGCCACTGAGGTGTTGAGGTTGCCCCGCATACTCCTGCCGACCCGGCATTTCTGAACCACTCGGCCTTAAGCTCTTCGGGAGTGGATATGAACCAGCTATTAGGGTTTGACTCTTTACATTTTTGGAAAAGTACTTTTGCGTTGGAGCTGTCCACACCCCCTACGAAAATTATCACCTCGTGGCTCGCTGCAAACTTCCCGATACCTGGTGTGCGCCTCGATATTTGTCCGCAAATGGTATTGTGAACCTTCAGCGGCAGCTCCATTTCGGGGAAGTGTTCACTCATCAGCTTTCTTATATTTTTTTCCAGCTGCAGGAAACCTTCCGTACTTTTTGTTGTTTGTGAAAAGAGCTCAACCGGTCTTGCGGGATCAATTTTATCCAACCTCCCGGGGTCGTTAATAATTATTGCCATTCCCCCTGTTTGTCCCTGCAGGCCAATTGTTTCGGGATGATCGGGGTTTCCGAATATGACCAGTTGCCCATTATTTTCTTTTATCTTTTCAAAGGCCTTAGTTATTTTATCCTGCAGCCTGCTCACGATGGGACAGGTTGCATCGGTCAGGGAAATGTTATTTCCTTTTGTAAGCCTGTAGCTTGCAGGCGGCTCTCCGTGTGCCCGGAACAATAAATGTTTTTCTTTTAGATTTTTTACAGCTTCATGATCAATACTTACCAGTCCGCGCTCCCTCAGCCTGTTCATTTCAGCTTTATTGTGCACTATATCTCCCAGGCAATAAAGCTGTTCCTGGTCTTTAAGTATTGATTCTGCATGTTCAATGGCCCGTTTTACGCCGAAGCAAAAACCTGATCCGGGGTCTATGGTCACCTTCATAGTTAATCTGTTTATTTTGGTACACGATTTATAGCCTGGTTTTACAGGTTCATTTCTGATAAAAGGTCATCGAACCATTTCATCTGCTGTTCCGGGGTCATGTATGAGTTGTCAAGGACAAAAGCATCCGGTGCCTTCAAAAGAGGGCTCTCCATACGTGTTTCATCCATTTTATCACGGGCAATGATGTTGTTGCGGATCTCCTCCAGGCTAACTTTCAGGTTTTTATCTGCCAGTTCCCTGTATCGCCTCTGAGCCCTTATTCCAGCCTCTGCAGTCATAAAGATCTTTATATCAGCACCGGGAAAGACTACTGTCCCGATATCACGCCCGTCCATCACAATTCCCCTGTTCCTTCCCATCCTCCTTTGCAGTGCAACCATCTTTTCCCTCACCCTGGTTGATTTGCTTACCAGGCTGACGTTGGAAGCTACATCAATGCTTCTTATCCTTTCTTCCACATTTATCCCGTTCAGGAATGTATCTGTTTGTGCCGACCCTTCCTTTTTCCGGAAGTTTATGTCGGCAGTTTCAATAACATGTGGAAGCAACTTCTCATCCACAGCGCCGTTTCTCACTATGCCCTGCTCCATGCAGGCCAGGGTTACTGCCCTGTACATGGCACCGCTGTCAATATAGATGTAGTTCATCCTTGCAGCAATAGCTTTTGCAAATGTGCTCTTTCCGCATGAAGAATGACCATCTATGGCGATTATTAATTTTTTATCAGTCATGACCGGTGTAAAAGTAATCAATTTTGGGCAATACCGGGAAATGTGTTACCTGGTGTAAAATGATGACAGGTTGGTTGTGACTGAGAAATGGCTGGATGAGCCGGCCAGATGATAACGTGCCTGTCCGAAATTGATTCTGAATTTGTTAACCCGTACTCCGAACCCCCATGAAAAACCAACGGTGGATACCCTCTCCGGTATTTTGAGCTCATGTCTGCGCAGGTTGTTGTAACCTGCATGAAGAGAGAAACTCCGGACGGGAATAAGCTCCACACCCACTATCAGGTGGCGCAGCAATTCATTTCCAAGGCTTTCCGCTTTTGGCAAGAATGATGAATGGGTCTCTGAGTTCTCCTCTGGGGCGGATTTGTCCCCGTCAAGGTTGAAGTCCTGTAAATGCTGCAACAGCAATGAAAAACGAAAGGGGGCATGAGCAAGTTGCCTGGTGATCCCCATTTGCAATTCGAATGGCAGCGGCTCTCTTTCACCTCCCGGGTACCATGCCGAGAGCTGTGTGCCCAGGTTCTTCATAACCAGGGATGCAGAAAGCAGTTGCTCGGGGTTGTGATAATTTATGCCTGCATCAACAGCCATGCCAAATGCTTTGTACTGTTCAAAGGAAGAATTTATGCTTTTAGCCGTTACCCCGATGCTGAACAACCTTTCTATATCGATGCTCCAGGAGAGGTTAAGGGAGTTTTCACTTGCCGTGAAATCGCCTGTTATTTGTCCGCTGTTATCAGCACCTGTAAAGGTGCCATAGTTGATATAGTTTATCCCGGCTGCAAAACTGCCCAGATAGTTATGATGATAGGCCCAGGAAGCATAGCCGTAGTGGATGCCGGCAAAATAATTGACATAGTTGAGTACAAGATGGTTGTTCATTGTACTGTCCAGTAATGCGGGATTATGAAACACCAGGTTCAGATCGCCGTCATTGATAGATACGTTTTTGCCTCCCAGGGAGGCTATGCGGGCTGAGCTGGTGAGGTTCAGAAACTCCCAGGTATTATTGCCGCCTGCCTGGCCATTTACCTGGGTGCAGAATGCTGAAAACAGTGCTGCAATTACTGCAAAGCCCAGGAAAAAGGGTTTGATCAGGGGGGCATTAAAAAAATTGCTCCCGGGAGTTTTCTCACGTGCAGAAAATATTAAAGGAAAGCCCTTAGATTTTTGCCCCATAGCGGACCCGGTTGGTTACTGCGGGTAAAGATAATAAAACAAAGTCTTCATTTTGCTATATTAAACCCTTTACTGGATGGTACCCAGTATTGGTTCGGGATACATTTTTTTACCGGCAATCATACTTTAATCCAGGTAAGTCAGCTATACTTTATACAGGTAAGTATAAAATGTTGTCATTTGTTAGCAGAAAGTACTGATTTATTTTATACTTTTACAATTTATGGATAATTTTGAATAATTATTTAATTAAAATATCATACCTGAATATTTCAAAATGTTAACCTAACCTATAATTTATTAATCTTATTTATTATGAAAAGAATCACGTATTTTTTTGGATATTTAATCATGGCCTTCATAATGGCCGCAGGACTCACATCCTGTGAAGTAACTCCTGAGGATAAGTTTATCGGGATACAGCTATGGTCGGTTCGTGGAGATATGAATGCCGATCCTGAAGGAACTTTAAGGGAACTTGGAGAAATGGGATACAGTTACATTGAATCTGCAGGTTACCAGGATGGCATGTTTTATAATATGGAACCTGAAACTTTTACCTCCCTGGTTGAAGCCAGCGGGATGAAATTTATCAGTTCCCATATAGGCAGGGAATTGCCAACGGAAGACACCTATGAAGAGACCATGGAATGGTGGGCAACTGCTCTTGAAGCTCACGAAAGAGCCGGAGTTGATTACATTATCCAGCCATTCATGTCCCGTTCAGCTCTGGAGAATCTTGATGTTTTAAAGGAATGGGCTGATTACTTTAATGAACTCGGAGAGATGTGCAATGCCCGGGGAATGAGGTTTGGATTCCATAACCATGCTATTGAGTTTACTCAGGTTGATGGTACTATTGCCTATGACTTTCTGCTTGAAAATACAGATCCGGAAAAAGTTTTTTACCAGCTTGATATCTACTGGATCGTTGAGGGCGGTCAGGATCCTGTAGATTATTTTCACCGGTATCCCGGCAGGTTCCTGATGTACCATGTGAAAGACGAACAGGAGGTTGGTGCCAGCGGTAATATAGATTTCAGGCGTGTTTATGAGCATGCTGATATTGCCGGTATGAGATATCATATTGTTGAGGTAGAGGATTATAATTATGAGCCTCTTGAAAGTGTCAGGGTCAGTCTTGAGTTTTTGCTTAACGCGGACTATGTTCAGGCTGACTACAGGTAACAGGAGGTTGCGCCCGGTCATATGAGGGATTAAAAACCATCACCGTAAGGGAGCGAATTTATCAACCGGTCATGAGGCTTTGCCCATGGCCGGTTTCTGGTTACGGCTAAAAGGACCCTTGCCGGCACAGAAAAAAATGATTTTACTATACTTATGTCAATGCAGAACATCCTGTTCATAGTAAATCCGGTTGCAGGGAGAGGTCATGGCAGGAGGCTGGCTGAATTCATTGTAAAGAATTCAGGCTCATCCTTCAAGCCTGTAATAATGTTTACAGGGGGAAAGGGTGATGCCAAAATGCTTACGCGGCGGGGACTGGAACAGGGAATCCTTAAATTTGTTGCCGTTGGAGGAGATGGCACAGTAAATGAGGTGGCCTCGGAACTTGTTAACACAGAAGGAGTGCTGGGCATCATTCCCACCGGCTCAGGAAACGGACTTGCGCGCCATATCAAAATCCCTTTGCGGGTTCGCGGTGCATTGCAAATAATATCCGGGGGAAAGGTAAGAGATATTGATTACGGACTGGTTGAAAAACAACCTTTTTTTTGTGTCAGCGGGGTTGGCTTTGACGCTTCCGTAGGCCATCGGTTTGCAGAAAGTCCCGGCAGGGGGCTGCAGACTTATGCCAGGACTGCAATAATGGAGTTTTTCAGGTATAAGCCCAAGATGTACACTCTTAAAATCGACGGTAAACGTATTATTCGACGCCGTGCCTTCCTTATAACCTTTGCAAATGCTTCACAATACGGCAATAACGCACATATTGCCCCTGGTGCGGATGTCGGTGACGGGCTTATTGATTTGTGTATCCTCCGTCCCTTTCATATCATAAAAAGCCTGGGGATCGTCTTTGAGCTTTTTGGCAAAAGTCTTGACAAAAACAACCTTCTTGAAATCATTAAATGCAGGGAGGTTCAATTGAAACGTAAACACCCCGGGTATATTCATTATGACGGAGAACCAATAAAGGCAGGGAAAAAAATCATTGTCAGGGTTGTTAAACACGGACTGAAGGTAATGGTGCCGTAAACCCTTGTAAATATCAGCAGCACTGGCATTAAACATGAAACGGACCATATCTGCAGGGGTTTGCCAATATCATGATTTATTTGTGTAAGTCCCTTTTTATTTGTAAGTTTGTTCTGCTGAAAATGTTTATTTAAAGTTTTGGTGTTTACTGCGCTGATCTTATTTTCCAAAAAATCAGATTATATGTTAGATTATAAAATTTTTGATTCATCCAATCCACTCACAGGCCAGGAAAAGTCCTTCATAAAAGATTTTCTTCATACTCATCTTGACCAGTTTGGCGACACGAAAGAGGCCATAGATAAATGCATAGCTTACGCAACGAACGAAATACAAAGTCCGGGAGGGTTTGTTTTGCAGGGGCAGCACCAGGGGAACACTGTTGGTGTTGTTGTGGTGAATAAAACCGGCATGGAAGGTTACATACCTGAAAACATCCTGGTCTACATTGCTGTAGATAAGAAGTACAGGGGAAAGGGATATGGCAAGGAACTTATGAATAAAGCCATTGAGCTTGCAGAAGGTGATATTAAGCTGCATGTTGAACATGACAACCCTGCCAGGTTCCTTTACCAGAAGCTCGGGTTTACAAACAAGTATATGGAAATGAGACTGATAAAAAACAAGTAATAGATACTACTTTTTTATTTTGTCTATGGGCAATATGCCGGACCATGAATTATTAATCAGTTTACGAAAAGAGTTGCATAAGTTTCCCGAATTATCGGGAAACGAAGAGATGACTTCCCGCAGGATTACAAGATTCCTTGAAAAACTGCGACCTGACGAAATAATTAATAATATTGGAGGGAATGGTTTGGCTGCACGCTTCAGGGGATCTTCAGCCGGGCCCAGGGTGATGATACGTGCAGAACTTGATGCTCTGCCGATCCATGAATTAAATGACTTTGAACACATTTCATCTGTGCCCGGGGTATCTCATAAATGCGGGCATGACGGACATATGGCCATAGTTGCGGGGGTGGCAGGACAATTTGCAGCAGAGAGACCCGGAAGAGGGGAGTTGATAGTACTTTTTCAGCCCTCCGAGGAAAATGGAAAGGGTGCTTATGCCGTAGTTAATGATCCTGGGTTTGTTTCTCTTCGCCCTGATTTTGTTCTTGCGCTTCATAATTTACCGGGGTTTGAGCTTAACGAAATTATTTTGCGTGACGGGGTTTTCGCCATGGCGTCGGTAGGAATGATAATTGACCTGAAAGGAAAAACCTCACATGCTGCCCAGCCTGAAAAAGGTATCAGTCCTTCAATAGCGGTAAGCCGGCTGATAAACGAATTGCCGCTGATGGCAAAAGGTGATGATTTTAGTCATTTTACACTGGTTACAATAATACATGTGAGAATCGGAGAGATTGCCTTTGGCACCAGTCCGGGTAATGGTGTTGTTATGGCCACCCTCAGGGCTTATGATAACGTTGAGATGGAGAGCCTGATAAGCATGGCGGAAGCCATTGCCCGCAAGATAGCTCTGGAGGAAAATTTAGAAATATCAGTTAGCTGGACAGAAAAATTTCCTGCCACTGTGAACGATAAATTTCTTAACAATATGATTGGCAGAATCGGTAAAGAGTCTGGTTTTAAGGTTAGTTACATTGAAGATGCTTTTAAGTGGTCCGAGGATTTCGGGTGGCTTACCAGTGAATACAGGGGATTGCTTTTTGGTATAGGAGCGGGTAAAGGACATCCGGAACTGCACCACCCGGACTATGATTTTCCAGACCGGGTGCTGGATGCAGGTGTCAGTATACTCTCTTCTGCATGCAGGGAATTGTTCAAATTGTAAGTGATGGCAGATACATCGGTTATTGAAATAAGTGAAGTTGCCGTAACCGGTAATATCCGGTTTCTTCAAGGGCAAATTGGGGAGAACGTTCTTATATCCTCGGTGGTTAAGTCAAATGCTTACGGACACGGAATGAAGAGTTTTGTTCCCATTGCCGAACATGCAGGCATTGATCATTTTTCCGTTTTCAGTGCATGTGAAGCCCGCCGGCTCATGGAAATTAAGAGCCCCGGGTCCCGTATTATGATCATGGGATGGATGGATGATGATGACATAGAATGGGCAGTTGAAAATGAAGTTGAGTTTTTTGTATTTGATTCAATACGGCTTGAAAAAGTGGCTTGTATGGCTGAAAATACCGGAAAACCGGCCCTTATACACATTGAGATGGAGACCGGAATGAACAGGACCGGCATGATAAACAAGGAGTTGAAAAAAACTGTAGAGGTAATTCTGAATAACCGCAGTTTTTTTGAGTTAAAAGGACTTTGCACTCATCTTGCCGGAGCTGAAAGCATTGCCAATCATGTTCGTGTGCAGAAGCAAATTTCCCGTTTCCACAGGCTTTGCAAGTGGTTTGGTAAACGCGGACTGGTTCCCGAGTACAGGCATATTGCCAGTTCGGCTGCGGCCATGACCTATCCCGCGGCACGGCTTGATATGGTGCGCATTGGTATCCTGCAATATGGCTACTGGCCAAGTTCTGAGACTTTTATACAATTTATAAGTAAAAAGAAGGATAAGATTGATCCTCTCAGCAGGGTCATAAGCTGGAAAAGCAGGATTATGACGCTTAAAAAAGTTAAACGTGGTGAATTTGTCAGTTATGGAACTATTTACCTTGCCCAGGAGGATAAAAGGATAGCTGTTATTCCCGTTGGCTATTCCCACGGTTACAGCAGGTCGCTGAGTAATCAGGGCCGCGTTCTTATTAATGGTCACAGGGTCGGGGTTATTGGCCTTGTAAATATGAACATGCTAATTGCCGATGTCACTAAATTACCGGATGTAAAAGCAGGGGATGAGGTTGTGATGATCGGAAGCCAGGAAGACCTGACAATTTCGGTTGCATCATTCAGTGAGTTCAGCAACCAGCTCAATTATGAATTATTAACCCGGCTGCCTGAAGGTACTCCCAGGAAGGTGGTCAATTAATTAAAAGGAAATAATGGCATTCATTGAACTTCATAAAGAAAAGCTGAAGCACAATTACAATTATTTAAATAATCTTTTTAAGCAAAATAATATTGAGTGGGCAATCGTTACAAAGTTGTTATGTGGAAACAGGACATACCTCAGGGAAGTTCTGGAGCTTAATACAAGGCAGGTATGTGATTCGCGGGTTAGTAACCTGAAGGCAATTAAAAGTATTGATCCCGATATCGAGACGGTTTACATCAAGCCACCGGCCAAAAGATCTTTGCGTTCTGTTGTAAAATATGCCGATATCAGTTTGAATACCGAATTGTACACTATTAACCTGCTGAACGAGGAGGCAAAAAAACAGGATAAGATCCATAAGATCATAATAATGATTGAAATGGGTGATTTGCGTGAAGGAGTATTGGGAAATAAACTTATTGAGTTTTATGGCAGCATATTTAATCTGCCCAACATTGAAGTAATTGGCATAGGAACCAACCTGAACTGTCTTTATGGTATTATGCCCAGTCAGGATAAACTGATACAGCTGGGACTTTACAAGCAATTAATAGAGGCTAAATTTAACAGGAAAATACCCTATGTTTCAGGAGGATCTTCGGTTACCATACCGCTTCTTGTAAAAGGTATACTGCCTGCCTCGGTTGATCATTTCCGGGTAGGGGAAAGCCTGTTTTTCGGAAAGGACCTCTTTACCGAGAAGTTGATAAAAGGCATGAAAAATGGTGTTTTTAAGCTGCATGCAGAAATCATCGAATTAACTGAAAAGCCAATTGTTCCTACAGGAGAGATTGGTTCCAACGTGTCGGGAGATACTCTTGAGTTTGATGAAAAAGATTTAGGCAGGAAAACATACCGCGGAATTTTGGATATTGGTCTGCTGGACATGAATATTGACAATATGGAATTGGTTGACAAAAAAATAACCTTATCAGGTGCCAGTTCAGATATGATCGTGGTTGATCTGGGAACAAAAAAACCAAAATACAAGGTTGGCGATCTTATTGAGTTTAAGCTTAATTACATGGGCACCCTTCATATAATGAATTCAAATTACATAGATAAAAAAATCGTTTAACAAAAAAAAGAGGATATGCATGAACAATCAAGGGACAATATTGTTGAGAAATTAACCGTTAAAAGATCGAAAGAGATTTTGAACGATGAAGTCAAGATGTCTATACTAAATATGCTTAACAGGCAAGGACCGGTATCATTTGGAGATATAATCAGGGAATTAGGCATTTCACAGCAAACAGGAACAAATCATATTCTTGAGCTTAAGTTATTGGGACTGATTGATAAGTTTGTAGATCCCCCAAATTACAATATTAATCCCGATCGTTTTGCACTTCTGATGAAGCAAAAAAGATAACCGATGCATTACATCGCTAATAAATAATTTCAAATATATTATGAGGCAGTTAAAAATAACCAAATCGATCACTAACCGTGATTCTAATTCTATTGAGAAATATCTTCAGGAGATAGGTAAGGAAGATCTGATATCCCCGGAAATGGAGGTGGAGCTAGCCCAGCGGATAAAAAAGGGAGACCAGGTAGCGCTCGAGAAAATGGTTAAGGCTAATCTGAGGTTTGTTGTGTCTGTTGCAAAGCAGTATCAGTTTCAGGGACTGAGTCTCCCGGACCTTATCAACGAGGGTAATCTTGGTCTGATAAAGGCTGCTACCAAGTTTGATGAAACCAAGGGGTTTAAATTTATATCCTACGCGGTCTGGTGGATAAGGCAATCAATTTTACAGGCTATATCCGAACAGGCAAGAGTTGTGAGACTGCCTCTGAATCAGGTAGGATCTTTAGGTAAGATTCATAAGATCAGTTCACGTTTTGAGCAGGAGAACGAAAGGGATCCTTCCCCCGAAGAGCTTGCTGAGAAACTTGAAATGTCCAAAGAAAAGGTGGCAGGTACGCTTAAACTCAACGGACGTCCGATGTCCTTCGACGCCCCCTTTGTTGATGGTGAAGACAACAGTCTTCTGGATGTAATGGAGAATAAGGATTCACCAATTGCTGACTCCGAATTGATGGTGGATTCACTGCGTAAGGAGATATCCCGTACCCTGAGTATATTATCAGAAAAGGAACGTAATGTTCTGGAGTGTTATTTCGGTCTTGGCAGGCAGGAGATGTCACTTGAGGCTATTGGTGAGGAGCTTGGGCTGACAAAAGAGCGCACCAGGCAAATAAAGGAAAAGGCCCTGAAACGGCTCAGGCATAAATCCAAAAACAAGCTTCTCAGGATGTATCTTGGATAATAATCGGGGAGCCTTTATATGCAGTTCATGGCCATATTTATAAAGGCTCCTTTATTCCGGGGTGAATCTCTGGTCTTATTAACCCTTTATCACAGCCAGTGGCTGAAGTTCAGTTACAATTTCAACAAGATCGGACTGTAATTTCATTACCATGCCTATATCCTTATAGGCACCCGAGGCCTCATCCAGGTCTTTGGTTGTTAACAGACTGTGAATTATCCCCCGGTCGTCAAGAATACTTTTCTCTTTTTTAAGGTCCAGGGACCTTTGGGCTTCCTTTCTGCCCATGGTACGGCCTGCACCATGAGAACAGCTTTTGAAGCTTTCCGGATTACCTTTGCCCCTGCATATATAACTGCTGGTACCCTGAGAACCCGGTATTATGCAGGTTTCATTTTTTTTGGCAGATGTAGCTCCTTTGCGATGGATTATTAATTCTTCGCCAAAATGGGTCTCTTTACTTGCATAGTTGTGAGCAATATTTATAATACCAGAGAATTCTACATGTTTAAAATGATCATCTGTTATTTCTGAGGCAACAGTTATCATCTGTTTTCTGCTGGCAAAGGCAAAGTCTGCACAATATTGCATCTCTTTTAAATAGAGCTGTCCCTGATCAGAATCAACGCTTAAACGTGAAAGCTGGCGGGGTATGCCTGGGTTACCATGATCTTTGTTATTTAAATTGCGGGCCTCTTTGTAGTAATGGTCTGCTACCTGTTTGCCCAGATTTCTGCTTCCTGAATGGATCATTATCCAAAGATATCCTTCAGTATCCTTTTGCAGCTCAATGAAGTGGTTTCCGCCGCCGAGCGTCCCCAGCTGACAGGCAGCATTTTCATACTCGCGTTCGATTACAGGCATCTCAGAGTCAATTCCGGGAAGAAGGTGTTTGCTGACAGGCTTGTTATGGCGTTTGAAACCCAGTGGTATGGTGTTTTTAATCCTGTTTGCTATGGTCAGAAGATCCTTGCGTGAAAATTCTTTCAATGATGTTTTCACAGCACACACACCACAGCCTATATCCACTCCCACTGCATTTGGTATTACCACCCCCCTTGTGGCAAGTACTCCGCCAATAGGCATTCCGAAACCCTGGTGGGCATCAGGCATTATGGCAACATGATGAGCGGCATCTGGTAAATTGGCAATATCCCTGGCCTGCTGAAGGGCCCCCTCTTCTATATCATTAAGCCATAGCTTAATTGGTATCTTTTCAGTGTGGATAATCCTTACCATATTGAATGTAAATTTACTGATAAAACAACAAAGAGTAATTATCACTATTTCTGATAATTACTCTTTGTCTTTAAATTTGCAGGGGTGGAAGACCGGATTCGAACCGGCGACTTTCAGAACCACAATCTGACGCTCTAACCAACTGAGCTACGACCACCATTTAACGGTGCAAAGATAAATATTTCTTTTTATATTTCATCCCTCATCACATTTTTTATTTTTCAGGCGGGAACCCTCACGCTGTGGTCAGGCTCATATTCACAACTATTTTTCACATGAGTGTTTTACAAACAACCGGCATTTAATTAAACCTCTGTGGATTTGTCTTATATTTGCCTGCAAAAATAAAGAGCGTGGTTTGATCTTTCTTAAAAAAATATCCAATGTAGGTGGCCTGCAAATCATCCAGATACTCAGGTTTACCACTTTTCTTCTAATTAGTATTATTTTCACAAAAAGCTCTGTCTCTGTTGAAAATATTGGGTATTATGAATTATCCCTTTTCGTCGCCAGTGCTGTGAGTTTTTTCTGGGTTAACGGGTTAATTCAGAGCTTGCTTCCATTGTACAACAGTAATAAGACATTCAGGGTGTTATCGGTAAATAAGAAGTCCAAATCCCCTGAACTTTTCAATGCCTTTTTTCTATTGTCGGCATTCAGCTTTCTGGCCTTTATATTCTGCATCATTTTCCAAAGGGCATTCCATATTTTTGATGGTGTGAAGGACATCACCTTTATGAACCTGGTCTTTGTCTATATTTTGGTCAGTAATCCCGGTCATCTTGTTGAATATATATATCTCCTCAAAAACAGGTCCGCAGAATTGATAATATATGGTTTTGTTACCTTCACAATACAACTTGTGATAGTGACGGTACCTGTAATCACCGGCTATCCTATTGAATATGCAGTCTGGGGACTTATAATTATTTCCCTCATCAGGCTGGCCTGGCTTATGGTGTTGCTGAAAAGGCATGCTCGTTTCCGGTTATCCAAATCTTTTTTAAAGGAGCACATTGCCCTGGGCACACCTTTGATTTTAAGTTCCCTTCTCAGCGGCTCGGCACAGTATGTAGACGGGATAATTATTTCTGCCTCATATGATGCTGCCAACTTTGCTATATTCCGGTTCGGCGCCAAGGAATTTCCGCTGGTTATTCTTTTGGCCAACGGACTTAGCAATGCCATGCTTCCCGAGTTTTCAACAAGGGAAAAGATGAAAAATGCCCTTGGCATTCTCAAAAAAAGATCAATGCGGCTTATGCACCTGCTGTTTCCTTTAACAATACTACTGCTTTTTTTCAGCAAGGTGATATATATTGCCATGTTTAACGAGAATTTTTCCCGCAGTGCCGATGTTTTTGTGGTATATCTCCTGCTTATTATGAGTCGGCTAATATTTCCCCAGACTATACTTATCGGGTTAAAAAAGACAAAAATAGTTCTTTTTGCCTCCATGGTTGAGATTATTCTTAATGTCTCCCTTAGCCTTTTTTTGATGAGACACTACGGAATGGTGGGAGTTGCCGTTGCAACATCCGTTGTTTTTTTGATTGAAAAAATAGTTCTGGTGGCCTATAATTATTTTAACCTTAAGATAAGTCCACGCGAATATATACCTGTAGCAACTTATTTAATTTACTCTGCTTTACTTATTGCTATTTTCCTGCTTATAGACCAGAGGATCATCCGTCTGCATTAATTATCAGCACTGTGCTGTACCTGATAATTTGCTTTGATATACTGCTCCGGGAACAAAGTTTGCAGGAGTGAAGTATTTTTTTATTTTGTATATTTAATTACAACTATTATCTTTGCATTCCGTTTAGGAAAAGAACCTTGTTGAAAATCCCGGGAACCGGGTATTCATCAATTAGGTTTCTGCCCCCTGACCGGAGTAATATTCAACGAACCGGTCTTTCAGGAATGTAAGCTCAGGCCTGATGTGAAATTCACCCGGGTTCTTTAATATGAGCGGTTTAAAAAGTATTTGTCTGAATAAAAATATATTAGTAAATAAATAGATATGAAGAAAGAAATCCATCCTGAAAATTACCGTCTTGTGGTATTTAAAGATATGTCAAACGACAATTATTTTATTTCGCGTTCAACCGCACCCACAAAAGAGACTATTAAGCTGGAGGACGGGAATGAGTACCCTCTTTATAAGCTCGACATCTCCAGTACTTCACACCCATTTTATACAGGCAAAATGAAACTTGTTGATACAGCAGGGCGTGTTGACAAGTTCATGAACCGGTATAAAAAGCACATGGATAAGAAAAACAAGTAACACTCATTAATATACTTCTTTAGAACCCTGCATCGCGGGGTTTTTTTATATAATCCCGCAAGCGGCAACGATCCATAAAAAAGATGAACTAAAGGGAGTGATTTTTGTTTTATCAGTTAATTAAGTTACTCTTAAAGGGGCTGTCATTTATTTTTGGCACGAGACTTGAATATATAGTTATTTTCTGTTTTTCCTGTTAATTATGACATGTTGACAGATAAATATTTTATAGTAATATCAAATGAACAAAAAGCATAAAGATTTATTGTGGACAGATATGCTGGCCGGGAATCCAGGAGATGAAGAGTCAGATTATATCACTCTTATTTCAGACGAAGATGAAGAAGAGCTGCGCAAGACAGAAATACCTGACGCCCTGCCTCTTCTGCCCCTTCGCAATACCGTACTGTTTCCCGGTGTGATAATACCCATTACAGTGGGAAGGGAGAAATCCATTAAACTTATCCGTGATTCATATAAAGGCAGCAAGCTTGTAGGTGCTGTTGCCCAAAAAGATGCCGAAACACATGATCCCGGACTGGAGGATCTTTATAAAGTCGGCACAGTTGCGCAGATTCTGAAAATTCTTGAAATGCCCGATGGAGCGACTTCTGTGGTTATTCAGGGAAAAAAACGTTTTGAGATTACGGAGCTGCACTCTGAGGAACCATACATGAAGGCAAGTATTATCAGCCTGGATGATGTAATGCCAAGGAAGAAAGGAGATCAGTTCGAGGCACTTATAGGGTCATTAAAGGATCTGTCACTAAAGATTATTAAGTTATCCACCAATATTCCCCCTGAAGCTTCATTTGCAGTTAAGAATATCGAAAGCTCAACCTTTCTTGTTAATTTCATATGTTCCAATTCCGATGTGGATATACCCTCCAAGCAGAAACTGCTTGAGACCAATGAGCTCTACAAGAGGGCTCAAACGCTTCTTGAATACCTGAGTAAGGAGGTTCAGATGCTTGAGCTGAAAAAAGATATTCAGTCAAAAGTTAAATCTGAACTGGACCAGCAGCAAAGGGAGTACCTGTTGCATCAGCAGATTAAAACAATTCAGGATGAACTGGGAGGCAATCCAATGGAGAAAGAGATTGCCGAAATGCGTGAAAAAGCTTCCAAAAAGAAATGGACAAAGGAGGTTGGGGAGGCTTTTGAAAAAGAGCTCAAAAAGCTTCAGCGTCTTAACCCGGCAGCAGGTGAATATTCCGTCCAGGTAAACTATGTTCATCTCCTTCTCGAACTACCGTGGGGCGAGTATACTAAAGATAATTTTGATTTGAAAAGAGCTCAGAGAGTTCTGGACAGGGATCATTTCGGACTTGAAACTGTTAAGGACAGAATACTGGAGCATTTAGCGGTACTTAAACTCAAGGGTGATATGAAATCACCTATTTTGTGCCTGGTGGGGCCTCCTGGTGTGGGAAAAACATCACTAGGCCGTTCAGTTGCAGGTGCTATTGGAAGAAAATATGCAAGGATGTCTCTTGGTGGTCTTCATGATGAATCTGAAATTCGTGGTCATCGTAAAACTTATATTGGGGCAATGCCCGGGCGTATTATTCAGAATTTAAAAAAAACCAAATCATCCAATCCCGTTTTTATTTTGGATGAGATAGATAAGGTTGGGAAAGATGTTCACGGCGATCCTGCTTCCGCACTTCTGGAGGTGCTTGATCCTGAACAGAACTTCGCTTTTCATGACAACTATCTTGAACTTGATTATGATCTGTCAAGGGTGTTGTTTATCGCCACGGCAAACACGGTCAATACAATCCATCCCGCACTGCGTGACCGTGTGGAGGTGATCAGTGTCTCAGGATATATCCAGGAAGAAAAAATTGAGATTGCACGCAGGCATCTTGTGCCCAAGCAGTTGTTGAATCACGGACTGGAAAGGAATTCCGTGGTTTTCTCAAAAAAGGTACTTGCATCAATAGTAGACAATTATACCCGGGAGTCAGGAGTGAGGGAGCTTGATAAGAAAATTGCCAAGGTATGCAGGGGACTTGCGAAAAAACTGGCACTCGGTGAGGAGTTTGACAAAAAACTTAGTCCCGCTTTTAACCGTGAAATCCTTGGCCCTCCCGAATATAGCAGGGACTTTTATCAGGGCAATGATTTTGCAGGTGTAGTTACCGGCCTGGCGGTTACTCCCGCCGGAGGTGAGATATTATTTGTTGAATCAAGCCTTAGCCGGGGCAAAGGCAATCTTACCATTACCGGAAATCTGGGTGAGGTGATGAAGGAGTCGGCACAGCTTGCTCTTGAGTATATCAAGGCTCATTGCGGTTATCTTGATATTAAGCCGGATATCTTTGAAAAGACTAATGTTCATATTCATGTGCCCGAAGGAGCCATACCCAAAGATGGGCCATCAGCCGGTATCACCATGGTTGTCTCTATGGCATCGGCCTTTGCCCGGCGGAAGGTTAAAGAAGCCACAGCCATGACCGGAGAGATAACCCTGAGGGGACGTGTATTGCCTGTTGGCGGGATAAAGGAGAAGATCCTTGCTGCAAAACGGGCAAATATTGTTCATATCATATTATCTGAAGATAATAAGAAAGATATGGAGAAAATCAAGGAAATATACCTGAAAGGACTTACTTTTCATTATGTCAGGACTATAATTGATGTGCTTGATATTGCCCTTCTGGAAGAAAAGGTAATGGAACCCTATGCATAAAAAAAACCAAGAGGTTCAATGCAGGTAGACACTCTTTTCTTCTGGAGTATATTACTTATACTTATTTGCGGGATCCTGCTGGCAAGGGTCATATTCGAGATTGATTTCCCGGTCTTTAAAATTCTGACCGGGTCGGTTCTGGTACTGTGTTGCATTATGGTCATTTTCGGAAATTCCGGTATTTGGCCATTAAAGAGCGGTGAAAATGAGTTTTTTTTTAAATCTGCCATAGTTGAGGGTTCTGAGGATCTGTCTTCTGAATATCAGCTTGTTTTCTCCGGAACCGCTTTTGATCTTACCGGGTTTAAACTAACGGGGAGTAAAAAAAATATTAAAATAAACAACCTTTTTTCCAACAGTACTGTTTTCATTGATCCCGATCTGCCTGTAAATATCCTGGTAGATGCTGTGTTTGCCGGGGTGAAAATGCCCGGCAAAAATATTCCCTTATTGGGAAAGGGCGGATATACCTCTGATAGCTTTGATCCGGAAAGTCCTTATCTGAATATTACTGTAAATGTTGTTTTTGGGAATATCGTGTTTATGCATAAACACTGAAATATAGCGTGAAATAAGTCATTACTCCTTTGTTAAAAGGAGTTTCAGCCTTCTGTTTTGTCAGCCTTTTATGTATGTTTGCAGCAGATCAAACTGAATCTGTTTTCTGTAATTTCAAAATTTAAATCTGATGGAAAAAATTGCTGTTTTTCCCGGGTCATTTGATCCTTTCACAATTGGTCATGAGTCTGTTGTCAGGCGAGCCCTGTCTATTTTTGACAAGATAATAATTGCTGCCGGGTATAATTCCCGAAAAAAAGGGTTTTTTCCCCTTGAAAAAAGACTTGAATGGATTGGAAATGTTTTTCATGATGAACCCGCAGTTGAGATTACCTGGTTCAGTGGACTGACAGTTGATTTTTGCCATGAGAAGAATGCTTCTTATATTTTAAGGGGATTACGTACAGCTGCTGATTTTGAATTTGAAAGGGCAATTGCCCAGGTTAATAAAGCAATGGCAGGTAATATTGAGTCAGTGTTTTTACTGACAAAACCTGAACATACACCAATCAACTCAACTATTGTTCGTGATATAGTTCGAAACGGTGGAGATGCAAGCATGTTTGTGCCCCGGGGGGTAAAACTTAATGAATATAAACCCTGAATATATTCGTGTGAATCTAAATATTTGCTGATGAAGCTTACATCTGTTGTTGTTTTTTGCGGGATGCTCTTTTACGGACTTCAGGCAGATTCAGAGAGTGCCGGCAAGGTCCGGATCTCCGGTTATGCCCCCGGATATGCCGGTGAAGAACTTGTTTTTTATTCCCGGACTGACGATATAAGTTTTACAGAAACTGAAGTGGTCCGGTTCCGGGTTGATAAAAGTGACGAATTTTCAGTTGAGATAGAAGCAGATAATGCCCCCCTTTATATTTATACAAATGTTGGTGTTCATTATGCTTACATGTATGTTGAACCGGGGAAGAGTTATAAGATTGTTATCCCCGGTAAAACTGAAAAATCTGCCCGTGAAAAAAACAATCCCTATTTTGAAGGAATTCCCACACACATAGCTGTTATCAACAGGGATAGCACTGAATTGAACCACCTGATCAGAATTTTTGATCAGATGTATGAGCCTCTTTTCGGGGAACCATTGATCAGGCTCACTATGAACAGGGATTATGAGCTTCTGGACTCTATAAGCAATGCCTTTGAACAGCGGTTTGCCGGTTACGGCAATCCTTACTTTCAAAAATACCGGAAGTACAAGCTCGGACTTCTGAAAATAATGGCCCGGATGCAGTCCGCAAGCAATGTGTCAAGCCAGTATTTTTACCCGGAGCCAGTGCTTTACGATAATGTTGCATATATGGAATTGTTTAATCAGGTATATGACAGGTATTTTTTATTTTTTTCAAGGACAACAAAAGGCAAAAGGATATTTGAAGATATTAACAAGCACCGGAGCCTGGATAAGCTAAGAAATACATTATTAACTGATAACGTGCTGGGTGAAGAGCAGTTACTTGAAATGGTTATTTTAAAGGGCCTTCATGATGCTTTTTATGTGGAAGGGTTCTCCAGGTTAGGACTTTTGACTGTATTGGATTCGCTTGCATCAACAACAACCTACCCTGAGCATGAAAGGATTGCCGGACATATCAGGGAGAAAGTTACCCGGCTGTTAGAAGGATTCGAACCACCTGATTTCAGACTCATGAACAGGGAGGGAGATACAATGTCTGTTTCTGATTTTAGGGGGTATTATGTTTATCTCAATTTTTGTACGTCCGTCAGCTATGGTTGTCTTTCTGAATATGATGTATTAAGCAGCCTGAGTGAAAAGTATGAAAAGCACCTTAAAGTTGTTACGGTTTTTATTGATGATAGTTATGAGTCAATGCTGGATTTTCTGAACAAAAATGATTATGACTGGGAGTTTTTATTTTACGGCAATCAGCCTTCTGTTTTAAAGGATTACGATGTAAGAATGTTTCCCACCTATTATCTTATGGATCGAGATGGTAAGTTGCTTATGTCACCAGCTCCTTCTCCCGCAGAGAAATTTGAAAATTATTTGTTCAGGACAATACATTCAAGGGGGGAATTCAGATGATTTTTGCCTCTTTTAGCAGGTCTTTTATTGAGGGATAGGTGTTTTTTTGAATGATGTTCAAATCTTTTTCCCTTGCCCAGATAACTTTTGTTATGAATTCTTCGGTTTGTGGTTTGGGGTTCCCGGCACCTTCATACTGCATTTCAAACCATCGGGTTTTTTTAAGATGAGGTAAACCCTTGTCAAAATAGGTGTGAAAAGTTTGCTGCAATTCATTTTTGATTACCAGGCCGGAAATACCGCATTCTTCACCGACTTCCCTTATTGCGGCTTCCTGAGCCGATTCATCTTCTTCGCACTTGCCCTTTGGAAGATCCCATTTATCAAAGCGGTTAATGAAAAGTACCTCCCCGGCATTATTCCGTACCAGTCCCCCTGCAGCCTCCACAAAACGAAAGCAGGAACGAAACTCCCTGCTCAGCTCTTCCAGATCAGGGTGACAGATAAAAAGCTGGTCTATTTTTTTGAGGGCCAAAAAAATAAGCAAAAGCTCCTTTAACTCATCTTTTCCCCGAAACTTGTAAAAAAGACCTTGATTTTCCTGGAAATTTTTAAGAAAGTCCCGGGTCAGAAAAACAATTCGCTCGTTGAAAAAAACTTTATACATTTGTGCAATGGAAAAAATAGAAAGGACAATTGCTAAACATTTGTTACAAATTAAAGCAATTAAATTGGAACCAGCAAAACCTTTTTTATGGGCCTCCGGCTGGCATTCACCAATTTATTGTGATAACAGGCTTGTCTTGTCGTTTCCTGAAACAAGGGAGCTTGTAAAACAAAGTTTTTGCGATTTGATCAGGAAAAATTACCCTTCAGTTACCTTGATTGCCGGAGTTGCAACCGGGGCAATTGCTCACGGAGCCCTGGTTGCCGGGCAGCTTGGGTTACCTTTTGCATATGTGAGACCCTCTGCCAAGGAACATGGCTTAACCAATATGATTGAAGGTATGGTAAAGGCGGGTGACAGGGTTGTGGTGATAGAAGACCTTGTTTCCACTGGAAAAAGTTCTCTTTCAGCCGTTCAGGTGCTCAGGGAATCCGGTTGTGAGATAATGGGAATGCTTGCAATATTTACCTATATGTTTGATGTTGCCCGGGAAAATTTCCGGAAGAGTTCATGCCACCTGGAAACCCTGACCAATTATTTTGCTCTGGTAGAGGTGGCCCTGGAAATGGGCATTATCGACAACAGGCAATTAAAAACCCTGCAGGATTGGAGAAGTGATCCGTCAAACTGGAATGGTTGATTTATAACAATAATTCAGAAAAAGCAATGAACAAATTTGAAAGTTCACAGAAAACAGTACACGCCGGACGTAAACCTGTGTTTGACTTCCTTTCCGATATTACCAATTTCAGCACTCTTGTACCCGGGGAGAAGGTGAAAGATTTTCATGCAGAAACGGACCGGTGCAGTTTTTTGGTTGACGGACTTGGTGAAATAGGGGTCCGTATTGCTTCTCAAGAGCCAAATGAATGTATTAAATTTGAATCTGAAGGATCCACTCCCTTTAAATTTAACCTGTGGATCCAGCTGAAGGAGACAAATGAGCGGACAACGGTTATTAAGCTCACCCTTGGAGCCGAATTGAATATGATCATGAAGCAAATGGCAGAAAAACCGTTAAAAGAGGGAATTGAGATTATAGCCTCTCAATTATCAGATCATTTGAATAACCAGGAGTGGTAAGAGGCTTAAATTTTTCACTGGTCCTCCGGCCGCAAACCCTGCTGCCAGTCCCCGGGTGAGCCATTCTCAGAGAAAGTCCACTTCATTTAATCCAAAGTATCTTGTCCGACCTGCCTGGGTCCTGAGTGCCAGTCTGCCGAAATTATCCACACCTGTGACAGTCCCTTTGAATATTTTGTTTCTTTCCCTGTAAAGATGCTGTTGGTTTAACCTGAACAGCCGGTCCGTATACTTTGTTTTTATATCTTCTTTCCTGTCCTGTTTTAACATAGAGTACCAGTGATCTATGTTTTTGCAGAGACTCTCAAGGCAGTTATCCAGGGGTGGTGGCTCAGGAACTATGCTCCTGAGCGATATGGCATTTGGTATATGACTGCCAAAGCTGACCTGGTTAATATTTATCCCGATACCGACAATGGAGTCAGTTATTTTGTTGTCCATAACCGAGTTTTCTATCAGGATTCCCGCGATCTTTTTATTACCGATAAATATGTCGTTTGGCCATTTGATGAGAACATTGTTTGTAAATTGTCTCAGGAAGTCTGCTATTCCCAGAGAGGTTATCATCGAAATAAAAAACTGATCTGATATATTCAAAAACAGGGGGTGTAGAATAATGCTGAAGGTAAGGTTTTCCCCGGCAGAACTTTCCCATGAATTATCGCCCTGCCCTTTGCCTTCTGATTGCCACCGGGCGCTTATTACGGTTCCTTCCGGAATCTCCCTGTTATTTAGCATTTCTTTGCAATATTCATTTGTGGATTCCAGGGAATTAAACATTATTATATCTTTACCAACAAAGTCACTTTCCATTTGTTTATTATTAATACTTTTATTGCAATATGAATTTCAAAAGTACGTTTTAGGAACGAATTATTCCCAGCATCTTATAATTAATTGTTAGTCAATTTTCAAGGCAGGGATATGCCAAAAATTGATTAACTTTGCGATCAAATTTAATAAATGACAGAAAAGAAAGAAGAAATAACCACCGAAATATTATTATCCAATATTATCGAAGGTGTTAAGAATCTGAAGGCTAAGGATATTGTCAGTATAGATCTAACAAGTTTAGAACACAGGATTTGTAAATATTTTGTTATTTGCCACGGTGATTCAAATACTCATGTAAATGCCATAGCTGAGTCGGTTACAGGAGAGGTTAAGGAAAAACTCGATATTCCTGCTGTGCACAAAGAGGGGCAGGATAACGCATGCTGGATCCTGCTGGATTATGGAGCTGTTGTGGTGCATGTTTTTCAGAAGGAGTGCAGGGATTTCTACCTTTTGGAAGAGTTGTGGGCTGATGGTAAAATTGAGAGAATCGATTAAAAAAGTTTATCAATAATTATGTTTGAACAGAATAAAAATAAAAACAATAATTCCGATAAAAAACCGGAAGAGGGCAATAAGAAGCCAAAATTCAATCTCTATTGGATTTACGGGATAATTGCCGTTGCATTTATTGCTATTCAGATTTTTGGAACCGGCAGTAAGCCCATGGAGATCAATTTTCAGCAATTTGAAAGGGATATGTTGCGTGAGGGTGATGTGGAGAAAGTTGAAGTTGTAAACCGTGAGGTTGCCAGGATATACATAAAGCAAGACAGGCTTCACCTTCCAAAATATGAAGAATTGTTTGACCGGGGTTTTGCCTCGGCATCAAGATCGGGTCCGCACTATGTTTTCACAATTGGCTCCGTAGAGCTTTTTGAAGAACGTTTGCGTGAGGCCCAGGAAGAATTGGATCAGGATGCAAGGATAAGCATTAATTATGTTACCGAGCGTGACTATTTTTCTGATGCATTAAGCTGGCTGCTTCCTCTTTTTATTCTGGTTGCAATATGGCTGTTTATATTTCGCCGGATGAGCGGGGCTGCCGGAGGGGGTGGCGGGCCCGGGGGTATTTTCAGTGTTGGCAAGTCCAAAGCAAAGATGTTTGACAAGGAGTCTCACGTAAGAACAGATTTCAAGGATGTTGCCGGACTCGAAGAGGCAAAGATGGAGATTAAAGAGATTGTTGATTTTCTTAAGAAACCCGAAAAATACACCCAGCTTGGAGGCAAAATACCCAAGGGAGTTCTTCTTGTAGGACCACCGGGAACCGGTAAGACCCTTCTTGCAAAAGCTGTTGCCGGAGAAGCAAATGTGCCGTTCTTTTCTATTTCAGGATCTGATTTTGTGGAGATGTTTGTTGGTGTCGGGGCATCCAGGGTCAGGGACCTTTTCAAGCAGGCCAAGGAAAAGGCACCATGTATTGTATTTATCGACGAGATCGATGCCGTTGGGCGTGCCAGGGGTAAAAGTGCGGGTTTTGGTGCCAATGATGAACGGGAGAATACATTAAACCAGCTTCTCACCGAGATGGATGGATTTGAACCCAATATTGGTGTAATACTGCTTGCAGCGACCAACAGGGCCGATGTGCTTGATCGTGCACTCCTAAGGGCCGGCAGGTTTGACAGGCAGGTTCATGTTGAGCTCCCTGATCTTAACGAAAGAAAGGAGATTTTTCAGGTTCATTTAAGACCGGTAAAGCTTGAAGAGAATCTCAACATCGACTTTATGGCCAAGCAGACCCCCGGTTTTTCCGGTGCTGATATAGCAAATGTTTGTAATGAAGCAGCCCTTATTGCTGCACGTAAAAATAAGGAAGCAGTTGGCAAGCAGGATTTCCTGGATGCCATTGACAGGATAATTGGCGGACTTGAACGCAAGAACAAGATCATATCCATGGAGGAAAAAAGGACTATAGCCTTTCATGAAGCCGGTCACGCTGCTTTAAGCTGGCTGCTTAAGCATGCCCATCCCCTTGTAAAGGTTACCATTATTCCCAGGGGGCGATCTCTTGGCGCAGCCTGGTATCTGCCCGAGGAGCGACAGATCACTACTGCCGAGCAATTATCTGATGAGATGTGTGTTGCTCTAGGTGGAAGGGCATCGGAGGAGATAAATTTCAATATGGTTTCCACCGGTGCACTTAATGACCTTGAACGGATCACCAAACAGGCATATGCTATGGTATCCTATTTTGGAATGAGCAAAAATGTTGGTAATATCAGCTTTTATGATTCATCCGGGCAGAATGAGTATAACTTTTCAAAACCCTACAGCGAGAGAACAGCCGAATTGATTGACAAGGAGGTGAGGAAGATAGTTGATGATTCATACAACCGTGCAAAGGAGATATTGACCAAAAATAAAAAGGGACTCACCAGGCTAGCTGAATTGTTGCTTGAAAAAGAGGTCATATTCAGCGAAGATCTGGAGAAGATATTTGGGAAAAGAAAATTTAAAATACCGGAAAAAGAACCAATGCTGAAGCAGTCATCCGGAAATGATGAAACAAAAGAGCCGGTTGAGGGCACCGTTACCTCTGTTTCCGGCAGTGATCCGGACAAGTCTGCTGAGGGCCCCCGCGAAAATGGATCTGAAATTGACGGAAATGTTCAGCCAAATAATAAAGAGGAGGACAAAACTTCCGGGAATAATGATGGTCCTGATACCGGAAAAAAAATAAAAAAGCCGGAGACCAAATAAGATCCGGCAAAACTTATATCTGAAATGATTTTTTTACCCCGATTGTCTGCTGTAGCTTTAATCTTCAGTATATTTGATCTCGGGTTAAATATAGACGTGGTTTTTTTATGGTAAACCTCTTAGGTAAATATAAACTGCATATTATATTATGGATGACAACTGGGAAATAGTATATAATACCAGTGAGCAGTACCTGGCAGAAATGGCTCAGCAAATGCTCAGGGACAATGGCATAGAAGCAGTGGTGATGGACAAGAAAGATTCGGCCTATCCCATGATAGGGCATATTGAAGTAATGGTTGAAAAGGAAAATCTCTCAGCAGCTGAAAAGCTTATAAAAAAGTTTCAATCTTGAAGAATTTGTTTCAACGAACTGTTACCGGCGGGTTATTCTTAATTATGGTTTTCGGTGCCCTTCTTTGGAGCAGTATAAGTTTTTTTGTTTTCTACCTGGTACTGCTTGTGCTTGCTTTGCTTGAATTTTACAGGCATAAGGAAAACGAGGGAATCAGGATTCAGAAATATGCTGCACTTTGCGCTTCAATAATACTGTTCAGCCTTTTATTTGGATATGCATCCGGAAATATATCTCCAAAGTGGTTATCTTTGTTGTTGTTGTTTCCGCCTTTTATGATGATAAGGGAGCTGTACAGGAAAGATGAGCGGGCATTTGATAATCTGGCCGCTACTTTTTACGGTATTATCTATACTGTGGTTCCTATAAGCCTGCTTAATCTTATTGTTTTTCCCGGCGATATTTCAGGTTCACCCTATAATCCAGGTATTGTCATTGGTATTTTTATCCTTATCATGATTAATGACACGGTTGCTTATCTGGTGGGAGTGCCATTTGGCAACAACCGGCTTTTTAAAAGCGTCTCTCCGAAAAAGTCCTGGGAGGGAACCCTTGGTGGAGGAGCAGCTGTTATTGCTGCTGCTTTGTTTATGACCAGGCTCTTTCCGTTACTCGACAGAACCAATTGGCTTGTGGTGGGTGTAATAGTTATAGTTTTTGGCGTATACGGCGATCTTGTTGAATCACTTTTTAAACGTCGGCTTGGTATTAAGGATTCAGGAAAATTGCTTCCGGGACATGGTGGTGTACTTGACCGCATTGATGCCTGGTTATTTGTGATTCCAGCTTCATGGGTTTATTTTAATTTCATCTTTTAAACTATGAGAATACATAAAGAAGGTTATGGAATTCTGTTAAAACTGCTGTTTTTACTTGTTGTTGCAAATATTATTCTATTTTCATTACTGCCATCAGGCCATCTTTTTATTTTGATATTCCTGGTTTTTTCAATTGTTTTATATTTGTTTACTGTTTGGTTTTTCAGGGTGCCTGCCCGGTCAATTGAGCCTGACACAAATCTTATTTTTTCACCTGCCGACGGAAGGATAGTTGCAATTGAGGAAGTAGAGGAACGGGAATATTTTAATGACAGACGGCTTCAGGTTTCTGTTTTTATGTCACCCCTTAATGTACATGTGAATTATTTTCCTGTAAAGGGACTGGTGCAATTTTACCGGTACCATGCCGGCGACTACATGGTGGCATGGCATCCCAAAGCATCAAGTAAAAATGAACGCACCACGGTGGTTATTAAGGTTAATGAACATTCATCGCTGCTTGTAAGGCAAATTGCCGGTGCTGTGGCCCGGCGTATCGTATGTTATGCCAAAACCGGCAAAGAGGGCCGTCAGGGAGAGGAACTTGGTTTTATCAAGTTCGGATCCAGGGTTGATCTTTTGCTCCCTCCTGATGTCAACCTGAAGGTAAAGCCGGGAGACAAAGTTTATGGTAAAACCTCTGTTATCGCTACCTTTAATTAAAATTAACAATTTTTAACATTTATTTTGCGACCTTCCCGGATACTTATATCTATATTTGGTCTAAATAAAAATAACATAAACTTAAATTAACCGGGTATGAAAAAATTATTTGCGCTTCTTACAATATTTACATTTACTGGTGTTTTAGCTTTTTCTTTTAATTCGCCAGAGGAAAAGGAAACCGATAAAAATAAATCCGAATGTTCAACTGTTGCCGCTGCCGGTGATTGCGGTTCAGGTATAAACGCTGTTTTAACCTCCGGCACTAAAAAATCTTCAGATTGCAGTTCATCACATGAATCAGCACGAGCTGTCTCTTCTGAGAAATCTTCGGACTGCGGTGTATCGGGTAAGGTAACCCGGACAGCCTCTGCTGAGAAATCTTCGGACTGCGGTGTATCGGGTAAGGTAACCCGGACAGCCTCTGCTGAGAAATCTTCGGACTGCTGTTCAAAAACCGGAAATTCGGTGGCTACTCCTGTAGCTGTTGCATCGGGAAATTGCAGTAGTGAAAAAACAGATAAAGAAAGAATTGCTGAGAACAACTAGAGTCAGAACATAAAGCTGCTGCCTGTATATTTAATACTGCAGGCATTATGGTTGAATAGTAATATTAGATTTACCGGTTTATAAAAAAAAGCTCTCATCAGGGAGTTTTTTTTTGTCCTCTATTTGTTACTTTTGCAGTGCAGGATCCTGCACGGTAATAGTATAAACAGCTTTTCGTTTGGTCTGATGCCGTAGAAATTTTAATAATTTAACTATGACGGATAATAAAATACTTGATGTGACCCCCGATGTCAAATGGATTGGAATTCTTGATTACGATATTGTGACATTTGACATTGTGATGGAGACCAAATACGGTACAACCTACAATTCCTATTTTATCAATGCAGAAAAGAAAGCCATAATCGAAACCACCAAGATAAAATTCTGGGATACATGGCTTGAAAAGATCAGGGAGGTTACAGAACCTTCAGAAATTGAGTATATCATACTCGATCATACCGAACCTGATCATTCCGGCAACCTGGAGAATCTTCTCAGGCTGGCTCCCAATGCCACTGTGGTCGGCAGCGGCAATGCACTTCGTTACCTGGAGGATATAGTCTCAATACCCTTTAAAAGCATGAAAGTTAAGGACGGAGACACCCTTGATCTGGGCAACAAGACCCTTAAGTTCATTTCTGCCCCCAACCTTCACTGGCCTGATACAATGTATACTTGGCTGGTTGAGGATAGGGTTCTGTTTACCTGCGATTCGTTCGGTGCGCATTTTTGTACTGAGGAGATGTTTGATGACCTGGTTGATAATTACGACGACTCCTTTAAATACTATTTTGATGTAATACTCAAACCTTACAGTAAGTTTATGCTGAAGGCCATTGAAAAGATAAAACCTCTTGATATTTCTGTTATAGCCACCGGTCACGGTCCCATTCTCCGCTCGGACTGGAAGAAATATGTTGACCTTTCGCAGCAATATGCCAGGGAGTATCTTGACAGTTCTCAGCCGGAACTAAAACATGTTTTACTCACCTATGTTTCTGCCTATGGATATACAAAACAAATGGCAGATTATATTGCCGCCGGCATAAGTGAGGCCGATAATAATATCAGAGTAGAAACTGCTGATGTTGAAACCATGGCCCTTGGCGATATTGATTCCTTGCTTACACGTTGCAATGCGCTGCTTGTTGGATCGCCAACAATTAATCAAAATACACTTCTTCCCGTTTACAAGCTTTTTGCCCTTATAAATCCTATAAGGGACAAGGGCAAACTTGCAGCATCCTTCGGGTCCTACGGATGGAGCGGTGAGGCGGTGGATATTATTGAAGCCAATCTAAAGGCACTAAAAATGAAGGTGGTAGAAGGTGGTTTTGCAGGCAAGTTTTATCCCCATGCTGAAAAAATCGAGGAACTAAAGGAGTTCGGCCGGAAATTTGGCCGGCAGATGATAAATAGTGGAACCTGACCTATCCCAGATTAAGGGGGCATGGTAATAGTTATCCCTGGTAATCTATATGCAATGCTGAATTAACCCTCATAAAAAAAACAGTGCAACCCCTGCAATAGCAACAAATGCCCCCAGGACTTCCCTGGGGGTTATTTTTTCTTTGAACATTATTACCGAGAAGGGGATAATAAGAACGGGGACTATGCTCATGATGGTGGCTGCAATACCGGATGAAGTGAACTTGACTGCCAGCAGTGAGAAAGAGACTCCCAGGAACGGGCCGAAAAATGCCCCCGTGGTAAGGCTTTTCATTGCCGGCCTGTTTTTAAGTGCTGGCATGAGCCTGTTCCAGCGCCCAAGCATGGTGTAAATAACCATAAAACCAAAAAAACCTGTGATAACGCGGATCTGGGTTGCTGCAAAGGCATCATATCCTTCCATGCCATATTTGCTCAGCACCAGTCCGGTCGCCTGTCCCGCAGCTCCGCCAAAGGCCAGCAGCAAACCTGCAATCGGGTATGAAAACCTGAAACTGGTTTTTTTGGGTTTCTCTCTGGGATACCCCGGTATGGGTGGAAGATCATCTTTATCTCTTGTAAGTACGACCATTGCAATTCCTGAGAAGGTAACTGCCATACCGGCAAGGCTTCTGGGTGACATGGTTTCACCCATTATCATCCAGCCCACAACTGCAGCTATTGGAGGAGCAAGTGACATAATAAGCATCGAGATGCGGGCTCCTACAACGATATAGGCCCTGAAAAGAAACAGGTCGCCCAGGACAAATCCCACCATTCCCGACAATGACAGCCATATCCAGTTATGGGTAGTTGCACCTGTGGGAAAGAAGTGTCCCCTGCTGAACCAGGTGAAGATGCCCAGAAATATAAAGGCCATGAAAAGCCTGAGCAGGTTCACTGTTATTGAACCGATCTTCTTCCCTGCTGATTCAAATGCAAGGGCGGTAAATGTCCAGAAAATCGCAGCTATCAGGGCAGCCAGCTCTCCCGGATGTGATTGTATCATTAATCCGTTATTTATACAGGCCACGAAGATAATCAAAGCACTTAAAAAATATGGGGTCATTTAATAATGATTTTATGGCCTGGTTAAGGTATTGTTAGCAAAATGCTTATTTTTGCTTCATACAGGATAAGGCTTAGTAAGATAATTGGTAAATGGCCGGGTTATTAATTCCGGGTAAATGAACTGAATTGAATCAGAAACAGGATAGAATCAGCGGAGCGGGTAAATATATAGCCATAGCCCTGGGAGCGGCTGTCATTATATTTATTTTATGGCACTTAAGAACACTTATCTTCTATATCCTGGTTAGTTTTGTGCTTTCACTTATAGGGCGACCTGTTGTTGATCTTCTTGACCGGCTTAAGTATAAAAAAATAAGGGTGCCCCGTGCTCTGAGTGCCCTGCTGGGCCTCTTAATGTTGTGGGGGATCGTGCTGCTCTTTTTCCGGATATTTATTCCAATCATAGCCTTCCAGGCAAGTGAGCTTGCCAACATAAATGCCGATGCAGTAATCAGTAATCTTGATGAACCTATTCAGCAGCTTGAGGCTTTTATGCACAGGCTTGAGCTGGTTGCCTTTCGTGATATGAGTATTACCGAGTTTGTTTCAGATAAACTTAATTCGGTTCTCAGTATTGAATTTTTTACCGGTATATTCAGCTCCCTTGCCATGTTACTCGGAAATATTTTCATTGCAGCATTTGCCATCTCCTTCATGACTTTTTTCTTTCTCAAGGATGACCGGCTTTTTCTGGAAGGGGTTCTTATTTTTGTTCCCACTGAGCATGAACGTGCAGTAAAACATGCCATGTCATCGATCAGGTATCTGCTGATGCGCTACTTTATAGGAATACTTCTACAGGTTACATGTATAATAATACTTATTACAATAGGTATGCTGATTGCAGGTATAAAATTTAACAATGCCCTGGTGATTGGACTGCTTGTCGGAGTTTTTAACGTGATACCTTATATAGGGCCGGTTATCGGAGCCGCACTTGGCATTTCCCTAGGCATAGTAACACATCTCGAATTGTCATTCTATACTGAAATGCTTCCCTTGCTTGGGTATATGCTTATAGTGTTTGGGAGTGTTCAGTTAATAGACAATATGGCTTTCCAGCCCCTTATATATGCCAGCAGTGTTCATGCGCACCCTATGGAGATTTTTCTTGTTCTGATGATAGCCGGCAGCACGGCAGGTATACTGGGAATGTTTCTGGCAATACCTGCTTACACCGTATTAAGAGTTTTTGCCAAGGAGTTTTTCAATAATTTTAAGCTTGTTAAACGCCTAACTGAAAAAATTTGATATATTATGTCGCCACAAAAATTATACTGACCATGAAACTTCTTATAACAGCGCTTTTGTATTTAATTGTCTTTCAAGGATTAAGCCTGAAAGCGCAGATTAATGACATATTCTTTACACACGAGACAGATGATATTGCCTCTTTACGTGTCATCTTTAAAAGTCATTATACTACAGGAACAGGATCTGAGGTTAGTTTTACCCAGGAGGATACCCAAAACTATCGTTTTGAATGGGATTTCGGTGACGGCAGTGCCGGGTCACTGCCGGTGGAGATGCATCAGTATTCCTCTCCCGGCACCTATGAAGTAGTTCTCACAGTAACAAGCCTTACCGATCCGTCGGATTCACATACTACATTCCCTCCGGAAACTGTTACAGTCCATGACTCTTTTGAGGTTCCAAATGTCTTTACACCCGATGGTGACGGTGATAATGATTATTTTATTATAAGGTCTGATGGTGCCACCCCTCTTACCATTACTATATTTGACCGTGCGGGCAATGTTGTTTACAACCACACTTCTCCCCTTATAAACTGGGATGGCAGAACTCCTTCAGGGGTCCTTGTAAAGCCAGGTGTTTATTTTTATGTGATAACCTCTGAGGAGCCGCTTTACAATAAAAACGGTTTTGTACATGTCTTCTATAATTAATATACTGATCCAATTTACCGGTTGCAGTATATCCTTTTGTAGCAAACTCCTGGTTGGTAGTTAAAAAGGCAATGGTGAGTCATTTATATATTTGGCATAAGTCATACAACTGGCAATAATCATCTGGTATTTCAAAAAAAAAGTGCCTTTAGTGTAAATTTTCAGTCAGTTCGTCAAATTAACTTAACATTTCTTACTCTGCTTTCGTAATAAGCAAAAAGATTGTAAGTACTTTGTACTTTCCCAGGTAGTTTAAAAGTTTTTTAAATAAAAAATTAATGTAATTATGAATAAATTCAGACTCTTGCTATTTGTAACCGCAGTGTTCGCCTTTATGCTGGCATCCTGTGAGAAAGATCCTATAGAGGACAGGATTCAGCAGGATGATATGATTGTAAACAATAACTTGTCGGATCTTAACAAAAGAGTTAGTAAAGCACCCGATGATCATGTCATATCTATTTATCCCGTGGAAGATAATTTCAGGATTAAAAGCACCAAAAGAACTAAAAGCACAGCGGTTTCCAGTAACTATATACTGAAGCTTCGTGCAGAGGTGTCTCCTCCCGTCTCTGAGAATGGAACTGCTCTGCAGGCTTCACATATTAAAATTGCAGGTGATTATGCTTTTGTTACTTATAATGTTAAGGGAGATAAGTACCTTGGCGGACTTGATATTTTTGACATATCCGATATATCAAATCCGGAGCTTATAAATAATGCAATTTTCCCCTCAAGGGATATCAGTTCCGTTGATGTTGAGAAACTGGGGAGTGCCGGGAGAAATCATTTTGTTTATTTAACCGGAGCCCAGGAGATGGGACCATCAGATAAACTCGGACTCAATTCATCTGCTGTAATTGAAAAATATAATCTTAATGATCGAAATGAGTTCATGCATATTGAAGACGGCCGTCAGCATTATGATCTTCCGGGATTTGCAGGCAATGATGTACGTTACAAAGACGGTACAGTATATGCTACCTCAGGTTCCAGCGGGGGACTAAGCATTTTAGGCACTGGTTTAAACCTGCTTGGGTTTGAAGCTATAGATTTTGCCCGGTCAGTTGATATTGATGGCTCCAGGGTAGCTGTTTTTAGCGCTGACGGGGGCAACCTCCATATAATGGATGTTTCGGTTACCGGCAACCCTGAAGATGTTCAAATCAGTGAAGTTGCTGTCATTAATACAGGCGGGGCAAGTTATCCCGAAGCCAAGTCAATAGTTAGGATAAAGGATGATTTTGTATTTGTTGCCCTTGGAGATGGTGGTATGAAGATGTATGATATAAATTCCGGAACTTTAATCGGCTATCTGGAGCGCCCGGAAATTTTGGATGATGCCAATCCCCATAATTATGTTTCCAACGGAGTGTCAGTGAATGATGATCTGGTGTTTATTGCAAATGGAGGCTCCGGGGTTCATGTAGCACAACTTGCAGGCGAAAATGAGATTGTTACCGTGGGCAGGATGATGTTTGAACAAGGCTCATCGGCTAACTTTATTGAGTCTTTTGATAATAAGGTTTTTGTTGCAACCGGTTTGGGTGGACTCAAGATTATTGAAATTGTGCATTATGACCCGGGCAGTGGTGACCTCCCTGTGGATGATGTAGATCCAGAGCCTACAATACCCTGTGAAACACTTTATGACAAGATTAAGAGTTTGTTCCCGGAAAGAGCCAGTATTCATGAGGGACCCCAGGCAGATCTTATTGGTGAGGTTCCGGGTACTTTGAGGCTTAAGGAAAAGGCTCCCGTCTTTATTAGTTTTGTTCATAATGGTGCGGGTTGGGACAATTCCTTTGGATACTATACATACGATGCTGACAATCCACCTGCCTCTGCAGAGGAGCTTCAGCTGAATATTATTTTTCCCGATGCAAAAAATCACGGGGACGATAAGCTGGCACCTGGAGACAGGGTAAGGTTAGGCGGTCCTACAGTTGAATTTAATGCCAATACGGTGATCGGTTTTTTCCTGGTTGCCAAAGGCTGGGATCCCGGTCAGGAAAAGATGGTGAAAGGAATACACAATATCTATTCCGACAAGCAATTTAATCCCGAGGGAGCTCAGAAGCATGTCCTTTTCCTTGAAGAGACCTGTAATGACATTGTCATTAGTTTTGAGGATCAGCTGGGGACAGTGGGCAGTGGAAGTGACGAGGATTTTAACGATATGATCTTTGTTGTATCCAATGGAGATGATGAATTTGGAACCCAGGTAAATGATGCATTTGATATTGAGGGGTTGCCCAGGAGATAGTATTGATTTTTTTAAACAAAGAGCCCTGCTTCCTGCAGGGCTCTTTGTTTTTGGGGAAATAATTGGGTTAATTTTTTTATTTTTGCAAATAAAAAAATGAGAAACATATGAACGGGATTGAAGAACACCGTGAAAAAATAGATCAGATCGACAAAGAGCTTATCGACCTGCTTGCCAAAAGATTTATTTATTCTTCAAATATTGGCAGGATAAAGGAGAGGCAGGGAATTTCCGTGTTGCAGTCTTCCAGGTGGGATAAAATTTTATCCTCAAGAAAAGAGTATGCCATCAATGCCGGGCTGTCAGAAAAGTTTACCGAGGAATTCTTAAACCTTATTCACCGCGAATCACTCCGGATACAGGATGAGATTTCCGGAAGCGAGGATGAAGATGCACCCTGATTCTGCCGTATAATTGAAAATTTCACCTGGATAGCCGGGGGGTTATTTTTCCATGACCCTTTTTCCCGGAATAAGTGCCAGTGCCACAGACAGTAAGATATAGTATATAATTATTGCCGGCACAGCCTTAAGTCCCCAGAAAATCATAAAAAGCAAGGAGGGAATTAGAAAAAGGTATCGTACCAGATTACCGGTTAGTCCGAACCTTTTAAATTTTATTGTGAACATTGGTACAGGGCTCACCATCAGTAATGAGATGCAAATGCTCATTGCCACCAGAACAACGGTGTTAAAAAGTGAATCAGTTATCCATCCCTGGCCTTCTGTAAAAAAGATATAACCAAGGGATGCAAAAAATATGCCTGCAGCCGGGGTGGGAAGGCCTGTGAAGAAATTTCCCTTGCTATCCATAACGTTAAACCTGGCAAGCCGGATTGCAGAAAATATTACTGGAAGGAAAGCACTTAAAAGAATAATTGTCTCCAGGGCTGTTATTGTATCAAGACTGAACCACGGATTTTCTATGATCAGAGTTGCATGGATAAGATGAAAAAGAATAAATGCTGGTGCTACGCCAAAACTTACAATATCGGCAAGGGAATCAAGCTCTTTGCCAAAATCAGAATAAGCATCAAGTATTCTTGCTGCCAGTCCGTCGGCAAAATCAAAAAAACCTGCCAGGAAAACCATCAGACCTGCAAGGGCTATGTCATGAAAGCTAAGCAAAATAGCCATGCAGCCTGAAAACAGGTTAAGCAGGGTAAGTATACTGGGGATACTGTTTTTAAGTGATATTATCATGCTTCTGGTCATCAGTTTATTGTTTATGCCCGAATATCAGGCCATTTTTGCAATATTTATTGCAAAAATAAGTTAAAAATGATAGTTTGCAGGTAATCATGTTCAATAATCTCATATAACACGTCAATACAATTGATTTTATTCCAAAATAAGAGGTATGCTGTATTTGCGGTATTGAGCATAATATCAGTCAGTGCTTTTACACAATCAGCCAAGTATTCAAATGAATTTCTTAATGTGGGTGTGGGAGCAAGATCGATTGGTATGGGTAAAGCTTTTATTGCCTCTGCTGATGATGTTACTGCAGCCTATTGGAATCCTGCCGGACTGGCAAGTCTGGATGGAAACCATCAGGCCAGCCTGATGCATGCTCAATATTTCGCCGGGATTGCAAAATTTGATTACCTGGGAGCCGGAACCAGGCTTGATGAGAAAAGTGCTCTGGGGATATCTTTACTGCGCTTTGGAGTGGATGATATTCCAAATACAACTGAGCTCATAGATTCAGACGGCAATTTGGATTATGACAGGATAAGTTCCTTTTCAGTTGCTGATTATGCGCTTTTACTTTCCTACTCAAGGTCATCAGCCATAGAAGGTCTTGATCTGGGAGGAAATGCCAAAATAATAAGACGAATGGTGGGTGAATTTGCAAATGCATGGGGATTCGGAGTTGATCTGGCCGTAAGATATAAAGTTGATAACTGGATATTGGGAGCAGTATTGCGCGATGCTACAAGTACATTCAATGCATGGCAGTTCAACGGGGAAGCATTGATAATTGAGGTTGGTGATTCTTTGTTTAACCAACCACCTGATAATTCGCTTGAGCTTACACTCCCTCGTTTTCATCTTGGTGCAGCACGCGGGTTCACACTATCTGAAAAGATTTCATTGTTGACGGAAATCAATATTTCTTTTTCTTTTGAGGGGAAAACTGCTGCCCTGGTGAGCAGCAGTTTTATTGGAACCGATCCCGTTATGGGACTGGAGGTTAATTACGGGAACCTGGTTTTTTTACGGACCGGGCTTGGTAATTTGCAACGAATTACCGAATTTGGCGGTGAAAAGAGACTGCTAGCAGATCCATCTGCCGGACTTGGTTTGCATCTTGGCAGCTTCTTCCTTGATTATGCCATGAGTAATATCTCTCCACGTACCATATCGATGTATTCAAATATTTTTTCCATAAGATATGTATTTGGTGAGTAATCTGATTTAAAATAATGAAGATAGCAATTGATTTTGACGGAACCATAGTTGAAGATGCCTTTCCTGATATCGGTAGACCAATGTTATTTGCTTTTGAAACCATGAAGGAATTGCAAAAACAGGGGCATCAGCTCATTCTCTGGACATACCGTTCGGGGGAGGAGCTTAAAGAGGCAATTGAGTTTTGCCGGAATAATGGCATAGAATTTTATGCTGTTAATCAAAGTTATCCGGAGGAACAGTATTACGGGGAGACAAGCAGAAAAATTCATGCTCATGTTTTTATTGACGACCGGATTGTAGGAGGATTTCCAGGATGGAGCAAAGTATGGCAAATGCTTAATGAAGATAAGGATCCGGAAAGTAATGAAATTTTATTTCCACAACAGGTTAAAGAAAAACGAGGATTCTGGCAAAAATTGCTGGGGAACTAAAGTCAGCCATTTTGCCGGTAAATATCAAAATGTAAGCTTATTGATATACTCAGCTAAAAATTCAATTTGTTATTACTTATGCAACGAACAACATATTTAATTTTTTCATCTTTTCTTTTGCTATGGTTTTTTACCGCTTGTCCCACCGTCACAAAGGAAGAATCACCTGGAGCTGATCCTGCGGGAGGGACAGTTGAGCCGGCTGCTGCCCCGGTTAAGCCCTCCGGAGAAATTGTTCAGCCTGCTGACGGGGATATTTTTGAAATCGGGGACAATATTGAGATCCTTTTTTCCTTTGATAATGATCCCGGCGGCGTTGAAGTGGCCGGCCTGAGGGTTGATGGAAATGAAGCGGTATTTTCCGGAAATATTCCCGGGGGCGTGGTGTGGAATTCATCAGGACAGCCTGCAGGCACCAGGCATATACGTGCAGAAGTGGTTTTTGATGACGGGAAGACCGGGTCTTACGACCTCAGGATACAATTAAAATCTGACATTGTTCCCCGGCAGTATACTTACCGGGTAGTCAACAGCTATCCTCATGATATAAGGGCTTTCACCCAGGGGCTGTTATATCACGAAGGATACCTTTATGAGTCTACCGGTCAGTACGGACGCTCCACACTGAGGAAGGTGGAGCTTGAGACCGGTGAAGTGCTGCAAAGTCTTAACCTGGACAGGAATCTTTTCGGGGAAGGCTTATGTGTGCACGATGGTAAACTTTATCAGCTAACGTGGAAGGCGCGGGTAGGTTTTATTTATGATATTGAGACATTCCAGGTGCTTAGCAGGATCCATTATCAGACAGAAGGATGGGGACTGACCAGTGACGGAAGCAACCTCCTGAAAAGTGATGGTTCTCATTACATTTATTTGCTTGACCCTCAATACTTCTCCGAGACAGGAAGGATTGAAGTGTTTGATAATAAGGGGAGGGTTGAAAACCTTAATGAGCTGGAGTTTATCGACGGGGTGATCTATGCAAATATTTTCGGAACTGACAGTATTGTCAAAATTGAACAAGAAACAGGGAGGGTGACCGGGGTAATTGACCTTACCGGGATATTAGCCCCGCGTTATCATCACTCTAACCTTGATGTTCTTAATGGTATTGCATACGATCATGAGAACGACCGGCTGTTTGTAACAGGTAAAAACTGGCCCAGACTTTTTGAAATAGAGCTTGTTGAGAAGTAGCAGATTTTTCTCAGACCGGTTGCCGGGATACTGGAAATATATCCCTGCATGAATTGCGGATTAATGCAGGGAGGGCATTCCCACCAGAACCTTTATGCTACGGGGTATAATGTTAAAAGTAAAAGGACTGTGCCCCAGAGATTCTCCATCTGTTTCAAGGTGGATTAAAGGCATTGAATCTATTAATATGGTTTTTCCCTTGTATGTTTTAACTTTAGGATGGTTTACAATTTTGCCGTTATAGAGCTTCCTGAGATTTAATATAACATCGTACTTTTTTATTTTGTTAATAACAGTTATATCAAACAGGCCGTCATCGGCTATTGCGCCGGGAAGCTGCATCATACCACCCCCGTTATATTTGCAAATACCTATACTTATATTGAAGGTATCGTTTTTTATTTCATGATCGTCGATCCTGATCTTTGTATTAGTATGCCGGTATTTCATTAAGCTGGTAATAATGCTTTTCAGGTAAGCCCATGGTACCCTTTTACCAGACATCTTTATTTTGTTGGTTTTGTTTACAACCAGTGCATCAAACCCTATTCCGGCTATATTTACAAAGTAACGGCTTCTCTGATTTTTTCCATGATAATAATTGACTACGCCTGCATCCTGAATAAAACTGTTATTCTGTTGTATGGTGGCAATTGCCTCTGCATATCCCCTGGGAATATTAAACATACGCCCCCAGTCATTTCCTGTTCCAACGGTGATCATTCCAAGTGAAATGTCACTTGTTAAGAACCGCTTTTGGTGGAATATTCCATTCACCACCTCATTCATTGTTCCGTCACCACCAACCACGATAATCCTGTGGTATCCGTTTTCAATATGTGAAACAGCAATATCGATTGCATGCCTGGGCGCCTTGGTAAACAACGCTTTGTAAGTAAACCCGGCCTTCTGAAGCAATGATGATATTGTATCCCAGTCCTTTTCACCCTTTCGTCTGCCTGCGTTTGGATTAACTATTATCAGGTAATGATTTACTTTTCCGGAGGTCATTTTTTTTGTTACGGTTAATCTTATTAAGCTTTCAAACCTATACTTTTTTTTGGTTATTTCCCAGCTTCAAATAATATATTGACAACAGGATTAGTAATTACTTTTTCAACTTAATCTATTTATAAACAATTTTGGCGCTTCCAGGCAAATTGCTGTTATGACAGAAGGTTGCAAATGAGTTAATTCCGCCAGACATGTTAATAACCTGTTCAAAACCCCTGTTTTATTGTTAAAAACTCTGCGTTTATCAGGATAATCAGTTCTGCTATTTAAGTGTACTTTTAAGCACACTTATAATAATTTTATTTATCATTGTGCAGAAATTTTATTAAACAGAAACTTAGATAAGATGGCAAAAGTAATTGCATTAGCCAATCAGAAGGGCGGAGTTGGAAAAACAACCACAGCTATTAACCTTGCTGCGAGTCTTGCAGTGCTGGAACAAAAGATATTGTTAATCGATGCGGATCCTCAGGCAAACGCCACTTCAGGATTGGGATTTGATATTCGTACCATAAAAACCAGTATCTATGAATGTCTTATTGATGACCTGGATCCAAATGGCATTATACTAAATACTGAAGTTGAGAAGCTTGACCTGATACCTTCGCATATAGATCTTGTGGGCGCCGAGATTGAAATGACAAATCTACCCAACCGTGAACAGATATTAAAAACGGTTATCTCCAAAATAGAGGACAAATATGATTTTATCCTTATTGATTGTTCTCCTTCCCTTGGCTTGATAACCCTTAATGCACTAACTGCATCAGACTCCGTTTTAATACCTGTTCAGTGCGAGTATTTTGCCCTGGAGGGTCTTGGTAAGTTACTTAATACTATAAAGATAGTCCAGAACAGGCTCAACACAGGTCTGGTTATTGAAGGTTTCCTCCTTACTATGTATGATGCAAGGTTACGTTTGTCAAATCAGGTTGTTGAAGAGGTAAAGAAGCATTTCCAACAGATGGTTTTTGATACAATTATTCAAAGGAATGTCAAACTTAGTGAAGCCCCCAGTTTTGGTAAGCCTGTGCTGATGTATGATATAAATTCAAACGGGGCGGTGAATCATCTTAATCTTGCAAGAGAGATACTGCAGAGAAATGATAAAACCCAAATGAGTGATGCCGGTAAACAAATTGGTTAGTAAACTGAATATAATTAAAAGGGATAAAAAATAATGGCTGCAAAGAAAAATGCTTTGGGAAGAGGCCTTGGCGCACTGATCACAGAAGAGGCACCACGCAGGGAAAACGGTCCTTCAGGTCATAATGAGATAAAGCTTAGCCTTATCGAAGCAAATCCGTTTCAACCAAGGACGAGATTTGAAGAAGAGTCCCTGAAAGAGCTGGCCGATTCAATAAGGGAACTTGGCATTATACAGCCCGTTATTATCCGTCATACCACTGAGGGCAAATTTCAGCTTATCGCCGGAGAGCGGCGCTTCAGGGCCGCCGGTATGGTTGGGATGGAAACCATTCCTGCGTATATAAGAACTGCCGACGATCATGAATTGCTTGAGCTGGCACTTGTCGAAAACATCCAGAGGGAGGATCTGGATGCTATAGAAATTGGAATAAGTTATCAGCGTCTTATAGATGAGTGTGATCTTACCCAGGAAAGTCTGAGCGAAAGAGTTGGGAAAAAGAGGTCTACAATTGCCAATTATATCAGGCTCCTCAAATTGCCCGCGGAGATACAGCTTGGGATTAAACACCGGCAGATCAGCATGGGGCATGCCAGGTCGATAATCAACATTAATGATCCTGCGATACAGCTGGATTTATATCATAAAATTATCAATAATGATCTTTCTGTAAGAAAAGTGGAGGAGATTGTCCGGAAGTTTAATGCTCCCAAGCCTGATAATAAAAGAGAATCTGAAACTGCCAGGCCCGAATCAGAAGATTACGGATCTCTCCAGAATCACCTGGCCGGTTTTTTTGGTACAGAAGTTGAATTCAAAAGAAATGTAAGGGGTAAGGGTAAAATTGTAATCCCCTTTGATTCCAATGATGAACTTGAAAGAATTGTGGGACTACTTGATAAAATGAATACTTAAATCCTTAATCAGTACGTTATTTTGAAGTATCTGAACTGATCCAGCTTTGAATAATATACTTCTTACTCTGATTACCGGCTTGCTCTTGCAGTTTATCCCGCCAATAAACTCTACTGAAGTGTTCTCAGGAGAGAATGATCCAATTGCCATAAACATCTCCACCGGGGACCATTCCGAAATCTCCTTCAATCCAGATCCTCGCAAGGCATCTATGTATTCGGCAGTATTACCCGGGATGGGACAGATCTATAACAGGAAGTACTGGAAGGTGCCTGTTATATATGCAGGATTTGCCGGGTTAGGCTGGTATATGAATTTTACCAATGAACAGTTTGTAAGGTACAGAAATGCACTGGATTTCCGTATAGACGGCAATCCCTGGACGGTTGATGAGTTTGCCGGTGATCCGAGATATACCGGGGAGGTGCTTACCAGGTATAAGGATTATTACAGGCGCCAGCGTGATTTCTCCATAATTCTGACAGCTTTGTTCTATGCGCTTAATGTGGTTGATGCTGCTGTAGATGCCCATCTGTTTGAATTTGACGTAGGTGAGGATCTTGGACTGAAGGTTGAACCATCATTGATGGGGCCTGATCAGCAAATTGGACGCAGGCCCGGATCACAAATGGGACTTGGAGTACGCTTCAGTGTAAATTTTTAATATATTTGTATCAAAAATAATCCGTTCATTATATGAAGAGACTGGTTGTCATGACTGCTATTTCGTTATTTTTACTATGCAGTCACAAAGGTTTAGCCTCAGTAGGCAGAGACAGCATAACATCAATCCATGCTGCCGATTCGGTTATCGATGAAAGCATCCCGGAAATAACCGATGCTGTTGAATTGATTTTTGAAAGCAATCTTGACAGTTTGCTTAATCTCTGGTATGTAAAGAATGCTGCCAGGAACCGTCCGGAGAGACCTTTTATTGACAGCTCTACTTTTATCATCCCCCAGTTCCCTGATTCTGTATACATTGAAAGGTTAAGCAAAATTCCCTCTGTTATTGACCTTTCCTTTAACAGGGTGGTTAAGAATTATATTGATGTCTACACTAAAAACCGAAGGGAACAGGTGGAGATGATGCTTGGTTTGACTGAATATTACTTTCCAATGTTTGAAGAGGTTCTGGATTTTTACGACCTCCCCCTGGAACTAAGGTATCTGCCCGTGGTTGAATCTGCGCTTAATCCCCGTGCTGTTTCCCGTGCCGGTGCAACCGGAATATGGCAGTTCATGTTCGGGACGGCAAGGATGTATAACCTTACCATGAACTCCCTGGTCGATGAGCGCCGTGATCCGTATGCATCAACCCATGCAGCAGCAAGGTACCTGAAGGATCTTCATAAAATGTACAATGACTGGACCCTGGCCCTGGCTGCATATAATTGTGGTCCCGGAAATGTTAACAGGGCCATACGCAGGGCCGGAGGAGTCCGGGATTACTGGAAGATATACTACTTCCTGCCCAGGGAGACAAGAGGTTATGTGCCCGCTTTTGTTGCGGCAACCTATGCTATGCACTATTTTGAAGAACATGCCATGTTTCCTGCCGAGATAGAGATGCCTCTATATACCGACACCATAACGATAAACAGGGATCTTCATTTGAAGCAGGTTGCAGAGGTTCTTGATATACCGGTAAAGATGCTGAGGGATATTAATCCCCAGTACAGAAGTGATATTATTCCGGCAAGCGGCCGCCCCTATTCATTGCGGCTGCCAATTGCAAGTGCTTCCCGGTTTATCGACTCTCAGGATAGTATTTTTGCACACAGGGCCGATCATTACCTTAACAGGGAAAACCTTACCGCCTCTCCGGTAAGTTCCAGGGGGACTCATAGTCCGCCTGCCGGGAGGACACGTATAAACTACACAATTAAATCAGGCGATAACCTGGGATTCATAGCTGAATGGTTTAATGTGCGCGTTTCTGATCTTAGGTCATGGAATAACATAAGAGGCAATATCATCCGTGCTGGTCAGAACCTGATTGTTTATGTGCCTAACAATCAGACCGATTATTACAATGAGGTTAACAACCTCAGTTTTTCACAGAAACAGGCAAGGGCAGGAAGAACCGCGGAGGTAAACAAGCCTGCGGTGGCTGTTTCGACAACAAGCACAGATGGTGGATTCCTGTATTACACAGTCCGCCAGGGTGATACGCTATGGGATATTGCCAGGCAGTTTCCCGGTATAAGTGACAGGGATATCCTGAGCCTCAACAGTTTGAGCAATGCCAGTCGTATCTATCCCGGCCAGCAGCTGAAAATTAAACCTGCCGGCCAATAACAGAAGAGAGTAAAATACAGGTAACCTGTGATGAAAAAACACATTAAACCCGTTGGGGTGTTTTTGTTCCTTTTTGCCATAATTTCTATTCTTATAATAATATCATACCTGTTTCCTCCAGGCGGACTGCGGATTGGAAAAGATACTCACCTGCATTTTCCCGGGCCTGAGGAGATACTGAGACCCGTACAGCCCGATTATGCCGATATATCCTATCTTCTTGATGCCGCAGAAACAGACAGCGACATCCTGGCGCCAGTTTATTCTGAAGAATCATTACCCCTTACCAACAGGGAAGTGAAACATTCAGACTCACTGTTCCCCGGACCAGGAATTGAAGAAAATGAGGAGCACCCTGCCGGTTATACAGTGTTTGCCGGGGAGGCTGATGAGGATATATTGCGTGACTTGATATTTCCCATTGAGGTTCCCCCGGGGAATGACACTGTTATGGACATCTTTTTTTCTGAACTCAGTAAATTACAAAAGAGCGAAATACTCCTTCGTATTATGCATTACGGAGATTCCCAGATCGAGAATGACAGAATAAGTTCAGTGTTAAGAAACCGCTTCCAGTCCCGGTTTGGCGGGACGGGGATAGGTATGTTCCCGGTGGTTGCAGCTGTGCCCCATAGTGCTGCTGTAAGAATAATTACCGATGGTAACTGGAGCCGGCATTCTCCGGTGGGACGAGCCGGGCATACAAGTGAACATAACCGGTACGGATTACTGATGAGCTATTCTGAAATTACACCGGTTCCGGGAGAAGATGTTGAGGGCTCTTTTTCATTTGGCCCCACCACTGCAGGTTATCATAGATCACGTCAGATGAAAGAACTCAGTATTTTTATGGGACACAATAAAAAGCCTTTTCTTATGGAAATATCATCATCGGGAGAGGTTATAGATACAGAGCTTTACTTCCCTTCAGATTCGCTGATATTATCACGATGGGATCTCCCGGAAAATAAGGATCAGTACTCTGTTTCTTTTACAGGAGACGGAAGTCCGGAAATATATTCAGTATCACTTGACAACAATACCGGTGTAGCAGTAAATAACGTGCCTTTACGTGGAAGTAGCGGGTTGGAATTTTCGATCACCGATTCATCTGTTTTAAGGCAGATGATGGAGGAACTCAACGTAAGACTGGTACTTCTGCAATTCGGGGTTAATGTTGTTCCTCATATTACAGATGATTATACATATTACGAGAATGCTTTGCGCAGGCAGCTGAAGTTCCTGAAATCCGTTGCCCCGGAGATCAGCGGGATTGTTATTGGTGTTTCGGATATGTCCAGAAGGGTACCCGGAGGATATTATGAATCTTATCCAAATATTGAATTGATAAGGGATGCTCAAAGAAGTGCTGCTTTCAGCGAAGGCTTTGCTTTCTGGGATATCTACAGGGCTATGGGAGGTAAAAATTCCATGCCGGCCTGGGTAAATGCTGATCCCCCTTTGGCTCAGCTTGATCACATTCACTTTACTTTCAGGGGATCCTCTCTTGTTGGTGATCTTCTTTTCACTGCCATTATGGATGGCTATGATGACTATTTAAAGCGTTTGCAAAAACAATCCCAATAATCAGGCTAATATCAATTACCATTGTTTAACTATAAATTTGTAATTTGCTTCCATTAAACTTATGGTAATTATCTAACCGGTCTGATGGATTTTTTATTCCGTATTTTTTCTTACTCTGCGGACACTCCGATGCTTTTCACCAATCATTATTTTTGGGGTTTTTTTATGGTACTGCTTTTTTTTTACAGTATCCTCTACAGGAACAATATATTGAGGAATTCCTACCTCTTCTTTATGAGCCTCTATTTTTATTATCAGTCCGGTGGCTATTTTTTTTCCCTGCTAATCTTTTCCACAATTGCAGATTATACACTGGGGCATCTGATACACGGAGCAGAGAAAAAGAGAAGCAGGAAATTCTTTTTAACCATAAGCATCATAATCAATCTTGGGTTGCTTGCATATTTTAAATATGCATATTTTCTTACTGATATATTTAACCAGGTTGCAGACAGCAATATACAAGTTGTGAATTTCCTCTCTTTATGGTATAATGAAATTGCCGGTGAGGATCTGGATATATCAATTATTGTTCTTCCTGTAGGGATCTCTTTTTTTACCTTCCAGACCATAAGTTATACTTTCGACATATACAGGAGAAAACTCAAGCCGGTAAACAATATTATTGATTTTGGCTTTTATGTGTCATTTTTCCCCCAGCTTGTTGCCGGTCCTATTGTACGTGCTGCTGAATTCATTCCCCAGCTTTATACATCGTTCAGACTTACTGTGCAGGAAATGGGACATGCTGTTTTTTTAATTGTCAGCGGACTGATTAAAAAGATGGTGGTAGCTGATTATATATCAATAAATTTTGTAGACCGGGTATTTGACAATCCGCTATCATATTCAGGCTTTGAGAATCTGATGGCTGTTTATGGTTACTCGGTACAAATCTACTGCGACTTTTCGGGTTATACAGATATTGCCATTGGTGTGGCTTTGTTATTAGGGTTCAAACTTCCTATAAATTTTAATTCTCCTTATAAAGCTTTAAATATTAGTGATTTCTGGCGTAGGTGGCATATTTCTCTTTCTTCCTGGCTGAGGGATTATCTTTACATACCACTTGGGGGCAGCAGAAAGGGGCAATTACGTAAATACTCCGGCCTTTTTATCACTATGCTTCTTGGAGGGTTGTGGCACGGGGCTCACCTTAGGTTTATAATTTGGGGCGGACTGCACGGACTGGCTCTTGCGGTTCATAAACTCTGGGAGGACCTGGCACCTTCGGGCCTTAAAGCGGGGGGTGCCGGCAGGGGGATATGGCGGTTTTTTTCTTTATTCATGACTTTCCAGTTTGTTTCCTTTGCCTGGATTTTTTTCCGGGCCGATAATATGCAGGTTGTAAATGATATGTTAACCCGGATTTCCTCTTCTTTTGGCGCGGAACATATTATTTCAATATTATCAGCTCATAAGAGTGTATTTTTTCTGATATTTATTACACTGGTTATTCACTGGCTGCCTTCAAAATTCAAAGAGTATTACAGGGGTCTGTTTATTCGCACGCACTTACTTGTTAAGGTACTGGTTGTTGTTTTGCTCGTTTTTTTTATTTACCAGGTAAAATCTGCCGATATTCAACCCTTTATTTACTTCCAGTTTTAATTATGCCTGCTCTCTTTTTCACAGGCATGCATATGCCTGCTTTTGATCCTTATTTTACAGGGGCTGTTAATTATTCTGATTATTCTATTTGCTGCTTAACCGGTTTTATGCTTTTTTAACATCTGTAACTCAATAATTAAGAGTCATTAGAGTTTATTAAGCAGGTTTAGGTTAATTTTTTCATAGTTAAGGTTTAGGTTAGATTATAGGGAGAGTGCGAAAGTGCTCTCCCTATGATTTTTTAGGGCCGGACAGGGTTGAGAATAGTTTCTAAAGGTAATTATCGGTATTTTCTTCCAGTGTTATAAACGGTGCTATGGCCCGTTTATAGATCCCCTGAACCCATGCAATGGCCATACCGTAATTGGTTACCGGTACGCCTGCATCTGCTGCCTGCCTTATCCGGTTTATAAGCTGCCTTCGGGTAATAACACAGCCTCCGCACTGAATTGCCATAGCATACTCGGTTACCGGACGGGGCAGCTCGGCCAGTCCCCCGACAACATCAAATTCCAGCTGCTTCCCTGTAAAGTTGCTGATCCACCGTGGAATCTTAACCCTGCCTATGTCATCGCAGGAAACATGATGAGTACATGATTCGAGTATAAGCAGCCGGTCACCGTTTCTGAGGTCTGAAATCCTTGGTGTTCCTTTCAGGTATAGCTCAAAATCGCCCTTGAACCTTGCAAGAACAATACTGAAACTTGTAAGGGGGACCCCGGGAGGTACGGAGGCATCGGCTTTTAAAAATATCTGGCTGTCTGTTATGGCAAGATCCGGTATAATACCAGTTTTTCTCAGGAAACCATCCACCTCTTTTTCTTTCAGCACAACAGCCACACAATCGTTATCAATAATGTCGCGTATTGCCTGGACCTGCGGCAGTATGAGCCTTCCGGCCGGAGCCTGCACATCAATGGGAGTTATAAGTAAAACTATATCTCCGTATCCCAGCAGATCGCCAACAAGACCGGGTGTTTTCCATGTCGATTCGGGTATGGCAGACCTGATTGCAGTGATTATTTTTTCCGGGTACTCATCCGATATGCTGCTGAACTCGAGTACATCCTTCCCTGTATAGGATTTTATCTCAGCCCTGGTCTTATCATTTAACTTTTCAAGGTCAGATTTGTTATGTACAATAATAAAGGGCAGGTCAAATCTGTTGAATTCTGCGATTAGTTTTTTTTCAGGAGAATCAAAAATATTTTGTGCTATAACCAGAATGGCAAGATCAACACTTTTCAGAGTCTGAATGGTTTTGGCAGTGCGTTTGTCTCCAAGCATTCCGCTGTCATCCGAACCCGCAGTGTCTATAAGTACCACAGGGCCGAAACCGGTTATCTCAAACGATTTTTTTACAGGATCAGTGGTGGTTCCCGGTATATCAGAGACGATTGCAATATCGTGACCGGCAAGTTTGTTGATAAGAGTGCTTTTACCATTATTCCGGCGTCCGTAGATTCCAATGTGCGGTTTACTTTCTTTGCCTTTATGCATTGCGTGTTTTTTATCTGGAAACTGCTAAATTAAGGTTTTTTTATCCATTTACATTTAATGAGCTCATTCTAAAACCCTGCCCTGTTTTTTTATGCAGGTATGATATATAGCAGGATTAAAAAAAAATCAGTTCCGTATATTTACATTAAGGTCTATATTGAATAACCATATTTACGATTGCAAAGCTTCTGTTTAGATCATTATACCTAAATTCTTTTTTTTCCGTTGAAATTATGTAAGCTAAAAGTGAAAACCCAAAGCCAGAAGAAATAATCCACAAAATATATTCTTTTATGCAATACAACCATGAGAAGATAGCACTTTCCGTTAAATCTGTAAAACTACTTGAGAGGTTGTTACAGGAAAATCCAAGGCTTGAAAAAATATTTTCATTAACCGGATCTGATAAGGATGCCAAAGATTTACTACGGATCTGGGCAGAAGAAGTTATTGATGGGAATGATTATGCAAAAAGTTATTATACCAAAGAGAAAACTGATCTGAAAACCTATAGAGCACTCAGGTGGAAAGATTTTGCCGCTATACGTATTCTTGACTATCTTGACAATGCCGGCCGGGAATTTATTAACCCTCACCTTGGCAGCGAGAAAATGATGAATGATCCTTTTTACTTTTTATGGCTTGCAGTTAAAAAGGGCACAGGCGGCTCCAAACCGATGTTTTTCGAAGATATGATACAGCTGTTTCGTCAATTGACCGGCCAGTTGCTTCAGTCCAAACCGGACCGGGAAACAGTCATTAACTGGATGCAAAGATGGAGGAGTGGTCTGGAATCTGATGTTTCATTGGAGCGTGAAGCGAACAAGGACCGGATAATAAGACTGCTGGTTGACCGGATAGAGAGAGGAGAATATGGTGAAAGCAGATATGCCTTTGAGGAGCCGATGACCCATAAGGAGAAACTTGACAAGGTCAGGGAGTGGTGGGAGGATCATATGTTCCACCTCAGGTTTGCCGTCCGTTCACCCGGACTGCTGAATGAGTTTCTTGATTATTCGCTGGACACTGATACTCTGGATTTGCTTAACACTGCCGAGAAAAAAGGCATTCCTTTTTTTATTAATCCCTATTATCTATCACTTTTAAGCACCAGGTCCAGGAGTTTTTCTGCAGGGTCTGATATGGCAATACGTCATTATGTGCTTTACAGCAAGCAGTTGATTGAACAGTTTGGCAGCATCGAGGCCTGGGAAAAAGAAGACAAGGTGGTGCCAGGCAAGCCAAATGCTGCTGGCTGGTTATTGCCTGCGCTGCACAATGTTCACAGACGTTATCCGGAGGTTGCCATAATGATACCTGATACCATGGGCCGTGCCTGTGGTGGCCTGTGTGTTTCATGCCAGCGTATGTACGACTTTCAGAGAGGTAACCTGAACTTCAACCTGGATAAGCTTAAACCCAATGAAAAATGGGATGAAAAACTTAGACGGCTGCTGGATTATTATGAAAATGACTCACAGCTGAGAGATATACTTATTACAGGTGGTGATGCCCTGATGAGTCGTGATAAATCACTTGAAAAGATACTTGATGAAGTTTATGAGATGACTCTCAGGAAGAGGGAGGCCAACAAAAAACGGCCCGATGGTGAGAAATATGCCGAGATATCAAGAATAAGGCTGGGTACCCGCCTGCTTGCATATCTGCCTCAACGGATAACGCCCTCCCTGCAAAAAATTCTTGCAAACTTCAAAGTTAAAGCATCATCTGCAGGTATAAGGCAGTTTATTATACAAACTCATTTTCAAAGCCCGATGGAGATTACACCTGAAGCTAAACAGGCTGTTAAATTGCTGATTGAAGCGGGGTGGACAGTTAACAATCAGCTTGTTTTCACTGCTGCAGCATCAAGAAGGGGGCATACCTCTTTGCTCCGCAAGGTTCTGAATGATATTGGAGTTATAACCTATTATACTTTTTCGGTAAAAGGCTTTCTTGAAAACACATTTAGTTATGCCACCAATGCACGTTCAGTTCAGGAGCAGGTTGAAGAGAAGTATATCGGAAATATCCCTGAAAATTACCGGGAGAGGATCCGTGACATTACTGATGAGGCTGAAAAGATCGTTGATAATCTCAAAGAGTTGCGTGAAGAGATTGATACTCCGTTTCTGGCCACAGACAGGAATGTGATTAATCTTCCGGCAGTGGGCAAAAGCATGACATTCCGCACAATTGGCATTACAAGGTGGGGCAGAAGAATTCTCGAATTTAGCCATGACCCCAACCGCTGGCACAGCCCGATAATAAACAAGCTGGGTGAGATGATCATAGTTGAAAGCAAACCGATAGGAGAGTATCTGAAGCAGCTTGAGGATATGGGTGAGGATGTTGAAGAATATCAAAGCATATGGGGTTACTCTGTTGCTGAAACGGAACTGCGCCTGCCTGTTTTTGAATATACCGGATACGATTTTGCAGTTACCGGGGAAATATCCAACCTTGAAATATAGTATTTAAGGTTACAGCTGTTAATTTTCAGTGCATCTTTCATGTTTAGGATAATTTGCATTTCAATCCATGGATCCCTCATCTTTATAAATTTTATCTTGTGTGATTTGGCACATGGACAATTCATGGAAAGACCCTGTTGTGAGCCAAAAAAATTAATAATAAGGGAGTTATCCGGCTTTACGGCATTGCGGGCATGAAGGGGTTCGATCAGCATTTTAAGGGTGGTCAGCTTTCCCGGTAATGCTCAGTTTCATTACCCGGGCCAGCAGGAAAAGGAAAAGCTCCCCGGCAACAAACCAGAACCGGGAGATCACTGATATGGTCAGGGCATTTTCAGGTGTTAGTCCGCCTGCCACCAGAAAAGAGGCAAGTATACCTTCACGGATTCCTATACCGGCCGGCAAAAAAACCACGATAAAACCATAGGTCATACTTGCAGGAAAGGCAAGGGCCATAAGAGGGGATATGCCGTTATACATGGAAAGCATCAAAAACCAGAATCCCCCTGACCACAATAGCCAGAAAAGAAGAACCGGTGCACTGACTTTAAGAAAGAATGATCTCTCCATGGGTTTGAAATCAAAGTCTTTTTTAAACAACCTGTTGAGAAGGCCGGAGGAGTTCCTGTGAAACCAGGATGAGAAAAGCAGAAAAGTAAGCAGTACTATTGCCGCAAGGATGATCAGGGCGATCCAGGGTCTTTGTGATATAAAAAAGGTTGGCACCAGACTCAGAACCAGTCCCCACCACACAAACAACAACTGCTCCTGCAATGATACAAGAGAGATATACCTCAGGTTTGTTTTATCGGTGCCGAAATATGAGGCACGGCCAAGTATCACCCATAATTTCCCGGGGATATACTTGGAAAATATGAAAGTGCCGTGAGAGATCACTGCATCTGAAAAATTCATGGGCACTCCCTTTAACCTCAGTGCAATTCCCCAGCTCAGGCAGGTGGCAAGGAATCCTGCAAACAGGATCAGTATGGATGTTGAAAGTTTTAATAAATCAAAGCTGACATCTTTGAAGACGAGATAGTCGGCACGATAAAGGTACCAGATAAAAAACAGGAAAGAGAGATAGAGAAGAATGCGGAAAATTTTTTGCATTCACCAAAACTAATGGATATTGACAAAAATAAAAAATTTACCGGTTTGAATTTATTATTCTTTCAGTGCTTTCAGGAGCTTTCGGTCTCTCCGGGAAGTGGTTTGAGCTAAGTAATCATCGTGAAGGTGGACGGTGTGATGATCATTCCATATCCTTTAGGGAAAATCCTGTTTTAAGAAGATTTGCGGGTTCCAGTAATGAAGCAAGTTTTTCGGAGCTGATAAGGTTCATCTCCCTGTTGGCAGAAAAGATATCGATGTTCTTGTCCCTCATCAGTCCCGCCAGTCGTGCCGATTTGTTGTAGCCTATGACCGGAATTAGTGCGGTGGTTATGGCCGGGCTGTTAAGCAGCCTTGCATTTGATATATCACTGTTTATTTTGAGTTGACTAAAAAGGTTGTTTGTCAGGCTGCGGCTTGCAGCGATAAGCAGCTTGATGCTTTCCAAAAGTGCATTGCCGATAACCGGCAGATAGGCATTAAGGTCAAGGCAGCCCTGGGCAGACAGGGACGTGACAAGCTGATCGTTGGCATAAACCTTATGGGCGGTGCTTATCACAAACTCCGGTATAACCGGGTTGATCTTGCCAGGCATTATGGAGCTTCCGGCCTGCTGCCGGGGAAGGATCACTTCATTGTGGCCTGTTATATCAGATGACAGCAGGCGCAGGTCAGATGCCATCTTTTCCAGGTTTACAGCATATGCCTTTAATATGGCATGCACCTCAACCAGGCTGTCGTGGTTGCTTGTTGCATCGGGAAGGTTCTCGCTTCTCGATACCGGGAGCCCGGTAAGCCTCTGCAGTTCAGGCACCACCTCCATAATAAACCAGCGGGGCACAGTAATTCCCGTACCCACTGCACTGCCTCCCAGATTAACGGTTTTGATCCTCTCCAGGCTTTTGGACACTCTCCACCAGTCTCTCGACATCGCCTCATTATAAGCACCAAACAGCATACCCCAGGAAGAGGGAACAGCTTCCTGCATCTGTGTGTAAGCAATTCGGAGGTGGTTGCGGTGAAGTGTTTCAGTTTTCTCAATCGAAAAGCGCATCCTGTTAATATCCTCTTCAAGCTGCAAAAGGAGGTTCATTGCAGCTACCCTGAGGGATGTGGGAATAATGTCATTTGTGGACTGGTAAATATTTGCATGTTCAACAGGATCGATCAGCCTGTAATTACCGGGAAGTGATTTTAGTTTAAGCAGTGCGGTATTGGCTATGATTTCGTTGACATTCATGTTTATGCTAGTACCTGCGCCTCCCTGGATGGCGGGAACGATAAAATGATCAAAATGCTTTCCTGCAGCAATTTCAGTTGCGGCAAGAACCATTTTTTCCAGTATATCTTCACTTATGGGGGAGAGGTGGTCCGGGATGCTGCCGTATTTGCCTCTGGCAGCCCTGATGAATGCGCTGTAAGTGCGGTAACATGCCAGCTTGGTAAGCCCTATTGCCTGGTACCATTCAGTATGAAATTCCATCCTGCACGGAAAATTTTCACTTGCCCGCAGGGAATGGATGCCGTAAAATGCATCTGAGGGAATCTTTTTTTCCCCGAGTAAATCTGATTCAGTTCTCATAATTCAGTACTATAAAAATATACGGGTAACTTCCGATACGATTAATCCGGGATGTGTAACTTAACATGACCCGGAGAATGGCAGTACTACTTTGAAATAGGCTGCGAATATGTTATCACATCCTTGCCGGTTATCTCCTTGTCGCATAAAATTATAAGCCTTTCAAGCACATTCCTGAACTCCCTTATATTGCCGGTCCACTGAATTTTTTGAAGCTCTTCAATAGCGTCCGGGGTGATAATTTTTTTTTGCATGCCATATTCATTGCATATCAGTTCATTGAAGTGTTCTGCCAGAAGCGGAATGTCTTCCAGCCTCTCATTAAGAGTGGGCACATAGATAAGGATTACGCTCAGACGATGATAAAGGTCCTCCCGGAAACGGTTGTTTTCGATCTCCTCTTTCATGTTTTTGTTAGTGGCGGCGATAACCCTTACGTCAACCCTGATATCCTTGTCGCTGCCTACGGGTGAAAGCCTGCTTTCCTGAAGAACCCTGAGAACCTTTGCCTGTGCTGAGAGACTCATGTCTCCTACTTCATCCAGGAATATGGTTCCATTATTTGCCTGTTCAAATTTTCCTTTTCTCTCCTTATGAGCAGAGGTGAATGCGCCTTTTTCATGACCGAAAAGCTCACTTTCAATTAACTCCGAGGGTATGGCCGCACAATTGACCTCTATGAATGGCTGGCTGGCACGGTTGCTTTTTTCATGAAGCCACCTGGCAACCAGTTCTTTGCCGGTTCCGTTTTTGCCTGTTATCAGCACCCGTGCATCTGTGGGTGCCACCCGGTCAATCATCTCTTTCACTTTTTGCATGGCAGGAGACTCACCCACCATATCATATGTCTTGCTGACTTTTCTTTTAAGAACCTTGGTTTCAGTAATGAGCTCTGATTTATCCAGCGCATTTCTTATGGTGATGAGCAACCTGTTAAGGTCAAGTGGTTTTTCTATAAAGTCGTATGCTCCTTTTTTTATAGCTTCCACGGCAGTGTCAATGTTACCATGCCCGGAGATCATTATTACGGGGGTATCTGATGATTCGGCAATGATGTTGTCCAGGACCTCAATGCCGTCCATCCCCGGCATTTTAATATCAAGCAGGATCACATCATATTCGTTTTTTCTGAAAAGCTCCAGTCCCTCAATACCATCGGCCGACAGGTCTATATTGTGCTTTTCATACTCAAGGACCTCTTTCAGAGTGTTCCTTATACTTTTCTCATCGTCTATAACAAGTATGTCAGCCATATTTGAATATGTTATTAACTTTTATAAGTGAGCCACTTCCAAAGTTCGCGGTAGTTAACTTTTTTGCCATACATCAATATCCCTGTGCGGTATATTCTGCCGGCAAGCCAGGTGGTAAATATAAAGGTAACAATTAAAAGTCCACCTGAAAGAGCAAGCTCCCAGAAGGGAACCCCGAAAGGAATGCGGGCCATCATTATAACCGGTGAAGTGAAAGGTATTATTGAAAACCAGAAGGCGATTCCTCCGTCAGGGTTCATAATGGCATTCATCATTACAATAATAGAGAGTATCAGGGGAACTGTAACGGGCAGCATAAATTGCTGCGTGTCCGTTTCGCTGTCCGCCGCCGATCCAATTGAAGCAAAAAGGGAGGCATAAAGCAGGTATCCGCCTAAAAAGTAAAATAGGAAAGTCAGCAGCATAACTCCAAAATTAATTGATGCTATCGAGGTGAAGATTTCCCGGAAGTTCTGACTGCTTTCACTTTCTATGGGCTGGGAGTGATGGAGCGTGCTGGAAGAAAAAAAGTCTTCGGCCACTATATTTTGCGAGGAGGGAGTGCCAAGATCGGAGAAAAATATATGCTGTGCAGCGGTTATCAGGGTAAAACTTAAAATAACCCATAATAAAAACTGGGTAAGCCCCACAAGTCCTATGCCCACTATCTTTCCCAGCATTAACTGGAAGGGTTTGACTGATGAAACAATGATCTCTATAACGCGGCTCGATTTTTCTTCAATAACACCCCTCATTACCTGTGCCCCGAAAAGGAAGATGAAAAAATATATCAGAAATCCTCCGGCATATCCAACAATCATTGCAAGTTCTGAATGACTTTCTTTTTGCCCGCCGTCATCCTGCCATATTATGGTCCGGATGTTTACACTGGTTTTGACGGCGGCGAGAATACCGTCCAGGTTGTTAATATCATAGGCAGCCAGCTTTTGTCTTTCGAGCTCTTTCTCCAAAGCATTGGCGATATGCATTCTTATATTCAGGCTGGGCTGACGGTCTGACATTAGCTGAACTGCCGAGGGGGTTGAAGTAATAATATGTGCTATGTACAGCACGCCATAATAGGGGCTGTCGGAAAAATTTTCTCTTAACTCACGGACAGTAGTGCCTTCAAGATATTCAAATTTAAGATACTCGGTTTCCGGTATCTGGTTAATAAACAGTTTTGAGCTGTCAATGACAGCTATAACCCTCACCTCCCTGTCCTCCATAGAGGCAAACCAGGCCGGACCTATTGCTACTGCAGCAAACAGGAGTGGGCCAAGGATAGTCATTATTATGAATGATTTTTTCCTGATCCTTGAAAAAAATTCTCTTCCTATTATCAACGAGCTATTGTTCTTCATCAGGTAATTTATTATCAGTTAATTGTTAATTACCCGCTTTTTTCTGATTATTCACAAGGTCTATGAAAATGTCGTTCATACCGGGTATCTCCTCAGTAAAAGATGTTATATGATAATGGGGTAAAAGCAGATTTAGCAGTATATTGTCCGTACTCTGGCTATGCAGCTTGATCCTGGCACTGTGCCCCGATGAGCTGCTGGTCAGATCAAGTACATCATAATTATCATTCAGGATGCCCTGAAGTTTTCCGGCATCTCCCTGAAATCCTATGCGGTATATATCAAGTTTGAATTGCTCTTTAATACTGTTAACTTTCCCGCTGATAATAACTTCTGAATTGTCAATAAGAGTAATGTGATCGCAAAGTTCCTCAACAGATGACATATTGTGGGTGGAGAAGATGATAGTTGCACCATTTTCACGAAGGCTTATTATTTCATTTTTCAGCAGCCTGGCATTGATGGGGTCGAACCCGCTGAAGGGTTCATCGAAAATAAGTAACTCCGGCTCGTGAAGAACGGTGATAATAAACTGGATTTTTTGTTGCATTCCCTTGGAAAGCTCCTCAACTTTCTTGTCCCACCAGGCCTGGATTTCAAATTTTTCAAACCAGTTTTTAATCCTCTTCATGGCCTCCTTTTTGCTCAGTCCCTTTAACCGCCCGAAGTAAAGGACCTGTTCCCCTACCTTCATTTTTTTATATAATCCCCTCTCTTCGGGCATATATCCTATTCGCTGAATGTCGGTTGATTTTAGTCTCTGACCGTTAAAAAAAAGCTCACCTGAATCGGGAGCTGTGATCTGGTTTATAATTCTGATAAGGGTGGTTTTTCCGGCTCCATTGGGACCAAGTAATCCGTAGATACTTTTTTCCGGAACTTCCACATTGACTTTATTGAGAGCGAGGTGGTCCGTATATTTTTTCGTTACATTAGTGGCTGCAAATAATTCCATTCGTATAAAGCAAAGAGAAAATTATTATTCGAAATAGTTTTTCATCCGCTCAAAGAAACTTTTATCCTCTTTAGTTGGATTAGGAATAAAGTTTTCAGATTCCCTGAATTTTTCCATGGCTGCCATCTCTTCCTTTGAGAGATTTTTTGGTACCCAGACATTTATGTTAACCAGAAGATCCCCTCGCCCGTAACCATTGATCTCGGGCAGACCTTTTCCCCTGAGCCGTAATATCTTTCCCGGCTGGGTTCCGGGTTCAACCCTGATCTTGACTTTCCCCTCAATGGTCGGTATCTCTACGGGTACACCCATTGCGGCACCGGGGAAGCTTAAATATAAATAATGGATCAGGTCATTGCCATCGCGGATAAGTTCGGGGTGCTTTTCTTCTTCTATGACAACAATAAGGTCGCCGTTTATTCCCCCTCTTCTTGCTGCATTTCCTTTTCCGCTGACCGACATTTGCATTCCTTCGGCGACACCAGCGGGGATCTTTAAGCTAACTACCTCTGAATCTTTAACAATGCCTTCCCCGTAGCATGAATCGCATTTGTTGGTGATTGTTTTCCCCTCACCTCCGCATGCGGGGCAGGGTGAAGTAGATTGCATCTGCCCAAGGAAGGTGTTGGACACTCTTGTAACCTGTCCCGTTCCGTGACAGGTGGAACAATCACTGTAAGCGGTTCCGTTTTTGGCGCCTGAACCGTCGCATGGCTTGCAGGCAACATATTTATTTACCTTTATTTTTTTCTCGGCACCGTTAGCTATATCATTAAGGGTGAGTTTCACCTTCACCCTCAGGTTGGAACCCTTATTAACCTTTCGTCCCCTTCTTCCTCCCTGGAACCCGCCAAATCCTGAAAATCCTCCTCCGAAAATATCACCGAAATGACTGAAAATATCTTCCACTGTCATCCCCTCTCCTCCGAATCCACCGGCTGCACCTTCTACACCAGCATGACCATACTGATCATATCGTGCTTTTTTCTGCTCATTTCCAAGGACCTCGTATGCCGCTGCGGCCTCCTTGAACTTTTCTTCAGCAGCCGGATCTCCCTGATTTTTATCAGGATGATATTGCAATGCTTTCTTTCTGTAAGCTGTCTTAATCTCTGTTAACGTTGCATTGCGATTTATACCAAGTATTTCGTAATAATCTTTTTTCGCCATTACTGCGTGTTCCTTATTTTATAAATTTTAATATTTCTTTTACTCTCCGACAACAACTTTGGCATATCTTATAACCTTGTCATGAAGGAGGTAGCCTTTTTCTATCACATCCACTATTTTCCCTTTCTCTTTTTCCGTGCCGGCCGGGATTTTAGTTACTGCCTCATGGAAATCGGTATCAAATTTTGTTCCCATCGCCTTGATTTCTTTTATGCCTTTTTGTTTGAGGAAGTCTCCCAGCTTGTTGTATATGAGCTCGATGCCTTTTTTTATAGCCTTTGTATCCTTGGTATTTTGCATGGCTTCTATAGCACGGTCAAAGTCATCCATTACCGGCAAAAGCCCTGATATTATGTCTTCGCCTCCGAGCCTGGTCAAGTCGGCTTTTTCTTTTAGTGTTCGTTTCCGGTAGTTATCAAATTCTGCTACAAGCCTGAGGTACTGATCTTCCTTTTCCTTTATTTTTTCCTCCAGGACTGCCTGGGAATCATTATCTTCTGTGCTGATTCCGGAGTTTTCTTCGCGCTCATTATCAGGAGTATCATTATCAGCCTCAACATTCATGTTGTCATCACCTTCATTAGCTGTTTCACCTTGATTGTTAACGGCTTTTTCTTCAGGATGTTTTTCCATGGTTTTCTTTTGCTCTTTTTTATCCCTGCCACTATTTCTAATTTTTCCCATCGTTGCAAATCTTGTTAATTTATTTTTAATTACGGATTTAATGCAGACAAATTCCGGACCATATTTTTCTTGAACGACATTTTGACATGCCGGCAAAACTCAAGGTTTCAGTTCTTATTATAACTCCCGGGCCCGAAAGTTATAAATTGACAAAGGTACTGTATAACTTACCATACCAATGGGTTCATATTTTTTTGTGAAATTATTGAAAATATTGTCATGGCCGGGTCATATACCTGGAGAGGGCTTCGGAAATATGTTCCCCGCTCAGATTTTTTGCAATTATTATTCCATCACCATTTATAAGGAAGCTGGCGGGTATTTTTCTAACCTGGTAAATGGCCGCAGGTTCCGATTTCCACCCTTTGAGGTCGCTCACATGAGTTTCCCATTCCAGTTTATCATCCTCAATTGCCTTTAGCCAGGCCTCTTTGGTGTTATCAAGCGAAACCGAAAAAATTTCAAAGCCGCTTCCGCCCCTGAATTCCTTTTCCCTGAACTGCTTCCAGGCCGACACCTTGAAGGGGTTTCCCCTCCGGCATGCCCCGCACCATGAGGCCCAAAAGTCAATTAGTACCATGCTCCCCCTGAGGGATGAGAGTGAAATGGTTACTCCTCCGGGTGTTTCAAATTCCATCTCCGGAGCCGTATCACCTATGTCAAGTCCTGTTCTTCCGGTGGGTTCTGCTTCCTCATCCATAACGGGACCTGTCTCTTCTTCAGACTCTATTCTTTGGTACAGCCAGAAAATCAATGCCAGTACAAGTAATATTCTGCCTGCAGTTTTTAAAGTAGGCATATTTTACAGATTTTATTAATAGCCTGCAAAGATAACTATATATTATTAAAGTCAAATGGCAGGAGAGGGGAAGGAGTTTCTCAGGGCAGGCGTTTGATCCTGGCACCTATAGCGTTAAACCGCTCATCTATTTTCTGATATCCCCTGTCTATCTGTTCTATATTGTTTATAACGCTTGTACCCTCTGCCGACATGGCTGCTATCAGAAGGGCAACACCTGCCCTGATGTCGGGAGAAACCATATTCGTGCCCCTGAGGCGGAATTGTTTGTTTAGTCCTATCACAGTAGCCCGGTGCGGGTCGCAAAGGATTATTTGAGCACCCATATCCATTAGCTTGTCCACAAAGAACAATCTGCTTTCGAACATCTTCTGGTGTATAAGTACACTCCCTTTTGCCTGGGTGGCAACAACAAGGAAAACGCTTAGAAGATCCGGGGTCAGGCCCGGCCAAATAGCATCAGCAATATTCATTATGGATCCGTCAATATATGTTTCTATCTCATATGATGATTGCGGGGGTATGTAAATATCGTCATTGCGCCGTTCGAGCTTAATTCCCAGACGCCTGAATGCATCGGGGATAATCCCGAGATTATCATAGGACACATTTTTAATGGTGATCTCTGATTCGGTCATTGCTGCCATACCAATAAAGCTTCCTATCTCTATCATATCTGGCAGAATGGTGTGTTCCGTTCCCTCAAGACGGTCTACCCCGTCTATGGTTAGCAGGTTGGAACCCACACCGCTTATTCTTGCGCCCATCCTGTTCAGCATTTTGCACAGTTGCTGAAGGTATGGCTCGCATGCAGCATTATAAATTGTTGTCACTCCCCTGGCAAGGACTGCTGCCATAACAATATTGGCAGTTCCGGTTACCGAGGCCTCATCCAGGAGCATATAGGCACCTTTCAGATTATCTCCCGTCACTTTATAGAAATCACTTTTTACATTATAGTCGAATTCCGCTCCCAGCTTAATAAATCCGAAAAAATGTGTATCCAGTCTGCGGCGGCCGATCTTATCTCCGCCTGGCTTTGGCATATAGGCTTTCCCGAATCTTGCCAGAAGAGGTCCTATGATCATTACTGACCCCCGGAGTCCTGAGGCCCTGTTCCTGAAATCATCAGTCAGAAGATATTCGGGAACTACCTGGTCAGCCTGGAATTCATATTCGCATTCTCCTGTTTTATTAATGCTAACCCCCAGATGCTGCAATAATTCAATAAGCCTCATTACATCCAGTATTTCAGGGATGTTGCTAATTTTAACTTTTTCGGATGTAAGCAGAGTTGCGGAGATGATTTGCAATGCCTCGTTTTTGGCACCCTGTGCGGTCAGATCGCCTTTAAGGGGGTAACCACCCTGGATCTCGAATGACGCCATAATTAATGAATTATGATTTATAGTAAAAAGTCAGGCTGAGCGGATATTATATTTTGTGATGTTTACAATTAATGATTAAACGGAAAAGCCGGGTTATCTCTGACCGTGCTTGGGATTGAATTTTCTTGGGGTTTTCTTTTTCTTAATTCGTGATGTAAATTCCCTGGATTCTGATAGCTTGATGTCTGTGCCTCTGTCTATAAGTCCGCCGGAAAGCTCCCGCAGATCTTTAAAGATTATTTCATCGGAAACCAGATTCTTGTTCCATGTGAGGTAGGATTTTTTCATATGGTTGGCAATAAGGTGTATAAGAGCTTCTTTCTTTTCACCCTCTTCCATCTCAGTAGCAGACTTTATCATCTGTTCCAGTATTCTTCCGTAATGCTTGTATTTTATCGGGTAGGTATGGTAAGGCACCGGTGCGGGTTTTTCAGTAAGAGTGGATATTGCAGGCGGTTCATAAGGAGAATCAATATCCAGTTTGAAATCTGAAATAATTGCAAGATGATCCCATAATTTGTGCTTAAAATCATTAATATCCCTGAGATGGGGATTCATATTACCCATTATTGAAATAATGGTCCTTGCGGCTTTATTACGCTCTTCCCTGTCCTCGATGGTTGTAATATGTTTAACCATCTTATGAATATTCCTTCCATATTCAGGGATAGCCATTTTTTCCCTTAAGGTGTTATAATCTTCGGTGATAGGTTCTTTCTCTTCTGCCATTGGATTGTTGCCTTATGTAGTTAGTTATTAACTGTTAGTTTTTTGCAAAGTTACTAAATATCTGATTAAAAATTGATTTTTGCCGGTTAATCTGGCAACCTGTTATTCAGCAGTTATAATTGTCAGTTTTGCAAATTTGAGCAGCAGTTGTTTCTGGCCCGAGGATATAAATGACACCGTTGCTTTGTTATTTGGGGCGCTGCCTTCTATGCTGATTATTTCACCCTCGCCGAAACGCTCGTGTTTCACTCTCATTCCTGGTTGAAATTCAGAGTTGTTGCTTATATTATCACTTTCTGCATGCTCGTGACTCTTAACCCCGGACTTCCCAAGGCTAATAAACTTGCCACCCCGGATAGGTTTTGATTTTGAACTTACTGTTGTATTGTTTCCGGAATCCTTGCGGTTAATATTGCCCGGGCCAGAGGTGTTATATTTTTGTTGTTTTTCCTTAAAATTCGATTTTCGCCCTGATACCGGTTTATGCCTGCTGTTATCTGTAGAATTATCCTGGGGTGAAAATTCCTGATCGGGAAAGTCCATGAAAAGAGGATCTATCTCTGAAATGAATCTGCTTGGCCTGCACATTGAGGGGACTCCCCATCTGTACCTGGTTTTTGCATAGGAAAGGGTTGCAGAGATGCCTGCCCTGGTAAGTGCAACGTAAAAAAGCCTCCGTTCTTCTTCAAGTTCCTGCTGGGAGGCTGCTGCAAAGCGATTTGGAAACAGTTCCTCTTCAAGGCCCACAGCGTATACATGATCAAATTCAAGCCCTTTGGCAGAATGTATGGTCATAATAGTCACCTTATCATGATCGTCGGGTTTTTCAGTGTCTGCATCTGTCAGCAGGGATACATTTTGTAAAAAATCACCAAGTGAAGTGCTTTCTCCAAGTTCGGTCTGCTGGGTGGTAAACTCTTTGACAGCATTTAGCAACTCTTGTATATTCTCGTACTTCGCGATATTTTCAGTTGATTTAGGGTCAAAAAGATCTTTAAGTATTCCGGAAGCTGAGGCAATATGGATTGCCGCCTGCCAGGCATCTTCGTTTGGAACCAATTCGGAGAACCCTTTTATGAGTTTCACGAAAACGGATAACTTTGATATTGTTCCCTTGTTAATGTTGAGAGCGGACTGGTGTTCCTGTATGTTCACTATTATCTCCCATGGGGTAAGGCCTGAATCATTTGAGTAACTGACGAGTTTGTCGGTTGTCGTTTTGCCCAGGCCCCTGGCAGGATAATTGATTATCCTTAAGAATGCTTCGCTGTCTCGTTTGTTTACTGTAAACCTGAAATAGGCCAGGATATCTTTAATCTCCTTTCGCTGGTAAAATGAAAGACTGCCATATACTTTATATGGTATTCCCTTTCGGCGGAAAGCTTCTTCAAATATCCGTGACTGTGCATTTGTTCTGTACAATACGCCGAAGGATGAATAATCACATCCCAGGGTATCTCTTTTTTCAACTACCGATTTTGCAATAGTTGCTCCCTCTTCAATATCTGTGGCGCATTCCAGTACCTTTATTTTTTCTCCAGGGGCATTTGCCGACCATACTTTTTTGGGTATCTGCCCCTTGTTTTTGGCAATAAGGCTGTTGGCAGCATTTACGATGGTTTTCGTGGACCGGTAGTTCTGTTCCAGCTTGAATATTCTATGGTCCGGGTAATCGGTTTTAAAATTTAAAATATTCTCTATTCGTGCGCCCCGGAAGGAATATATACTTTGAGCATCATCCCCTACCACGCTGATGTTCTTGTGTCCGGCTGCCAGTTTCGACACAATAAGGTATTGTGCGTAATTTGTATCCTGGTATTCATCCACCAGGATATAGCGGAACCGTTCCTGGTACTTGCTAAGTACTTCAGGAGAATCTCTGAAAAGTATGTTTGTATTCAGCAGAAGGTCATCAAAATCCATTGCATCTGCCGCATGACATCGTTTCTGGTACATCCGGAATATGTCCGCTATACGTGGTTTACGGTTTCTGGAATCTTCGGCTATAGCCGCGGCGTTGGATGCATATGACCCGGCACTGATTAAATTATTTTTGGCCGAGGAAATACGACCAAAAATTTCTTTGGGCTTATATATCTGCTCATCGAGCATCAGTTCCTTTATAATGCTCTTTATTACGTTTCTGGAGTCAGCGGTATCATAGATGGTGAAATTAGATGTGTAGCCGGTATGGTCAGCCTCAAACCTCAGTATTTTTGCAAAAACTGAGTGGAATGTACCCATCCATAAGTACCTTGCAGCCTCATAACCTACAAGCTTTGCTATCCGGTCTTTCATTTCGCTTGCAGCTTTATTGGTGAAGGTCAGTGCCAGTATGTTTGAGGCAGGAACTCCCTGTGACAAAAGCCAGGCAATACGATAGGTAAGCACCCTGGTTTTTCCTGAGCCGGCCCCGGCTATAATGAGTCCCGGTCCATTTATCTCTTTTACTGCCTCCTGTTGTGCCTGATTCAGATCCTTTAGAAATTCTACCACTTTTATTTTCCGTTTTTGATTTGTTTTATACAAAAATCTGCGTAAAATTACCCTGTTACTTTCGTTTCACCAACTTAAGCGTTCAGCATTTTATCAACATATTGAGGTTTGCAAAAGAATTGATATTTTTGAGCAAAGAAAATGGAAGCTGTTTTATGTATGATTTCTCGCAGTTTGGCTTAAGGATTATGGTTTGCATCCTGGTGGCCTGCAGGATAATGACTTTTTCATCTGTTGCCCAGATAAATTCATCCGGGTATGCAACGGTGGAAGTTACCGATTATTTTATTGAGTATCCGGATATCACACTAAGAGATAATATATATATCTTCTGCAGGGAAAATGGTAATCTTTCCGCATCTCTGGATGAAGTGCCGGGAGATCTGGTTTTTGAATGGGCAGTTTACGACCCTCTTGTTCCCGGTTTTGGTGCACCATTTACGACAGATACGGGAAGGAGCTCCCAGGTTTCAGGACTTGAAAGTGGCGGCTACCAGGTAAGGATCAGCAACGCCAGTGGCCTGGACACTCTTTTCCGGGCCTGGTTATTTGTTAATAACCCCGGTGTTAAAGCACAGGTGGTAAGGCATGACTGCCAGGTTTTGGATCTTAAGGGAGTTGTGGAGGTTGACACTTTTTTCTATTATCATCCTCAATCCAATGAGATTAACACATTGTCAGGAAGTTTTACATTTAACTGGCTGGCAGATCCCTCCCTGGCTTCCGGGATAGCAAACCGGCTTGATCCACGCATCTGGAATCCTCCTTCGGTGAAAACAGAATATAAACTCACCATTAATTATCACTCTTGCCAGGCCAGCGATACTGTTACTGAGGATCCGGTTACAACGCATGCTGTTTTTACCCTTCAGCCCGGCGAGGGAGGAGCTCCCCTGGAGGTTGGTTTTGATGCAGGTGAATCCCAAAATGCTGCTGAGTATGAATGGTATTTTGACTATCAGCCCGGAGATTTTGAATTGGGAATTCCAGGCGGCTTTACAACAGATCCGGTGCATACCTATAATATACCCGGAGAATATTATGTCCTGCTAAGAACCATATCTCCATCCTTATGCGAAGATTCCCTGATGTATTCCGAACCAATCAGGGTATATCCCTCCCAGCTTGAGGTCCCCAATGTATTTTCCCCCGGGGGCGATGAATACAATAATGTTTTTATGGTCAGGTCGGTATCGTTAAAGGATTTTAATGGCGTGATATACAACCGTAATGGAAGGAGAGTGTATGAGTGGACTGATCCTTCCCGGGGGTGGGACGGAAAGGTTGACGGTAAACTTGCATCACCGGGTGTATATTTCTATTTAGTAACCGGTGTGGGCTGGGATGATATTGAGTATGAATTTACGGGGCCGCTTTATCTTTACCGGGGCAGGTGACACCTGCTTTTTTTAATTTTGGATAGCAGTTTTACCCAGACTTAAAAGGGTTTATTTTTCAGAGGTTCTTTTATCATAATCATCTGAAGCAATTCTCTGAAAGTGATTATCAAGATGCAGCCTCATGGCATTTCTGAAAGCCTCCGGCGTTTGATCCCTGAGCGTATCGACCAGTTGCCTGTGAGAGACATGTCTGATTCTTTTTTCGGGCCTGGGAATTATTTTATTTTCGTAGATATATCTGAACATTGGCAGCAAAAGAGTTTGAAACTCCATAACTGTAGTGTTTCCCGATATTTCGTAAAGTTTACCATGAAACTTGATTTCATGATCAGCGTCAAATAAAACCGAATTGGTAGATACGGGTTCTTTGCTTACAATATCATAAAGTTCATCTATATCACCTGGTTTTTTACGCATAAAAACCAGGTCTGCCATCCCGATTTCCAGAGCAAGGCGGAATTCGAATATATCAAGCAGGGTGCCCCGGGTTAAAATTCCGGGGATCATACTTTTTTTAAGGAAAGTTAGCAAGTCGGGGCTTCTGATAACCGTACCCTTGTGTTTGACTGATTCTATCAGACCAAGGGTTTTCAGGCGATTTAAAGACTCCCTCACTACGGTCCGGCTTACCCCCAATGATTTTGAAAGTTCCATCTCTTTAGGAATCATATCGCCGGGCTTCAGGTTTTTTTCAATCAGGTAATCTATTATAGCTAATTCAACTTTGTCAACAAGGCTGCTCGTGTCTACTGGTGCAATATCGCTGGTAGCGAATGATAAAATACGGGTCATCATTTAATTAATTTGGTTGCTACAATGGCAAAGGTCAGCTTTTTTTTTTAATTAATAAAATTTTGTTATGGACTGCATCCTATTTTGTTATAAACAATCAGGCGGGCATTATGCCTGTAATGAATCATTTGTATGCAGTTTTGCCCGAAAAGGATGTTGACTTTTGTAATCCTTCGCCTGCCAGAATTAATTACAGACAGGGGAACAAAAGGTTAAATGTGCATATGATGTAAAAAGGTCAGTACTGAGGTTTTGGATAATCTTCTATTTCCTTCAGGTTTTCCCTGATAGTTTCATCGGGCAGTTTGTAATCGGATAACTGGCCGGCGAGATATTTGTCATACCCTGCCAGGTCCATTAATCCGTGACCGCTGAAATTGAAGACTATTACCTTCTCTTTTCCTTCCTCTTTTGCTTTCTTAGCCTGTATTATTGCCTCAGCAATGGCATGTGTTGTTTCTGGGGCCGGTATGATGCCTTCGGTTTTAGCGAACAGTAAGCCTGCTTTATAACACTCCAGCTGATGAAGGGCCTTAGGTGTCATTAAGCCGTCTATAACAGCCTTGCTTACCAGGGGCGACATCCCATGATACCTTAATCCCCCGGCGTGAATGGGAGGAGGTACAAAATTGTGGCCTAAAGAAAACATTGCAACCAGTGGCACCATTTTTGCCGAGTCACCATGGTCGTATACATAGGGCCCTTTTGTCAGGGTCGGACATGAGTAAGGTTCCACAGGAATTATCTCTATATCTGCTCCGTGAATTTTGTCATAGACGAACGGGAATGAGAGTCCGGCAAAATTACTGCCTCCTCCCGCGCAGCCAATAATTATATCAGGTTTTTTAATACCGGCTTTTTTTAACTGTTTTTTTGTTTCCAGTCCGATGATTGTTTGGTGCAGACACACGAAGTTCGTGACACTGCCCAGGGAGTATCTTGTTTCACCTGTTGGATCGGTTACTGCTGCTTCAATTGCCTCACTTATGGCCATGCCAAGGCTGCCTGGTGTGTCGGGATCTTTTTCAAGCATTGCCCGTCCTGCTTTGGTTTCCTGACTTGGACTTGCAACGCATCTGCCTCCCCATGTCTGCATCATTAGTTTGCGGAAAGGCTTCTGGTCAAAGCTGATTCGGACCATGAAGACTTTACATTCAAGATCAACCAGGGCACAGGCAAAAGAGAGGGCGCTTCCCCACTGTCCGGCTCCGGTTTCGGTAGTTAACTTCTTGATCCCGAATTTTTTGTTATACCATGCCTGGGCAACAGCGGTATTTGGTTTGTGACTTCCTGCAGGGGATACACTTTCATTTTTATAATATATTTTTGCCGGTGTCCCCAGCGCTTTTTCAAGGTTAAAGGCCCTGTGTAAAGGGGAAGGCCTCCAAAGTTTTAATAGTTCCTGGACCCCTTCGGGAATATCAATCCATCTCTCTTTACTGTATTCCTGTTCAACCAGGTTCATCGGAAAAACTGGGGCCCACGCTTCCGGGGGCACTGCTCCTTCAGGGCTCATATAAGGAGGAACATCTATATCTGCTGCAAGGTTATACCACTGAGTTGGCATTTCATGATCTTCCAGAATAATTTTTCTAACTTCTGTCATAACTGTAATTTTAAGAGTTAGTATTTTGGTTAATTGCAAAAGTTTTGAGATCAGCTTACAGCTGTTACAAATGTAGATTTTTTTTTCTTTGTAATTATCAATTATTGATTTATGTTTGTAATGAATTATGTACTACATAAAGTTGTTAAATAAACCTTTCCCCTTGATATTTATTAATGAATTCTATCTAACAATTAATAATCAAATGATTAAAATATGAAAAAAAATCTTTTAACTACTCTTGCATTTTTTTCCATTTCTGTTTTTGCAGGTTATTGCCAGAACGATTTAAAAGCGCTGACCGGCAATCAGTATCATTCTGTTGAAAAGTTTATGGGCGAGCCTGTTTTTATGATGGAAGAACTGTTTGAAGGAAGAGGTGGAAGAAATATCATCACCACTCCTGATGGTGCAATACTTGCATTTCACCGTAATCATCTAAGGCAGAGCAATGACGGTGGTCAAACCTGGGGTGAATCACGTAAAATAGGGGACGGCGTATCCGGATCCAATGCAGTTTTTAATGAAAATAATGGTGAAATCCTGATGATTCATCCAAATGGGTACATGTGGAAAAGTGAGGATTTTGGTCAGAACTGGATTCGTGAAGAGATTGAGATACTCCCAAATACTATGATGCACGGAACTCCCGATGGTGTTCCCCTGGTTCTCTGGGCCATGCAACCCGGAATAACCCTTGAATTCAGCGAATACAAAGGCCGTCTTTTACTGCCTTCCCGGATCTGGAGGGTTACGGATAATCCCCGTGTTTTCCCCTGGAAGCTATTTATGTACAGTAATGCAATTTACAGTGATGATAACGGAAAAACCTGGCAGTCAAGCGGACCTTTTCCTGATTTGGGAACGGGAGAGGGTTCTATTGCCGAGCTTTCAAATGGGAATCTTTTGTATTTTTCCAGGAAGCATTATTTCGATAAAAGATACCCTGAAAAATTTAATCATAATCTTCATTATGCTGTCGGATATGACGGCGGAGAGAACTGGGAAGACCTGCGTATGAGTCCTGTTCTTCCCGACGGACCGCGCCACAGAAGCGAGAAGCCTGAGGGTATGAATTTTAACGGGCACTTTGGACTGATGGGCGGACTGATACGGCTGCCGGTGGAGGGCGAGGATATACTCATCTACAGTAATGTTGATACACCATGTCATAACAGGATCCGCAGCACGGTATGGGCAAGTTTTGACGGGGGAGAGACCTGGCCGGTTAAAAGGCTGGTATATGACGGACCGGCTGCCTATTCGGTTCTTGGAGTTGGAAGGGCCAGTACACCGGGCGAGGGAAGGATTTATATGCTTTTTGAAGGTGGGCCCAAAGGACCGCATTCAGCAGTAAACGTGGCTGTTTTTAATTTGAGCTGGTTATTGGATGGCCTTGAATTGAATGACTTCCTGGGTAAAAATTGAATTTAAAGTTCCCGGTTAAATAATGAGAACGTTATAAAAACCTATAAAAATGAAAAAAATATTTACTGTTTTATCTGGGTTAGTGTTGGCAGCAACCATAATTGCCCATGTACCTCAAAAATCAACATATAGTATTGGCGACTTTGCTCATGGTGGTATTGTATTTTGGGTTGATGAAACAGGTCAGCACGGACTTGTTTGTGCGAAAGAAGATCAATCTGCCGGAGTTATCTGGGCCCGTTCATTTGGTGATACATATGCCAATAAAGATGGTATTTACAAAGGGAAAAGAAATACTGCAATAATCATTGCTGCCCAGGAAGCCATGGGCGATGAGGATATTATTTACGCTGCCCGCATTTGTAATGAGCTGGAAATTACCGAGAATGGCAAGACCTATGATGACTGGTACCTTCCCTCAAGGAAAGAGGTGAACCTGATGTGGCAAAGCAGGGCGGCTGTGAACAAAGCAGCATTGGCAAACGGCGGCAGTGCTTTCGAGAGTAACGGATTCTACTGGAGTTCCAATGAGTACACTGACAATCTTGGGTGGATCCAGCTTTTCTACTCTGTCAGTCAGCATTACTATTTTAAAAGCGACATAGCAAGGGTACGTGCCATCAGGGCATTTTAACGATGTATAAAGCATTAGGCCAATAATTTAATTTAAATATTAACTTATGAGAACTATCCTGACATGCATGAAGCACTTAAAGAAACTATTGATAATAAGCTTGATCAGCTCTGTATTTTTGACAGGGAATGTTTTAACCGGCAGAGCCCAAACCTGGATTGACGAAACATTTGAAGATTTTATCGATGGCACACTCGATGCCTCCGGAGCAAATATCTATATTAGCCGGGATGGTCTAATCCGAACTATACACCGGTATGATTATAACAACGATGGTTATATTGATCTGCTTTTTCCCAATACTCATGATCAGATTGATAATCTCCCTGCTACTATTGCAGAGATTCTGCCAGACAGGGATATTGCAGAATCAACAATTGCTTACGAGGGAAGCCTGCAGGTGGCTTCTTCTGATCTTAATATTGACGGCTACCAGGATTTAATTTTCATTCCAAATCACGATGGTGTCCAAAGTCCTCGTAACTTCCTTACACTTGTTTACGGCAGCGAAGATGGCTGGAGAGCTTCCCGAAGTACCGGACCCTTGCCGGTAAACGGGGTAAGGGCAGTTGCAATTGCCGACCTTAATCAGGATGGCTGGCCCGATATTGTTACATTAAATAGTGAAGCATGGACAGTAGGTCAACCCTCAGGAAACATTATACGAATATACTGGGGAGGTAAAAGGGGATACCTTAATACAAGATTTCATGATATTGGTGTGCCCGGTGCTGTAAGTATTACCTCCGGCGATTTTGATGGGAACGGACATGATGATATTGCTATCCTGGGAAAAGATTCCAACATCACATTTCTTTGGAGCTCATTGCTAAATGAAGGGGAAGTTAATATAGAAACTTCCAGCTTGAATTTTCCCCCGGGAAGTTACGGACTTACCATTGCTTCGGGAGACCTTAACAATAATGATAGAATTGATCTCGTGGTAGGAACAAGTCGTGATCTTCTTTATATAATACCATCTTTAGGTAACAGGTCCTGGGGCCGGATTCAGGAAATCGATTCCTACAAAGCTTCAAATATTTCGATTGGTGATATTGATTCAGACGGTCATAATGACATTGTTTTATCCTATTTCGAACAACGTATTGGTCCGGCGGGAGAGTACGGCGGGGCTGATGAAGAAACCTCGGGTAGAGCAGCTCACATATTGTGGGGTAGTAAAAATGGATTTTCCCGGAATGAGTCTTCCAGGCTGGAAGCCATGAATATAGGTGCTGCAACTATTGGAGACTTTGATGGAGATGGATTCAAAGATATAGCTGTTGCCATAAACCGTGGCAGAACAGATTTTGCAACCCATTCTTTTATTTATTATGGTAAAGGTAACAGGCAATTTGAAAAAGGCAGCACCGGAATAAATACCAGTGGGGCCATCTATGCTCATACTGTTTCAGGAAATAATGGCAAGAAGGATCAAATTGTCTTTTGCAACAGCCGGGGTGGTACTGTGGGTGAACGGGTGCCTGCAGATCTTTATTGGGGCGGCCCTGACGGATTTAGTGAAGATAATCGGACTGAAATTCCCATGAGAAGCGGATATGAAGCTACATCAGCCGATTTAAATGCTAACGGGTACACAGATATAGTCCTTTTGAATCAGATGCATCATGGACAGAAGGATGATCCTTTTGCAGGAGCCAACATATTTTGGGGTAGCGCTGATGGAATTGACTTTAGTGAAGAAGGTCGAACGGTATTGAATGAATACTTTCTTGGATCAAGCAATGTTGCTGATCTTAACAAGAATGGTTATCTCGACCTGGTTCTCGGTTCATATGAACCCTACGGTTTTGAATCCAGTGTAATTATCTATTATGGCGGACCAAAGGGATTCACACGTGATAATCGCGAAACAATTCCCTGTCCGGGCAGATCTTTAGGAATCCAGCTGGCTGACTACGATAAAGACGGGTGGCTTGATATAGCTGTTAATTCATATAATGAAGTTGGCGTTAGAATTTTTTATGGAAGTGAAGAAGGTTTTGACTACAACCGGCAGGTTCAATTGGATGCACCTGCCGTTGGTGACATCAAAACTGCTGATCTTAATGGAGACGGATGGCTTGACATTATTGCCTGCTCATACAATGATATAGCAAATAACCGGGAATTTGATATGGGGACTTACATATTCTGGGGTAGCCCTGAGGGGTTCAACCATGCAAATTCACAATGGCTTCCTGGTTTTGCCGCTCTTGGGCCGGTGGTGGCGGATTTTGATGAAGATGGATATCTGGATATTTTTCTCCCGCATTACCACGGAGTCAATACCCGTGACTATTTGCCATCCTATTTTTATTGGGGAAGCAAGGATGGATTTAATATTAATGATCGTACTGCGCTTACTGTCAATTCAGGTGCTCAGGGATTTGCTGCAGATTTCAATAAGAATGGAAGACTGGACCTTGCTGTATC
>SLPB01000117.1 GCA_007132225.1 Bacteroidales bacterium | reverse complement strand
TGGCTCCCTTTGCTGTGGGTGCTATGACACTACGCATGAATAACTGGAGTTATTTTGCCCCCTGGAGCTGGATTAATTATTGGCCAAACTTTTTAGAAGGAATGAGTTGGGAAGAACACGGCTGGAAAGAAAATCGTCATCCCGACCGCAAAGATAATATTGATGGATGGGGTTCTCCTATTGTGCAGTTTGTTCAAAAGGCATTAAATCCTTTCCTGGTATTAGATGAGGAAGTATTGAAGAGCAACCCGATCCCGGTTGACCGGCATCCCAGTGCATCCAGCTGGGAAAACCAGGAAGTTATTCAGCCAGAACCAGGTCAGGTGAAATGGCCCGTAAACTTACCTCATGTTAAACCCTCAGGAAAAGTGCAGCGCACATTGCGAATTTTCAACAATGATTTAAAAGGTGAGGAGGTAGTTTTGCGGTGGGAAGCAAGATGGGATTCTCCGGAAGGGGAAATAGCCCTGAAAGGAGATTATATCCCATTGACCATCCAGCCGGGATATAATATTGGCTATCCTGTAAATTTTCAAATACCTGATAATGCAAAGAAAGGACGCAGACTCTATCTTATTTTGGAGAATTATAAAGATAATGAGTTAAAATTCAGAGATGCTGAAATCTACTTTACCGTTATATAATGGTGAAAAATAAAATCCGGAAACATTTTCATATAAATAACATTTGAATGGTTTAATTTAAATATTTTCTTATGAAATTGAGTATACCAATCGGACTAAGTTTTGCTTCGATTATTGCATCACCATCATGTGAGAATAACTCTGATAAATCCTCATCGGATGAATTACCCAACATTGTTTTGATATATGTAGATGATATGGGATATGGTGATCTCGCAATTACCGGAGCTTATGGATACGATACTCCCAATCTTGACCATATGGCAGGCGAAGGCATGTTCTTTACCCATTTCTATGCTCCACAGGCAGTATGCAGTCCCTCCCGTGCCGGCCTTATGACAGGATGTTATCCCAGCCGTATTGGATTTGGGAAAAATGCAGGACCAAACTCAACCCACGGATTAAATGAAAATGAAGAGACAATTGCTTCACTGCTTAAGAATAAAGGATATGCCACGGCCATATATGGTAAATGGCATCTCGGACATCAACCACAGTTTCTCCCCGGGAGTCATGGGTTTGATGAATTCTATGGAATACCTTATTCAAATGATATGTGGCCTTTCCACCCTACAGCAGGCGAATATTATTCCGGCCTGCCCTTATATGAAAATGAAAATATCGTTAATGAAGGAGTGACTCCGGAAGATCAGGAGCAGTTTACCACGGAGTTTACTGAAAGGACAATCGGTTTTATTGAGCGAAATAAGGACCAGCCCTTCTTTATATATCTGGCCCACCCTCAACCGCACGTTCCCCTGTTTGTTTCTGATAAGTTTAAAGGAAAATCCAAACAGGGCCTCTATGGTGATGTTATGATGGAAATAGACTGGAGCGTGGGCAGAATAGTCAACACTTTGGACGAACTTGGACTTGCAGGCAACACCCTGGTTATTTTCACTTCGGATAACGGCCCGTGGTTAAACTACGGAAATCATGCGGGCAGTGCTGGCGGATTACGTGAAGGCAAGGGAGGCACCTTTGAAGGCGGGCAGAGGGTTCCAGCCCTGATGATGTGGGAAGGAGTTATTCCCCGGGGAACTGTTTGCAATAATATTGTATCAGCCATTGATTTACTGCCAACCATAGCATCTATTGCCCGGTCTCCCCTTCCGGAGAATAAAATTGATGGAATAAATATTCTGCCACTTTTACATGGAGACTTTGATGCCAATCCGCGTAATACATTCTATTATTATTACGGAAACAATAATTTACAGGCCGTCAGGAAAGATGACTGGAAACTGGTTTTTGCCCACCCCGGTATTACCTATGGGAGTTTTGAGCCCGGGAGAGATGGAATGCCCGGACAGGTAGACAGAAATCACATGTTCGAAAAAGGGCTTTATGATTTGCGTCGTGATCCGGGTGAGCGATATAATCTTATTGAATATTATCCGGAAATCGCAGGTACTCTTGAAAAAGTTGCATCCGAAGCCCGGGCGGACCTGGGGGATGATCTTACAGGAGCACCTGGTGAGAATAGAAGAGAGCCGGGTATTTTCCAGCAAACAGGTGGCCAATGATACCATTCCTTTTTGGCTCATTTAAAGCAAGAACCGGGGCGGTAGAAAAACATTAACTATTTGACCGGCGCCGGGGACTCTTCGATCAGCTTCATGGCTTCCCGGACATAAATCTCACCGGTCATCTCGCCAAGCGAGGTTCGGCTGATGTAATCGTATCTTTTAAAACTGTTAAAATCTTCTTTGACGAGCAGATACCCGAAAGAATCGTGGGTAAGACCAAAAAAGAAAGATTTTTCGGTCTTCATATGCCGCCTCAGATAATAACCAATGTTGGGCAAAGCTTCCCCGGGAGCAGTAATTACCTGTGCATCTCCAATATTGAGAAGGTTTAACCGGGTTGAAATTACACTGAAGTCATTGTTTTGTCCGGCCCCGTCTATGATGGGTGAATTCTTGAATATATGCTGCATTTCTTTCGATTCAATCGGAAACTGGATGACTTTGGAAGTGCAGAAAATTTGGGGGTTTGTCTCAACGGGAGCAGATTCAATTATCCGCAAGGCTTCGTCTGCCATCAGGTTTCCGATCCGGACACATTCATCCCAGTAGTCGCTTAGTTCGTTTCCTTCTTGTCTGCGGTTATCGGCAGTGATCATGCCCCCCAGTGCACCGTTCATATAAATGGCAATCCCGCCGGTTTTCGATTCAATCCGGTCATAAAGAGGTCCGCAGAAATCGGGGCTGATAACTTGTCTTCTGGTACCAAGAATCTCGGGATGATTAGCATAATTAACCAATGTTGCAATGGTTTTTCCCTTGTTTTTCCCGGAAGTGGCAATGGTCTGGATCACACCCATGCGAGGATCATATAGTTGTGGAGCATAAAAATTATAGGCAATCTCCCCTTTGGCTTCACCAACCGCGGTTTTCAAAGAGGCAGGCTCCAGGTTGGCAACTGCTTCGTTTACAGCATCTGCAATCTGCTTAACACACCAGTCTAGATATTCCAAATCGGCGCCCGTATTGCCGTTTTCATCAGTAAATCCATAAGCCTCAGGGGCACTATGGGTATGTGTAGCACCAATCAATATATTTTCATGCGGAATGCCTTTGATCAGTTCCCTTGAGCGGTCGCCCAGCTGAGCCGGCCACCCGAGATTATCAATACCTACAATGGCAATCCTTGTTTCACCCTTTTCCATAACAAGCGCCCTCACAAAAAGATCTCCCTTTTTCCCAACGGACATGGTCGGCATCCCCGCACCCCCGGAAATAGGGATCAGATTCTCCGGGGTGATCACTCTAAGAGCGGCCCCCGCTTTAAATGTTTGTGCATCTAATTGCAGGACTGAATAAAATAATACAACCAGTATCAATAAAGATTTTGTTTTCATTTCAAGATTGAATTAATGATATTGATAAAAAGTAATTGTTTGTACAAATGCTGTTTCCTGGCATTTTCCGGTGCTAAAGTTAGCCTAAAACTCCTGAAGTATATGTCTCACAATTACTATAAATTGTTAAATTATTTAAAAATCATATATCTCCCGGTTGAGTACCTGCCGGTTCTGATGATAAGTTTATTCTTGTTACTGTCGAAAGTATAATTCTCCGTGTCTGAAAGGACAAAGCCGTCCAGTTCAACCCTTTCAGGTGGTGCTGCAAGGTTAACAGTCAGTATATGCGGCTTGTTCATACCTTCAAGGGAAATATTGATTGTCTGAGGGTCATTTTCAACTAAAACCCTGGTGCTGCCACTTTCATCGGGATGATGGACCGTAAAAGTACTTCTCTCCTCCGGGTAAATCAACAGCGTTAAGTAACCTTCTGAGTTCTTATCACCAATTCCTGTGTAATCTCTGGTAATGTTCATAGGCACAATCGCGCCCTCACGAATATAAACAGAAAATTCATCCAGGGGAAACTCCCTGGTTAAGGTCGCCGGCCCCTCGATAACCTCTTTGTCGTCAAAAAAATATCTCCATTTACCCTCCGGCAGGCTTATCGAATTTTCAAGCTGATCCCTGTAAATGGGTGCTACCAGGAAATGATCGCCAAACATGTAATGGTACTTCCCCCTTTTCAGAGGACGCTGAAGAACTTCTCCGCCATGGTGAGCATTAACAACATATGTGTAAATGTATGGGATCAGCTCGGTATGAAGCCAGGAAAATTTACGTATGACCTCAAGCTCCTGTTCTGAACGGTTCCAGAGAGCCCGCTCACCATGGCCACCATTCAGAAACAGTCCGCAAAACGCTGAAAACTGGGCCCACCGGATATATAACCTGGGGGGAATGGTCCTGCCGGAAAAACCGGCAACATCGGAACCAATTATGTTGTATCCCAGGCTGGCACTGGCCATTATATTCTTAATTGCCAACTCTATTCCATCAATTTTCCCCATCGAAATATCAGTGTTCCCCTTATCCTCTTCAGACATTTGACCGGTTGACTCCCATGTATGTGTCTGATCGCCAACCCATGTAACCGGTGCCGCATCAATGGGAGCAAATCCCTCAGGGTGATACCACCGGTCAATAGCCCTTGACAGCGTTATAAACTCAGGGTTCCGGGTTAGGCCGTGATGATATTCATCCCGGTAAAAATGATCCATATATTTCCTTGCTGTCATTATTCCTTTGTGGGTGTTTTTATAGAACAGAGGAATGGGACCAATTCTTGAAGAAAAAAAAGTTGCAGTACCATCGAGTTTCCATCCGTCGATTCCCAGATCCAGAACCTGTTGTTGCATACCCCGCCACCACTGCATTGCATCAGGATTAGTGTAATCAATAAAGCCTCCTCTGCCTTTCCACCATCTGACCTGGCCACCTCTGCCGGCAAGAAAACCGTTATCACGTGCATGGTTATACCAATCCTCCGAATCTCTTATACGGGTGTCTTTGTTCCTGCTGTTAACCATGGTGGTCATCCAGAGCACAACCCGGTATCCTTCATCCTTTAACTTTCCGAACCACTCCTCAGGATCAGGATACAGAACTGTATCAACCTCAAAATCATTGTAACGCATGCTCCATGGGCTATCCAGAAGAATTGTACGAACAGGTATATCATGTCTCGCATAACCTTCAAGCAGGTAATCCACCCTTTCGGCAGTGTTTTCATCATCCTCCCACAACCAGCATTCCAGTGCCCAGGCAGGTGTGAGAGGGGGGTTACCATGCCTCTGGGCATTAAAAGGAGTGCCGCGGACAGGGAGTTCAAAACCAAAATAGTAGATAAGAAAAAGCACTCCAAGGGCAATAAGAAAATACCGGAGCCACCTCTTTAATCTCTTTCCTGCCATCATAATAGAATATAATTTACTGTTTATTGGAAAAGTCAGTTTAATACAATTAATTACAAGGAACCCAGATTTTAATAGATATAGATTGGATTGGTGTATAACCAGGGAATAAGGTCTCCCTTCAGGTCAATATGCACCTCAACACGGTAAGCTCCCTTCTCCAGGGGTCCATCCCAGGTATATTCATAAGTGTGAGCGGCAGGAAAATCTATTGGATTACCATCATGAATAAGTTTAAAACGACCGGGGAGCGGAGAAAATGCCTTTAACGATGCAGTCTGATCCAATAGAAGCGAATCGCCCAGGATTCCACTTATCTCATTATCTGAATTACTGGCACAGAAAAGGAACCCTTTGGCATCTCCGAGACTTTTAAAGGCTGTGTAGAGATGACCTTTTCTAATACTCTCAGCCAGAGATGACGTGGTCAGGGTATCAGCCAGAACATAATTGGTAATGTAATTAAACCCGGACTTGTAGGTGTCAATCATAAGTTTGAAAACCCAGCCGTTTTCATCGGGCTCATTAAAAAGCCACCTGTTCCAAAAAGTTATTTCTACTGTGTCGAATGGTTTGGCGTTGGGACCCACCCATTCTATCCGGCCATCGTCTAATTTCCTTGCCCTGAAATTCTGGTTTTCGTGTGTATCCACAGCTGAAAAGCCAATAATCTGTCGTCGGGTATTCAGGGAGTCCCAACGGGCAAGTATATCAACCTGCTTATCAAACATTTCGCGCAAAGCCCAGTGCCTGTACTTTTTTCCGTTCACCAAAAAATTGGCAATATGAGGAGCAAGAGACTCGTCTTTTGTATCGGCATGAAAATTATAGATCTCCATGCCTTGATAATAAGGGCTTGCCCAGTTGCGGGGTTCTTCGGGATGAGCATAAAAGACCAGTCCGCCATCAGATAATATTTTGCTGGCAACCGAGTCGTTATCTTCTCTCCAGTCTATTACAACGGAATCCAGCGGCCAGATGGCAAATCCATGTTTTTCACTGCCGGGTTCAATTAGCACTCCATCATAATATCCTTTGTATCCGCGGGGAAATGTATCCAGATCATGCCGGGGATGATCGGTCAGGAAAATAAAGTCAATTCCGGCATGTTTAGCAGCCGGAACCAAATCATGCAATGTTCCCTCACTATCGTGAGACCAGTAACTATGTACGTGCATCACCCCCCGGTATGTATTGAGGTGCGTCATGCCCGGCGGTTCTTTCCGGAGCTCGTTAAATTCATAAACATGCCGGTCCATTTGAGGATAAGTCACCAGGTTACGCCATATTCCGGGAGCAAAAAGCACAACCAGCAAGATTGCCAGAACTCCAAAGAAAAGGATAACAAGGTATTTTAAAAGAGTTACAGCAATCCTGATGAGTTTCATTGGGGGCAGATGTTAAACCAGTTATTACACTCCTTCAACACAATTTCATAGTTTATAATATCAGCTCAGCCACACATAAAGAAAAACGGTAATCCCTGAAAGAATAAAAAGATGGAGCCTCCAGTCGGTTATACCCTCGAATTTTGGTATTCGCCCCGACCAGTTTATTGTGGTTTTCTCAAGCTTTTCCGGTGCAGTTTTTGTCGTAAAGGCCGATACAGCAAACAATACAAAAGTGATTATTATCTCAGCATATAAACCACGGTAACCAAAATTAAGGGTCAGCGGGTGATGCAGAAATGAAAATATCTTTGAGCCGGCCTCCGGTCCTATGAGCTGGTCAGTTACAAAAACCGAGGCAAGAATAACACCTACAATAACAGAGGCGGCTGCACCTTTAAGGGTAACCTTTTTACTTACAATCCCGAAAAAGATAGCCGGGAAAACAGGTATTACAAGGTAAGCCGATATAGTCTGAAGATACTTAAACAGGCCTTCCTCACTGGTATAAACCAGATAGGCCGCTCCGATACCCAGCAAGGTTATTGGAACAATGATCATTCTGCCAAGAGAAACCTGCGCTGTCTCAGACATATCCGGTTTGGCTTCCAGAATAAAATCCCTTACCACAAGTGTAGAAACAGAGTTCAGAACAGAAGTAAGTGAAGTTACAATAGCTGCCATCAGGGATGCCACCAGGAGACCACGCAACCCGGCAGGCAATAACTCATTAAGAAGAAGGACAAAGGTCAGCCTGGTATCATCTCCCTTCAGCACATCAGGAAACAGTGCAAACGCTATCACTCCGGGCAATGCAAATAAAAAAACCGGGAAAAGCTTAAGGAAAACCGCAAACATTGAACCCCAGCGTGCATTATTTAGATCCGGCGTGGCGAGAGTTCGCTGTACATTTACCTGGTCAATACCCCAGTAGAATATCCCTGCGTAGAATGCTGTTGCCAGGATTCCCCAGAAAGGATAAACAGGATCATCATATGGTTTTGCAATAGTCATCATATCCGGCACCTGGTTCATTAATTCTCCAAACCCGCCTACTCTGTCAAGACCAATAAACAACATTATAGAGGTGCCAACAAGAATTATTACAACCTGTATGGTATCGGTATAGGCAACTGCTGTAAATCCCCCTATAATAGTAAATATTGCCACTGTAACACCAATAAATAAAACAGTTGTCATTACACCATAACCAAGGATGCTGTTCAGTACAAGCGCTCCGGCAAAAAGTGTAAAAGCCAGCTTGGTCATTACACTTATTATGAGCATAAGACCGGAGAACAGGGTTCTTGCCCGGCGGTTATAACGTAATTCCAGGAATTCAGGAATAGTGTAAATCTTATTCTTCAGATAATAAGGGAATAATATGGCACATGCAAACCCGAGGGTTATGGCTGTTGTAAGCTCAACACTTCCCGCAGAAAGTCCATAGCGATAGGAATCACCGGAAAGACCAACAAGGTGTTCAGCGCCGATATTGGTTGCAAAAAGAGACGCCCCGATAATAGGCCATTTAATGGATCGTCCTCCAAGAAAATAATTGGCACTTGTTGCCCCGGCTTTTTTGATGTAAGCCATGTAAAGACCAAAGGCAAGGCTTCCAAATATCACGAAAGTGATAACAAGATAATCCAGGGAAGTAAGGATAAGTTTCATATCGACCGGTAACAGTTATGTTATGTTAGGTTATTTTCTCCAATCTTTGTATACTCTGGATCATAGCTCTTACAGTATGGTAATTTATTTTCCAGGAATGTCCCATATGGGTCCATATCGGTTCTCCCCGCCGGGAAAGTAACGGATACCACTCTCCCACCTCTTTGTTAACAACTTTGTCAAATACGAAACGATGTACATTTTTGTAAGCGTCCCAGTATTTTTTGTCACCAAACATAAGATAAGCATCCAGCATACCAATTAAAACCTCTGCCTGCTGCCAGAACTCCTTCTCCTTATCGTAAACTCCCCCGGAGTGAGGACCCTCGACATAAACTCCGCCAAACTCCGTATCTATGCCATTATCTACAGTATGATCAAAAATAATTCTAAGCTCCTTACTGTAATTATCAGGATCTGCCTTCAATATTTCAAGAGCATGTAAAAGCAACCATGCAAACTCCGCATTATGTCCGTAACAGGTATTATCGGTGGCATTGCCTTTCTGCCCCTCTTCAGAAAAACGGTCCCATCCCCAGATTATATCAAACTTAATCTGCGGCGCTACTGACCAGTCCCCGTAAAACTGGGGTATACCGGTCTTATATTCGGGATGAACAATTCGTTTGAACAAGATATCTATGACCTCAAGCAGTTTTCTCCGATGAACATCCATTCCCGTACACTCATAGAGAGTGGTAAAAGCTTCCATAAGGTGCATATGCACATCAAGGGTTTTACGGTCTCCTCCCTTACTTCCCGGTCCGCAAAGACTCCAGTCACGCAGGAACATCTCCCAGTAACCTCCATACATAGAATCCACACAGTATTTCTGGATCAGGTCAAAAATGGCTTCAGCATAATGCCTTCCACGTTCATCACCTGTTGCAAGAGTGTATTCACTCAGACTGTAAAGGGCAAAACTATGTCCGTAAATTATTTTTTGGTCGTTCAGAACATTCCCTTTGCGGTCGGTCATCCAGAAAAAACCGCCATATTCTTTATCCCACATCTTGTCAATCAGGTAGTCAACCCCGTGCCTTGCCAGTTCTCCCAGCTTACCGTTTCCATAACCGGCACGGTGAGCGGATGAAAGTGTATAAATACAACGGGTTTGTGCAATCAAAGACTTTTCATCTTCGCCTGTATCTTTTCCCTCCTTATCAAAATGGGTGATAAATCCACCGTTTCTCTCATCTTTCAGGCGCCTGGTCCAAAAGGGCAGCAATTCATTAACAAGATGTTCCCTTGATTCTTCCAGGCAACCGGTTATTTCGGCCTTGTCCATTTTTATTATGTTTTATTTAAAAAAATACTATAAAATCTTTTTTTGCAATATCTATTTTAACTCCTGATAAAGTGCAAGCAGGAAGTTCCTGTTATCTGCTGTCAGGTAGTGCATTTCCCCACCCATCCTGTTAAAGGTTTTACAGAACCGTAAATAATAAGCGGGATTATCGGGTGGAGGTTCCCCGTCTTTCTGCCAGTCCCATTCCGATTCAGCAAGATCGACTATTAACATGAAATGGTTGTCAATATGGCTGTTATTTTGAATTTCTACATTCTGTGCCATGGAAAGGGATTTCTCAAATATCATGGGAGACATCACCGCAGAACCAATCGAAAGGTATACACCATGATCAAGCTTGCTGACACTTTGAGCGTACAGAAGAAAGTCCCTGAGAGCAGTTCGGCCAATTGCTGCCCCATAATTCATAGGATGAGTATAGATTATATCATAACCGATCATCGGGTGACTGGTGAAATTGATTTTCAGTTCGTAGGCAGCCGACTGAACCGAATATTTCTTATACGGATGAGGAATACTCAGAAAGCCCGGCTCAAGATTAAATTTTCCAATTACTCCGGCCAGATCAATTGCAGCAGCTGAGAGTTCCGGGTCAGATTCCATTTTTTCCCTGGCAAGGTTATGGAGATCGGAGATTTGCGGTATATGAAGGCCATCCTGAAAGATCATTTTACCAACGGACTCCCCGTACCCCAATCCTTCATATGCCCCAACATTTATTGCCAGGTTAATATAAAAACCCGTTTCATCCCATATCCCAAACTGTCCGATATTAACATTTTCCCGCACATCTTCGCTTGATTCTCCCTGGAATGCAAATTCCCAGTCATGGATTATACCTGCACCATTTGTTGCAAGATGGGTTACCCACCCTTCCTTGATTAAAGCTATAAGAGTGGGTGCCATCCCGTTTTTTATTGTATGGGCCCCAAAAGCAAGAATTACCGGACGTTGCTTCTCCCGGGCGGCTTTAATCTTTTCTGAGCTCCTGAGTATAAGGCTCCTGCCTCTTTCGGAAAACTTATCAGGTTTTTGAGATACAGGAACATGATCTCTTTCAATGGAAACCTTGTTTTTCCTCTCAGATAGTTTTCTTACAAATAGTCTTCTTCTATCAAATCCGGAGAGCGACATATAGTTGATTAATGAATGTTCAACAAACTGAGCAGTTGATCCTGCTGTGTAAAATCGGGAACAATTACATCCGCACCTGCCTTAATTAACCGGGTCCTTTTACTTTTATTCAGGCTGAACCTCTTAACTTCGTTGCTGGCCACCCCAACGGTCAGCCCCCTTTTTTTACGTGTTTCTCTAATCTCAACAGGCCCGTCTCCAAATGTGACTATGTTGCTGTAATTTGAATCACCTATATCATTCAGTATTTTATCAAGAACTATCTTTTTAGCCTCCTTATTGATATCGCCAACCGAACCATAGATCGCTCCCTTAAAATATTTATCATAACCGAATATCGCGGCTTCATGCCTGACATCATCCTGATCAGTTCCGCTTGCCAGGTATAATTTCACTCCTGCTTTATATAGTTTTTCGACAAAGGCAACAGAGTTCTTCATGGTGAAATCTTCCATTCCCAGTTCCCCGTTTCTTATTTTCTGCTCACGGCTATTCACCAGCCGGAGCAGTTCTTCATTATATATTTTTTTGTATCCGTAAATATCCAAAATCTCATCTGCCGGAACAATACCAAAATCCTTGATTAGCTCAATTAAAGCCGCCATCTGGGCAAGAGTCTGGATACCGGTAGTCCGGTCAATAAGCTCATCAACACTTACAGCTACTTTATCATACAATGCTTTATCTGCCGAACCGAATTTATTACCCAGTATTGCTTTTATCATCATTGGGGCCATGATCAGCTCCCATCCTTCGCGAAGTGTGGAAATGGTGCCGTCATGATCAAATATTGCATGTGTGATCTGCAGATTCCCGGGCCACTTATTGATGATCTCAGTCTCCGAACCTTCAATATATTGGGCCTTCCTCATATCTTCAGCCAATTCCGGTTCAAATATAAAATCGGGATCAGTTCCTATTTCAATAAGCTCTTCCGGGGTGGAGGTTCCTGTTTGAAATAATTTTCTCACTGTAACACCGGCAACCAGCGAGCCAACCTCCGCAGAAATTCCAATATCATAACCCGCAGCAAGCGAAGCTGAAGCCCCGGCCAGATAACTGTCCCCCGCACCTACCGGGTCAATCCTGCCAGAGTGCATCAATACTGGAACTTTCACGTGTTTAGAGGAATCAATTGCCATCGACCCCTTGCTTCCGCAGGTAACAAATACAGGTTTACCGGTTTTTTCAAAAAGGATACCGGCGGCCCTTTCGGCCTCATCATAAGATACCGGTTCATCTGCATGTTTTTTAAATCCGCAAAAGGATGCTGCTTCCTGGTCATTTATTTTAATATAACACCCATCATAAAAACTACTGCTGTCACGGATATCAGAAATAAATATTTTATCAGGATGCTGATTTATCAGATCCTGCAACCTCTGTTTGAAATAATCAGTATGTATGCCTGATTCCACCTGCTGATTAATAACAACCACATCTACTTCGTCAATTTCTTCAGAGAGATAAGCTACTATCTTATCTGCTGTCTTATTATCAAGTAGATTGAAATTTCCGAAATCAAACCGGTTTTGCTCAACATCGTTATCAACAGGCTTGCAGTAAACATGTGTTGACCATTTCTCATCCTGGGTTAACAATCCCCCGGTGCTTATATCAGCCTCTTCCATAATACTCACCATCTCCCTTCCGAAAAGATCATTGCCAATTACACCAATAGCGCGGACTTCCTTTGCTCCAAGGGAAATAATATTATTCGCCAAATTCCCGGCTCCTCCCAAAGAATAGCTTTGATCTTTCACCGTATTGGTTGGAAGCCCGGTTTCAACTGATATTTCACTCTTGGAGTTATCGATAAAAAAATAGGCATCCAGGCAGAAATCTCCGAGAACAGCGATTTTAACCGACTTAATTTTTTCAATTACTTCTTTTAACAAGGATGGAGGTATCATTTATAAAATTTAGTTTAATTAATATTATTCATCTTCTTTCCCGGCCGCCAGTATTAAGGAGCATTTCCGTTAACATCTGCACATTACCGGTATCCTGCCAAATCTGCATATTACCGGTATACTGCCAAAATAATGGAGGATGTTCCGGTATCCAGGTTAACCCCGGGTTGACCCGAACAAATATACAATTCTGCAAATTAAAAACAAATATTATGCTTCCGGTGCTTTATACCCAATAATATATAACCTGCCATAATAAATAAAAAGTAAATAATATTATGGCTCCCCTGGATAATAGCAACCAGGTTTTCCGGGCAAAATTATTAAGAATCAATGGATAGTAATAGCCTTATTCCCCGGACAGGATTATAAAAAACGATGGATAGTAATGGCCTTATTTACAAAGCCATACTATTAAACTTCCCAGGACAATTATATCCTGGGAAGGGAGATGAAAAATAATCAAAATAAGTTCCGTCCTTATAAGTTCACCTGGCAAAAACAGAGGGGAATCACCTCAATATCAGAATCAGGATAAGAATAAGCAACAAGCCGCCAACACTAATATAAACACCGCTGGGCCTGGAAACCACATCTCTGATATCCTTAAGTTCTTTTCTCAGCTCCTGCCTTTCTTCCTCTGTCAGATCCGATCTGTCTATGTCACGGATCTCTTTAATACGCATTTCAATATGATGTATCTCTTCTTCAGACAATTTGTCACCCATATTTTCACTAACCATGTAACTACCGGATTTCATTTCTGATGCGGATTTTGCATCAGATGCAAATACCAGTGAGACATTTAGGGAAAGAATCATCAGGCAAGTAAAAAAAACAATCTTTTTCATTTCAAAAGGTTTTAGTTATTAATAATTATCAGCTCTACGTAAATTTACTAAAGTAAAATGATAAAATCAACCAATCACCGGATTTTTTCCTTTATGCCAATAAAATCAAGCTTATTGAGTGATCCGGGGTTAAAAACAAAACGTATGCGGTCTTTAAATTGTCCTGTGTTTAATACTATGTTTTCAGAGACAAGCAAAGGAAAATATATCTCGAAAAAATCCCATATTCCCGCCTTTAATCCTGCTTCATAGAAAAAGGGTGAATCATAGCCTGAACCCGGAGCCTTCTGATTTAAAAGAAAATTTGCAAAGGGCCTGACCGGAATCCAGGCAGCACTTCCAGGAAAAGTACTTGTAAAGGAGAGAGAAATAAGCCTGTTGCTGTATCCGAGGCTCTTGCTGACCGGTGATGCCAGTCCCCCTTCAGATAAGGTCATCTGTCTGGAAAAGAAAGTATCCGAAACCAGGCTAAAACGATCCGGGTATGTTCCCCGGTAAAGGTACTCTTCACGGCCACTCCTGCCACTGGGGGAAAGAGCATGAAAAGGAGCCTCAGAAACATTCTTCAACATACTTCCTGCAAACAGCCTTATATCCATACCGCTGTTTTTTCCATAATAACTGTATCTGTAATTAAGCTCTACCGATACTTTTTGAAAAGAGTGGTGCGCTTCAAAAGAAGTCAGCAGTTCAAAAGGGTTTATTAACCCGGTCCTTTCCAGGCCATATCCCAGCTGCACAAAGGAACTCATATGTGTCTTCTCCGAGAGGATAATCTCAAGAAGATCCGATGCGGCAATATAGCGGCCATATACCCTCTGCCTGAAAGACTGTGAGTTGTTACCCGGCCTGAAGTGAAAATCCAGACCTGCTTTTGCCTTGCGAAAATTCTGATCCCCCGGCGCCCCGAACTGTGTACCTTCCAGTGTGATTGTTGCCAGCCTGATAAAGTGATCATAGGGTGTGATATTGAATAACATTTGTCCATATCCGGCAAGGCTGGAATTTCTTGCCGAATAGAAAGGAGTGAAAAAATATTCAGTTGGCTTGGGTAACGGGAACCCGTTATGCAAACCAATACCGGGCATAAATCCGTTTTCCCTGGTCCAGTTAATCAATGGCATATATACGATAGTCGGCCGGCCGGGATCATCAATATTAAAAAGAAAACGGGTGTTTAAAGGATCAAGCCTGGGGAAGATACCTGATTTCCTTATACTATTTTTATTACGGTATAATTGAGGCATAACACGGCCGGGATCTATTGTAATTTCAGAATATTTCCCGTTTGGAACATCAATCCATTCCTGCCCGTGAAACCCCTCCACCCACTTCTTAAAAGTAATTGAATCTCCTATCATACCAGCAAGAACAAATGGGGATGCCAGTTCAGCATTATTTTTAACAAGCAGTTGCCGGTCCTTAAGTCGGACGACCCTGTAATCAAGACGTTTGGTTGTGCCGGTAAAATCAATGAAAAACCAGCTTAAGTCTTTCCCTGTAAAGGATTCAAAAAAACTTTGCAGTTCACCAGGCCGGGAATGCCTGAATTTCTGGTTGATATGCCAGCTTTGCATAACAGAATCAAACAGGGAATCACCCAGGTAGCTCCTCAGGTAGTGTAAGCCTGCCTCTGCCTTATAATTATTTACATGGTCAGGATTTAACCTGATGCAACCTGTTACCGGCTGGTCCAGGGGCTGTTCAAGGTTCTGGCGGGCCCTGGCAAGCCAACGTATTTCAGCTATCCGCTGTGCCGGTATATGTTCTATATTTAAAAACTCTGCAAGTCCCCTGCTATAACCAATTACCTCGAAAAGCTTCCTTTCAGGGTATCTTCCTTCCATAAAACGGACTGTGTAATCGCGGGCAATTCCTTCATCCAAAAAAGGAGACCGGTGCTCACCGGCCCCGTGAACATTATTAAACCTGCTCCGGGCTTTATTAAGGGCAATTGATCTGTTCAGGGACCAGGCGTCATCTTCAAAACCAATTACGGAAATGCCGGGGTATCCCCTGCCTGGCCCTGCACCCAGTATGCTTTGAACGACAGTGTAACTATCACAGGGGTAATCTCCAATACGGTCCGATAAATACCATATGGCACTGCTCACATATTCCGGGGCATCAATCCAGAGCCTTGCCTGCAGGTTTGTGAACATCAGCCATGTAGTTACCACTCTGCCTGAACCGGGAAGCTCCACACTGCCTTTCATTACATTGAACCGCTTATCGGCAAACCATGCAAAATCATCTCGCTTTTCCCCTGTTTTATAGCGCAATGTTTTCATCTCCTCAGAGGAAGGAGGAAACCTGGTCCCCGCGTAGTAATGAGTTCTTTTCCAGGTAGTGTCGGCAGCAAGCATATTGAGCCACCTGATCTCCTCGTTGTTCTGCAGTATGCCGGTGGCACCAACTACATAATTGGCGGGAAGAGTTATGCTTACATCAAAATGGCCGAATTCAGAGTAACTCCCTGCCATATCAATCCATGGCATTGGATTCCATCCGGAATTGTCATAAACGGCCGGCTTGGGATACCAGTGCGTGATCTGGTACGATTCTCCGATATGGCCTAATTGTGAAACCGCCCCACCCGGAATTTTCACCCGAAAAGGGGTGGTTATATAAATGGTGTCGCCAGGAGCAAGAGGCTGATTGAGCAGTATACGGCAGATATCAGGTGAGTCAGGCATTAAAGCCCATTGAAGCGGCCGGTCTTCTGATTTAAAGTCCAGCGAGTCAATATATCCTCTCAGATGGGGGTCATCAAACAACCTCCGGCGACCCTCTATCTTGAATATCTGCTTAGCCAGGCTGGTGTTATTCCCGGACCAGGCATTTGGCCAGAGATGAAAAAACATAAATCCAAGTGTATCAGGAGAATTGTTTATATACTCAATCCTCAGGAATGCATTTAATTCATGGCGCCGGTCATCAAGAGTAACCTGAATCTCATAATTAACTTCCTGCTGAAAATTATCCTGTGACCACCCTTTCGGGGAAAACAACAAAACCGCCAGGCAAGAAAGAAATAAGTACCTCATAATAATTCTCACAAATATAAAAAAATTAACAGGTACAATTGATTCCCGCTTCCCAATAATTAGATACAAAACAGGATTTATTTCTACAATTTAAAGTATATTTTTGACTTTTAATTAAAACATCACTAATTTATACCATCAAAATAAAACCTGGAAAATGAAAAAAAGATTTTTGCTTCTGATTACCGGATTATTTATTCTTTCCGGCTTATATGCAAATGAAACACGCCTGCTGAGGCAACCTGCCGTAAGCAATGACCATATAGCCTTTGCCTATGCCGGTAATATCTGGATAACCGGACTGGAAGGAGGAGAAGCCCGGAGGCTGACCAGCTTCCAGGGAACAGAATCCTATCCGAAATTTTCTCCCGACGGAAATTGGATAGCTTTCAGTGCCCAGTTTGCCGGAACTACAGATGTGTATGCGATAAATGTTGAAAGTGGTGAAATAAAGCGGCTTACCTGGCATCCCGGTGCCGATATTGTCAGGGGGTGGAGTCCCGAAGGAAAGGTTATTTTCACTTCTTCAAGAAAAAGTGCCCCGGCAGGGTATCCGAAGTTTTTTTCGGTGGGATTTGACGACGGACTTCCTGTGCAGATCGCTATACCCAGGGGTTACAGGGGCGAATATTCACCTGACGGACGTCATTTTGCATATGAACTGGTCAGGCCTTCTGATGAGGAATGGAGAAATTACAGGGGCGGACAAAACCGGCCAATATGGGTACTTGATATGGACGATTATTCATTAATTGAACTTCCCCAGGAGGACAATGCCCGTAACCAGTATCCGGTATGGATCGGCAATACGGTGTATTTTTTGTCCGACCGGGATTTTACAATGAACCTGTATAGTTATAATATGGAGAGTTCCGAGCTCCGGCAACTTACTTTTTATTCCGAATATGATATCAAATATCTGAGTTCCGGCGGGGGACTCCTGGTTTATGAATATGCCGGTTCTATACACAAGTATGATCCTGAAATGAATGAATCTGAAAAGCTTACTATAAGTGCAAGGGGGGATTTCCCGTGGGCCATGGCCAGATGGAAGGATGTAAGCAATTATATTGCAAACGGAACTCTTTCTCCGAGCGGGGTAAGAGCGGTTTTTGGAGCAAGAGGCGATATTTTTACGGTGCCGGTCGACAAAGGGGACTGGCGGAATATTACAAATTCGACCGGGTCAAGGGAAAGGAATCCGGTCTGGTCTCCTTCCGGAGAACACATTGCATGGTTTTCAGATAAATCCGGGGAGTACAGATTGATGATCGGCACACAGGACGGCCTTGAAGAGCCCCGGGAAATTGAGCTGCCGGAACCAAATTTCAATTATACACCGGCATGGTCGCCTGATTCAGAATACATTTTTTATACCGATGCCAATCTCAAGCTCTGGCTGGTTGAGGTTGAGTCGGGAGATGTACGCCTGATTGACCAGGACAGGTTCATTCATCCCCAGAGAACCATGGATCCGGTATGGTCGCCAGATTCAAGATGGATTGCATATGCCAAACGGCTTACCAATCAGTTTCATGCCATTAAGGCATATTCCATTGAAAACAATGAGATACTGCAGCTTACCGATGGCATGTCTGACGCCATTTCGCCTGCATGGGATGCAGGTGGCAAGTACCTTTATTTTCTGGCAAGTACCAATTTCGGATTAAATACAGGATGGCTGGATATGAGTTCCTATGACCGGCCTGTAGACAGGGAAATTTACCTGATAGTCCTGGATAGTGACGATCCCTCACCCCTTCTTCCTGAAAGTGATGAGGAGAAGACTAATGCTGACAGTGAAGACAACAAAGGTAATAATAATGAAGACGGGAATGGTGGTAATGGTGCAGTTGTTAATATTGATCCCGAAAGGATCGACCAGCGTATATTGTCGATTGATGTTCCATCGGGAAATTATGGCAATCTGGCGTCTGCTGGGGAGGGAATGATCTTTTACATGGAGTCAGTTTCAGGGCAACCGGGGCCGGTACTTCACAGGTATGATCTTGACAAGCGTGAAACGACCGTTTATCTCTCACCTGTACAGTATTACAGTATCTCTTCCGACGGGAACAAGCTGCTGTACCGTTCCGGCAGCAGGTGGGGTGTTGTAGACACCAAAGGCACCCCTTCGGTTGGTGAGGGACAGATAGGCACTGGCAATCTGGAAGCAAGGATCGATCCGGAAAAAGAGTGGCAGCAAATATTCAAAGAAGCCTGGCGGATATACAGGGACTATTTATATGTAGAAAATCACCATGGGGCTGACTGGGATGAAATTTACGAAAAGTATCAGCCGTTTGTTGAGCATGTAAGACACCGCAGTGACCTGAATTATCTTTTAAGCTTGATGGGTGGTGAGGCATCGGTTGGTCATTCATATGTTAGTGGCGGTGATATGCCCGATTTGCCATCGGCGTCAACAGGATTGCTGGGAGCTGACCTGGAGATTGCCCACGGCAGGTACAGGATTGGCAAAATATTTACCGGTGAAAACTGGAACCCTGATCTGAGAGCTCCTCTTAGTGCACCGGGAGTTAAAGTATCCGAAGGAAACTATATCATTGCCATTGACGGCAAAGATCTTACACCTCCTGTTAACCCGTATAGTCTCCTTGAGAATCGTGCCGGCAAACAGACAAAACTTAGAATTAACACCAATCCTGAATACGATGGTTCATGGCTTATTACAGTGGTGCCGGTCGAAAGTGAGGCCGGACTCCGTAGGCTTAACTGGGTTGAAGATAATATCAGGAAAGTGGATGAGATGTCTGACGGCAAGCTAGCATATATATGGCTTCCAAATACCGCGCAGGCAGGATATTCATATTTTAACCGGTATTATTTCTCCCAGCAGCATAAACAGGGCGCTGTTGTAGATGAGCGGTTCAACGGCGGGGGATCAGCAGCAGATTACATGGTTGACGTAATGGGACGCAAATTGCACGGTTTTTTCAACAACCGTATCGACCCTGACCTTCCATTCACCTCTCCGGGGGCAGGTATTTGGGGCCCCAAAGTAATGATTATAAATGAGCATGCCGGGTCAGGCGGGGACTTGCTGCCCTATATGTTCAGATTCCTGGATATCGGTCCCCTGGTTGGCACCACAACCTGGGGTGGACTGGTGGGAATATGGGATTACCCCCAATTAATTGACGGAGGCGTAATGGTTCCTCCCAGGGGCGGCTTTTATGATACGGAAGGTGAATGGGCGGTTGAAAACGAAGGTGTTGCTCCCGACATTGAAGTGGAGATGATACCCGAAAAAGTTATAAAAGGCCAGGATCCCCAGCTTGAACGTGCAGTGGAAGAGGCTCTTCGCCTATTGCAGGAAGAGCCGGTAGAGATCCTTCCCGAACCTGAGCCACCAGTAAGATATAAAAGAGCTCCGGAAAGATAATGCCCGGAGTTCTTTACTGAACCAGCTATCTAATCTTAAAGTCCCGCCAAGACATGACCGGGACAAAAGGATGCGGGTTATTTAAGATGATCCTAAATTATATACTGGTTAAGAATAGCCTCATAAAGCTCCTGTTTGCCGCTTATCTGTTCCGGCTCACCATTAGTGAGCGCCAGCTCCCGCATGGCTTCAAGGGAGAGTTTTCCGTTTTCAAACTCTATGCCTTTCCCGGTATCAAATGACTTATACCTGTCCCTTCTCATCTGCAGGTATGGTGATTTTTCAAGTATGTCATATGCAATCTCCAGGGCCCTGGCAAACACATCCATCCCGGCAATATGGGCAATGAACAGATCTTCAGGATCAGTCGAATTCCGTCTTGTGCGGGCATCGAAGTTTATTCCTCCGGTTTTAAAACCGCCTGCTCCGATAATGACCAGCATTGTCTCCACCAGCTCATAGATGTTAATGGGAAACTGGTCGGTATCCCACCCATTCTGGTAGTCACCGCGATTGGCATCAATACTTCCAAAAAGACCGGCATCTGCTGCAGCCTGAACCTCATGCTGAAATGTATGTCCGGCTAAAGTAGCATGGTTTATCTCAATATTGATCTTAAAGTCTTTCGTTAACCCATATTTATTAAGAAACCCTGCAATGGCTGCAACATCATAATCATACTGGTGCTTAGTGGGCTCCATGGGTTTGGGTTCAATCAGGAATGTGCCGGTAAAACCCTGCTTCCTTGCATAATCTTTAGCCATATGGAGGAATCTCGCCATATGATCAATTTCCCTTTTCATATCGGTGTTAAGGAGCGAAAAGTAGCCTTCCCTCCCGCCCCAGAAAACATAATTCTCGCCTCCCAGAGCTATGGTGGCATCAAGGGCATTCTTAACCTGTGTAGCTGCATGCGAAACAACATTGAAGTCCGGGTTGGTGGCTGCACCGTTCATATACCTGGGGTGAGAAAACAGGTTGGCAGTACCCCAGAGCAATTTCACACCAGAATCTGTTTGTTTTTGTTTTGCGTATTCAACTATGGACTGCAATCGCTTTTCAGATTCGGATAATGTTTCTGCTTCATCAACCAGGTCATAATCATGAAAGCAGTAGAAAGGTATACCCATTTTTGTGATAAATTCAAATGCGGCATCCATTTTTTCCCTTGCCCTGACCATCGGATCGGAACTTATGTTCCATGGGAAGACCTTTGTGCCGGGCCCAAAAGGATCGCCCCCGGTGCCGCATAAACTGTGCCAGTAAGCAACAGCAAACCGGAAATGATCTTTCATCTTTTTTCCGGCAATTTCCTTATTCCCATCATAGACCCTGAAGCAAAGAGGGTTCTTTGATTCTGGTCCTTCATACTTTATTTTACCTATGTCTTTAAAATATTCCTTGTCTCCTTTCACATATTCCATATTTATTATGTTTTAAGTTAACTGAAAATTCAGGCAATAATGATCTATGTAAATATAATAATTCTTACAAGACAGTCATCCACGGGATAATAAGATTTAACACATGCGCATTATTATAAAAATGGGTGTTCGATCTGACCATGGGTTTGTAAATATTAACAGGTAAAAAAATTAATAAGGTGAGCCCCGCAATACCAATGACCTGATTTTAATAATTATATAAGAGCCGTTTAAAATGTCAGGGTTTAATATGTTTTTGAAGCAGCTCCTGCCAGTCATTATATGTTTTTTCAAGTACGGGTAACAGTTCGGGATCCGGCATAATTCTCTCAACCATTGCAAGTCCTCCAAAGGCTTCCCCGAAAGAAGAATAGATCCCTGCCCCTATCGCAGCACCCCGGGCTGCTCCCTGGGATCCATCGGTGTTGTAAAGCTCAATGATTGCTCCTGTAAGGGTGGCAAGGCTTTTACCAAAAAGTGAACTTAGAAACATGTTGGCATTTCCAGCCCTAATCACTTCAGGCTTTATTCCTGTCTGGCCCATAATATCCATTCCATATTTAAAAGCAAACACTGGTCCCTCCTGTGCAGCACGCATAATATGGGCTTTGTTATGAATATTAAAATTCAAATTGGCAATATGGCAACCGGTATCCCTGTTACCCAGCATTCGCTCGCTCCCGTTACCAAAGGGCAGAATAATCACTCCCCCGCTTCCCGCAGGAACACTTTCAGCCAATGAATTCATCTCATTATAGCTTAACCCGCCACCGGTCACATTCCTTTTCACCCATGAGTTCAGAATCCCTGTTCCGTTTATACATAAAAGCACACCCAGCCGGTTCTTATCCTTATCATGATTGACATGTGCAAAAGTATTGACCCTGGACTGCGGATCAGATTTTATCAGATCGCTCACCCCGTATACCACACCTGAGGTCCCGGCAGTAGCTGCAATTTCACCCGGATTCAGCACATTGAGTGAAAAGGCATTGTTTGGCTGGTCACCGGCCCTGTAGGTAACGGGTATATTTTTATTTAGCCCCAGCAAACCGGCTGTTTCGGGAGTAAGCCTGCCCTGTGGGGAAAAGACCGGAATAACTTCAGGAATAAATGAGGCATCGAACCCGAAATAATCAATGATCACGGAGGATAATCCGTTTTTTTTAAAATCCCATAATATCCCTTCCGAAAGCCCGGTCGGAGTAGTGAATATCTCACCTGTAAGCTTCATAGAGAGATAGTCTCCGGGCAGCATTATTTTATATATCCTTTCATAAACATCAGGCTCATTTTCCTTTACCCAGGCCAGTTTTGAGGCGGTGAAATTACCGGGTGAATTTAACAGGGAGGAGAGGCATTTTTCAGCACCCAACTCCTCAAATGCTTTAACACCAGTATCCACAGCCCTGCTGTCGCACCAGATAATGGAGGGCCTGAGAGGTTTCTGATCCCGGTCAACCATAACCAGTCCGTGCATCTGATAAGAGATACCTATAGCCGCAATTGACCCTGGATCAACAGATGGACTATTCACCAGCTCTTTTGTTGCCATTATGGCATATCGCCACCACATTTCAGGGTCCTGTTCAGCCCATCCGGGCTTCGGCGCTATAATGGGCATCTCCTCCTTAGGATAAAAGGCAGAAGCGATGCATTTACCTGTTTCAGTATCTATTACACTTGCCTTAACTGAAGAACTCCCCAGGTCATAACCCAAAGTTTGCATAATGGTTGTTTAGTTTATCAGAAGTGAGCCTTAAAATTTATATATCAACTATTATATGGCTTCCCTAATGCAGCTTTTAACCGGTTAGTCAGGTCTTACCATACACTGCTTATCCGGTATTGGTTCTGATGAGTGAATCTGCCGTTGTTCAGGAGCTTCCCTGTCGGCAGGCAAAGGAGGATATATATCCGTATCAACATCAAGCCTTTGATCGTATTTTTCAAGCTGAACCCTCAATTCTGAATAATTGATATCATGCATTCCAACTCCATCGGCAAGTGATTTTGCTGCTGCTATGGCGGCGGACTGGCCCAGCACCATAAAAACAGGTTCCATTCGAATTGAACCAAATGATATGTGTGATGATGAAATAGCACAGCTGACCAGCAGATTCTCACATTCTGATTTTTTTGGCAACAGTGAGCGATAGGATATTGCGTAGGGTCCACCGGGACGCACCTCTATATTACCCTCATTCTGAACACATCCCTGCCTGGTTATGTAACGCTGTACGTTATGGGAATCCATCTGATAGGACCCAAGTCCCACGGGATCATTAGCCATCCTTACCCTTCTGCAGTCATGTTCAGTCATAACATACTCACCAATCATCCTTCTTGCTTCACGCACGTAGATCTGTGGAGGCCAGCCATCATTATCCTGAAATTCATCCGCTGTAACACCCCACTTGCTGACTTCTTCCCTTACATGGGCCGGCACACGTGGGTGGTTTGCCAGGGTCCACATCAGGCCCTTTTGGTAAAACGCCTGTTCTTCGACTATCGAAGCCCGCCTGGAATAATTTCCGTCAGGATATTCATGGTTGATCCCAATTTTATTGGTTGAAAAGCCCCACCTATTATTGGTATCAGTCTTCCGGTTGGGCATATCACCTGGAAGCCAGGGTATCCGGTCCTCTCCGGCCTCAAAATTCCTGAAAAGCAGTTCATATTCCCTCTCTTCATAGCCAACAGGTTTTTTAAAAGGGATACGGTTTTCAGGAGCATCTGTCAGGCACATACGAAAGCAATATGCCTGCACCCGGTCATCACCCTCAAAGTCCTTCCCGGGATCTTCATTATGAACGCCGGGTAATATGCCACTGCCCGGGTTGCCAGGAACTACATAAGGATCAACAAAGCCCGGGAAAATATGATTATGTGTTCTTACTTTTTGAATTCCGTTAAGGGTCTCATCATACCTGGCATTAGCCTCACGGCCTACATGATATGATACTCCGGACATTGCAAGTAGATCCCCTTCGTAGGTTGCATCTATGAAAACCTTGCCCCGGTATACCTTCCCCGATTCGGTAATAATTCCATCTATGCGGTTTCCCTTCTTTTCAACTCCGCTACTGCTTAATATAAGACGCTCACCCGTGACTACGGGTATAGATTCTTCACCGAGCATCTCCCTGTAAATATGCATAGCAACATGAGGCTCAAAAGCAAACATTGCATCTTGTCCCTCGGGAACCTGTTTGGATTCATAGATCCATTTATCATCATCTTCATAATATTTTCTGATACGCCTGTAAAACTCCATCGCCATTCCCCCTATTGCATCAGCCCTTCCAACATCGGTGCGACCAAGGCCGCCGGTTGTCAGTCCGCCCAGATGGTAACCGGGTTCAACCAGCACAACAGAAAGTCCCAGTCGGGCAGCCTGAACAGCCGCAACAATGCCTGCAGAAGTACCACCATACACTACCAGATCATACGTGTTTTTACCGTTATCTGACCGGCATCCTGAATAACTGAAAGGCACCAGAAGTCCACCGGCAACAACAACTGACCCTTTGATAAATTTTCGGCGATTGATAGTCATAATTATTGAGATTTGTGATTAATACTTATACTAAATAATAAATCTTAAGTTCCTGTTTAACGGTAATGACTTTAATAAACAGTAAATGTAAGTTTTTTTATTTTTTTTCTATCAAACTTACCATTCCAATATAAATACAAAATCAAATAACTAAAATAAATTTCCAAAGTCAAAGTTCTTTTTTGAGATCATTATAATAAGAATTGATTTACTGGTATTTGGTGATACCCAACCAATAGATTAGAAAGATATCTATTATACTTTAATGGATGTTCTCCCTGAGGTGGAAAGAGCCCGGAAATACAATCCTGATATTGGCAATTCTTACCTGAATCATCACAATTTATGGCCAATACCCTTTGATGATATAGAAAAAAACATAGAAGCAGAGCTTAAGCAGAATCCGGGCTATTAATAATCAATTGTCATTCTTAAATACAAATAATTTTTGAAAGTTCTTTGCATTTAAGAATTAATTACCCATCTTTTGGTTTTAATAAATTTAATAATTTTGATTCTGCAATATTGCAGGATCAAAATTATGAGATATACATCAGCTTTTCAAATAAACCCAACACTGTTATGGATGCAAAAATTAAAATGCGTATCAGAAATAAAGTAATCCTCGCAGGCCTTATTCCTGCTGCCTTTTTAACGAATGCCGGCATGGCACCCCCCCAGGAAGAGCCGGATAAAAAACCTAACATCGTTTTTATTTTTGCAGATGACATGGGATGGTCAGATGCAGAATATCAGGGCTACAAGACAACCGGATTGCATGAAACACCAAATATCGACCGCCTTGCTGCAGAAGGTATGATCCTGAACAGGTTTTACCCCTCAGCAG
>SLPB01000174.1 GCA_007132225.1 Bacteroidales bacterium | reverse complement strand
TGGCAGACAAAATAACATGAACAAACCATGCGGGTTCCATGGATTGAAAAGTGAAATATCCGAATCATGAATTGGTAACACATTGTTAAACAAATTGCTAACTATACTTTATACGAATGAACAAGAAGCTTTTTATTCCGGGTATTATTTTAATGGTTGTTGTGGTAATGATTCTTTCAAGATTGCCCCTGGCCCGGCATTACTATAATACCGGACTGGAATACAAGGATAGTGAATTGTACGAAGAGGCCCGCAGGTATTTTTCAAGGGCTCTTACTCTTAAAGGAAGCTTTCTTGAGGCACGCTATGAAAAGGGTCTTATGGAGGCATTTATGGAAAATGACCATCAGGCAATAGTTATTTTCTCCGAAGTAATTGACAGGGATAAAGATTTTGCAGCTGCTTGGTTTCACAGGGGGAGTTCCCTCTCTATCCTGGGGGAATATAAGGAATCTATCAATGACTTTTCCCGGTCCGTCGAACTTGGTTATGAGCCGGCAGTTTCTTATACCGGCAGGGGTAAGGCCTGGCTGGAGCTTGGCAGTGAAGAAAATGCTTTCGCGGACTTCTCCCTGGCAATTGAAGCTGATCCTGAACACGGGCCTGCATGGTTTCAGCGGGGTGTTATAAAAGCTAACAGTGGCGACTTTTCAGGTGCCAGGGAGGACTACGATATGGCAATTAAATATGATAAAAGAAATCCGGATGCATTCAGATTACGGGGTGCTGCAATGGCCAGCCTGGATAATTTTATTGCCGCTATAGAGGATTATGACAGGTTGATAGAGATGGATGCCGGTTATACCGGTTTGTATAAGCAAAGAGGGATCTTTAAAAGGGAGATAAACGATTATGATGGTGCGATAGCGGACCTGAGCCAGGCTGTTGAGTTTGATCCAGACGATGCAGAGATCTATTTCCACCGGGGAAGTTCTTATGCCAACAGAGGTGAACTTGAACTGGCGATGGAGGATTTTGACGGGTCGATCGGACTTGATCCCGGCAATGCCAGGGCTTTTTTGAATCGCGGACTGGTATGGCTGCGCCGTGGAGATGCCTTAAAGGCCATTCAGGATTTTAATTCTTCCATAAAACTGGATGATGCAAATCCACAATCCTTTTATCTTCTTGGTACAGCCAAAGCTATGAATCAGAATTTCCAGGGGTCAGTAGCGGATTTTACTAAAGCCATACAACTTGAAGGTGGTCATGCAATGGCATATTTCAACCGCGGTATTTCAAACGGCATCCTTGGTTTGCATAATGAAGCACTGGCGGATTACAACAGGTCTCTGGAACTGGAGCCGGATAATCCCGGGGCTTACCACCAGCGGGCAGTTTCACGCATTAACCTCAATGACATGGCAGGCGGATGCGAGGACCTGAGAACAGCACTTGAGATGGGAGTGAAGGATGCAGGTCAAATGCTTAAAATGTACTGCCGGGAAGGAGAAAATGTCATTATCAGGTAAATATCGCGGTCATCCAGACTTAAAGGTAAATAGCCAGTTATTCCCTCACCCGCGGGCAGTTTAAATGCCTGCGGAGTGTTTCTGTATCCTGTTTTTTATTATGATCATTATTTCAGGTTAACCTGAAAACCGTGTGATGTTTGTAATCCTTTAGGTGAGGCCGTTTTTTATACCCCGAAAGTTAAGGTCGTGTTTTTTTATTCCCTGACAGGTTAAAGATCAAGTAATATTTTATCCGGATCTTGTCCCCCGAACAACAATTTTGCCGGATCTTCTATGATCTCTTTAATACTTACAAGAAAACTCACCGAATCGCGGCCGTCTATTATCCTGTGGTCGTAGGAAAGAGCTATGTACATCATGGGCCTGACCTCCACTTTCCCGTTAACTGCAACCGGTCTCTCAACAATATTATGCATGCCCAGGATACCTGACTGCGGGGGATTCAATATGGGTGTTGAAAGGAGGGAACCGAAAATTCCCCCGTTTGTTATGGTAAAGGTACCCCCGGTCATATCTTCAATTGAGATACGGTTTTTTCTTGCTTTCTCAGCCAGTTCCAGGATCCGTTTTTCAATATCAGACAGTCCCAGGGCCCCGGTGTTACGGATAACAGGCACCATCAGTCCCTTGTCTGTTTGCACGGCAATGCCTATATCACAGTATCCCGGCGTCACAATATCTTCTCCGTCAATATATGAATTGACATTTGGATATAATTTTAGTGCTTCAGAAGCAGCCCTGACAAAAAAGGACATAAATCCAAGCTTAACCCCATGTTTTTCCACAAAATTGGATTGATAATTTTTACGGATATCAATAACTTTACTCATATCCACCTCATTAAAGGTGGTAAGCATGGCTGTTTCATTCTTTACAGCCACGAGCCGCTGACTGAGGTTTCGCCTGAGCATTGACATTCTTTTCCTGCTGGCTTCCCGGCCGGCTTTATCCTGTTTTGGAGCCGGGGGGCCCTCAGGTTCTTTCATCCCGGCTACAAGAGACACATCCTCTCTTGATATTCTCCTTAACCCCCTGATGATATCATCAACATTAAGATTTTCCTCTTTCATAAGTTTTTTTGCAAGAGGAGATATCTTTACCTTTTCAGTCACCTCTCCAGGTGTTTGAGAATGCTCTGTCTTTCCAGGCTTATGCTCATTAATACCTTCCTTTTCTCCTGCACTCTTTTCCGTCCTGTGTTCTTTTGAAGGCTCCTCATTCCGTACACTCTCTTCAGGACTTTTCTTTGCAGCCGTAGGAGGTTTACCATGGCTGTCAATGGTACAGGCAACTGATCCTACAGGAATGGAGGTGCCCGTTTCTGCTTTTATGGAAATAATGCCGCTTTCCTCTGCCAGCAGCGGAAGCGTGGCTTTGTCAGATTCTATTTCTGCTATCTCCTGGTCCTTTTCAACATAATCGCCGTCATTAACAAGCCAGCTGGATATCTCTACTTCATTTACTGACTCCCCGGGAGAGGGAATTTTAATTTCAATGGTCATTGCCTGAGGTATTGTTTATCGTTTATTTGTTTCTGATTTTCAATATGGACTTTATACTTTGAATGGTATTATAATAAATTCTGATATTATTTAATGCCTTAATACTTCTCGAACAAAATTCATCTATCCTGCCATTTCCCTGTTCAGTTCCCTGATGTCAAATCTACCACAACGCTGTCCGCAATACCTGCGCTTAAGCTCGCAGTTGCATTGCATGAATACCTTATCAAGTATTTTGGCAAGTCTTTTTTTGTGCAGTTCCATCAGTCCGCTGGCAGGCGAACCGCTTTCCGGCCGCGAGACGAGCAATAGCTGAACCTCTTTAAATACTCTTTGAATATAGGGCCATGCCCCCATATTTGAGGGTTCATCCTGTGCCCAGACATGACGTTCCGTTTGCCTGTATTTTTTTATTACAGACTGGATTTGTTCATGCGGGAAAGGATATAACTGTTCCACCCTGATTATAGCTGTGTCATTTACCCCCAGTTCTTCACGCCTTTTGAGGAGGTCATAATAGAGCCTGCCACTGGTAAAAACGACCTGTCTGACCTTTTCGGGAACCGCCTGCTGATCATCAATAAGCTCCATGAACCTTCCCGATGACATCTCCTCGATTTGCGATACGCAGACGGGATGGCGAAGGAGACTTTTTGGTGTGAATATCACCAGTGGTGCTCTGAACGGCCGGTGTATCTGCCTGCGAAGGACATGGAAAAAGTTTGCCGGGGTGGTGCAGTTAACCAGCTGCATGTTATTATTCGCGCTAAGTGCAAGAAAACGCTCTATCCTGGCGCTTGAATGTTCTGGTCCTTGTCCCTCATAACCATGGGGCAGAAATAGCACCAGTCCGTTCATAATCCCCCATTTCTCTTCTGCCGAACTGATATACTGATCAATTATGACCTGTGCTACGTTATTGAAATCACCAAACTGCGCTTCCCAGATAGTGAGTGAATTTGGTGCTGCCAGAGCATAACCATATTCATAACCCAAAACTCCGTATTCATTCAAAGGCGAATTGAAAATATTGAATTCAGCCTGATTATTCGAAAGATGCCTGAGAGGGTAGTATTTCTCATCAGAATCCTGCACAACATATGATGCATGACGGTGCGAGAATGTACCCCTTTCAGAGTCCTGTCCGCTTACTCTGACGGGATGACCTTCCAGAAGGAGGCTGCCGTATGCAAGCAGTTCACCCAGGGCCCAGTCCAGCTTATTGCTTTTTATCATTTTATTACGGTCAGCAAGGAGTTTATTTATCTTGCTGAAAAATGGTTTATCCCCGGGGAGTGTATTTATTTTACCGGCAATTTCCAGCAGTGTCTCCTTTTTCACTCCTGTCTCAGGGGAACTACTGAAATCGGTTTTTCGTGAATATCTTAAATCTTTCCAGTCTTCTTTCAAAAACTGATCTATTTTGACTGTACTATCCTTTTTGGAGTTTTTGAGAGATTCTTCCAGCAGGTCATTAAAATCCTTTTCCCTCTGGCTGATATCATCTTTGGAAAAAATTCCCTGTTCTATGAGTTTCTTGCTGTATATATCCCTTGTATTGGGATGGGTACTTATTTTATTGTACAGAAGCGGTTGCGTAAATCTTGGTTCATCGCCTTCGTTATGCCCATATTTGCGAAATCCCAGGATATCAATAAAAACGTCTGAGTGAAAAATCTGCCGGTATTCCATTGCCAGTTTGATTGTGTATATTAACGCTTCAACATCATCACCGTTAACGTGAAAAACAGGAGATTTTGTTACTTTGGCCACATCTGTACAATAGGTGCTTGAACGGGCATCAAGATAGTTTGTGGTGAATCCGACCTGGTTATTAAGGACCAGGTGAATGGTTCCCCCGTTTTTATAACCGGTAAGTTGAGACATCTGAATTACCTCATAAACAACACCCTGGCCGGCAATAGCTGAATCACCATGAATCAGGATGGGAGCGACCTTATTATAATCCCCGCCATACTGACGATCTGTTTTGGCCCTGGCAATACCGAGTGCTACCGGGTCAGAAGCCTCCAGGTGGGAAGGATTGGGTACCAGGCTCAGCTTGACTTTTTTGCCATTATCTGTTGTAATTGTGTTATTGTAGCCCAGATGGTATTTTACATCACCCAGTGTGATTTCTTCATTGTATTGCTTGGCATTAAATTCACCGAAAATATCCTGGTATGATTTTTTCATAATATTGGCCAGGACATTCAGTCTGCCTCTGTGGGCCATACCAATAACAAATTCCTCAATGCCCTGATCCGAACCTTTTTCAATCACTGCATCCAGGGCAGGAATAACCGTTTCTGTTCCCTCTAATGAAAATCTCTTCTGTCCCACGAATTTGCGGTGAATAAACTGTTCAAAACCAACTGCCTGTTTAAGATGATAATAAATATGTTTTTTTTCTGATACATTATAGTGAGGTGTGTTTTTTACCGGTTCCATCTTATCCTTCATCCACTTCACTATTTCAGGGATCCGGATAAACATAAATTCAACACCCACTGACTGGCAATAGGTTTGCTGAAGGTGAGCTACTATATCCTTAAGTTTTGCCGGCCCAATTCCTATATTTTTGCCGGCCTGGAAAACTGTTTCCATATCTTCAGCTGAAAGGCCGAAATTTTCAATATCCAGGGTGGGAGAGTATTGCCTTCTGGTGCGGACCGGGTTGGTCTTTGTAAACAGGTGGCCGCGCAGCCGGTATCCGTCAATAAGGGAAATCACCTTAAATTCCCTGTCCACTGAATCATCACAGGGTTTTGGTTTCTTATCAAACCTTCCTGCAAACTCAAATCCTTCGAAAAACTTTCTCCAGCTCTCATCCACGCTGGAGGGATCCTCCCGGTACTTGTTGTAAAGGGACTCTATATACTCTGAATCTGCACTTCCAAGATAGGAATGTTTATCCATGGTGAATTACTTGTTTTACTCAGTTTGGGTTTAATTTCCGGTATAACCGAAAATTTTATTTTCCATTATATACGATGCTACATATTCGGGAACCATCTCCTGCCAGCCCCTGGCATTATTCTGGATCATTTCAAGTGTTATTTCTGAATCAATATCAAGCCATTTCATTTCGGCAGATTTAACATCTATGATCTTTTTATTTTCAATAAGATATTTATAAAGAAAATTCAGGTCGGCCGGAAGCTTTATATCTTTAGACGTAAACAGTTTTCCATTGGTTTTGTTGAGTGACGGGTAAACGTAAAGCTTCATGTTTTCAGTGAACAGTTTTCCAAATGCTTCCAGGATACCTCCCCTAAGGTTTGTGTAGTATTTCTTATCCCAGACATTTATAAAAGTTGGAATACCTATAACCACTCTCAGCTTTCCCAGTTTAAAATTGGAAAAGTATCCAACCAGCTTGTAATATTCCCTGAAATTTGAGATCATGACATTTTGGCCCAGCCCGTTAAGCAGATTCACTCTTTCAAGGAAATCACTTTCATCAAAAACTCCCTCATGCATCAAATTGTTCAGGGTTATCTCGCAAAGGGCAAGGGTGTTTTCCTGTTTGAAATTTTCATCTTTTTTGAAAATACCATAGCACTTCTGCAGCATATCATATCCCACATTTGTTATTGGCCTGAAGCTACCCCTGAAGGCAAGCAGATTTTTTTTATAAAGCATATCTGAGGGTTGCTGAACATTTCCTTTACTGTCAAATATTGTGGCGCTGGTCACCCCGTTTTTTACAAGCTGGACCCCCAGCAGCCGGTTATCAACATAATTCAGATCCTTTCCACTCATTTTGACCATATTGATCTCAACGCGATCGGTATCAAGATTATCCATGAGTGACTGCAAAAAGATGTTGGGACGATCATGAAAATGGTAGCAGGCATAAATGAGATTAACCCCGAGTGAGCCGAGAGTATATTGCTGGAGGAGTGTATCATTTTCCAGAAGGCTTACATGCATTATAACTTCATTGGGCTCTGAACGCGGGTGGATCTGGAAACGGACTCCCAGCCATCCGTTCCCCTCATTGTTTTTTTCATAATTCAGGGTGACAACGGTATCTGCAAAAACAAAGAAACATGTATCCGGAAGTGAATCAGGCTGAAGGGTGTTTATAAGCTCCTTATACTCAATACCCAGCATTTTTTCCAAACGGTTTTCGGAGACATAACGGCCGCTTTTTTTGTTATTGTATATATAATCACTGAATGTTTTGTCGTATGCTGAGATTGATTTTGCTACGGTGCCCGATGCCCCGCCAGCCTGGAAAAAAGCACGTGCAACTTCCTGTCCGCCACCTATCTCAGCTAGTGTGCCGTATATTTTGGGATTAAGATTAAGTGTGAGAGCCTTGTTCTTGGTACTTAATATCTGACGGTCCATAACCTGGTAATTTATTTTATCACCCGGACTATTCCCGGATTCATGGTCAAATTATTTGTGATTTTAACTGACTGAATTCCCTGTAAAGAATTGTTCATGATACTTCTAATCACAAATTTAATTAAAGATATTTAAGCTGTTATGTTATTCTGGTAATAAATCCCAGGAATTATTTATCCTGGATCAGTCAAATGTGTCATCTATGGATCCATCTGCCATAAAATTTATCATAGCGTGTTAAAGCAGCATTTAATCTTCCGGCAATACCGGTTAAACCACAAATAAACTGAAGAATCATCATTATCCGCTTACAGTTTGTTAATTTTGCATATTTATTATTCCGGAAATGAAAAGCGGATAATGAGGTGGTAAGATATTTAGAAAAACTGAGAATTATATTTTATAGATGAGTCAAAAAGGTTTATTTTATGAACGATTTAAAGGCTTCCCTTTTGCACCGGTAAAATGGCCTTTTTTTTACGGATGGGTAATTATATTTGCAGGCATTGTGGGTATACTGATGAGTATGCCGGGTCAAACCATCGGTGTGTCTGTTTTCACCGATCATCTTATAGATGCACTCGATATTGGCAGGGTCAATCTTAGCGCAGCATATATGGCAGGCACCGTTCTAAGCGGATTTATTATACCATTCGCAGGCAGGATGTATGACCGGTACGGTGTACGGCCTGTAATTCTGATAGCCGGTGTACTTATGGGAACTACACTTATATATCTCTCCAATATAGCAGAACTTACTTTATACGCATCGGGTATATTTTCATTCATTAACCCTGAGATAGTTGCTTTTATTCTTTTAACTGCAGGATTCTTTTCGCTCAGGTTTTTTGGCCAGGGGGTCCTTACCATGGCTTCGCGCAATATGGTGATGAAATGGTTCGATAAAAAGAGGGGTTTTGCCAATGCAATACTGGGAATTACAATCTCGTTCGGATTTTCATATTCTCCCCAGGTAATTGATAATTTGATTCAATACTACACGTGGCAGGGTACCTGGCAGCTGCTTGGATTAGTTTCTGTCGGTTTCGTTTTTTTTGCAATTATTTTTTTCAGGGATAATCCCCTTATGTACGGGTTGATGCCTGATGGGAAGAAAACAGAAAAGAAAAGAGATTCAAAAGCAGATCCGGAGCCAGATACGGAGCCAGATACGGAAGCAGATTC
>SLPB01000021.1 GCA_007132225.1 Bacteroidales bacterium | reverse complement strand
TGGCCCGTTATCATCAGGAAGCTTTTCGTTTACCGAATAAATTATAAAACTGCCGTCCGGCGACCAGCTATATGACCCAAGTTCTTCAATGTCTTCAAGAATGGCATGATAAGATCCGTTTTCCAGGTCATGCATCCATAACGTAGACTTGCCATCCCTGGTAGTCCTGTAGGAGATAACTCTCCCTTCAGACGCCCAGGAAAAGGATGATATATTGGCATGCCTGAATGAATGTACAAGTTTCCCGTCGGCCACCCTTTTAATATCGAGCCAGCTTTCTCTGCTGTCAGATGGGGGTAGTATACGACTAAAATTTACAGCATAGAGATCTCCTTCAGGAGAAAGGGATGCCGATCCGGCTTTAATGCCATCAAGCAGGTGATTTATGGTTTTACCCTGTTCGGGACTGATCTCTGTTTTCAGGTCTTTAATCTCTGACCACCCGGGGATATTTAAGGAGGCACTCAGCTGCCAGAGGCTTTCATCACCGCTCTCTGAAAATGTCCTGATAAGCAGCAGATGCTTTCCCTGTTCAAGTTCGATTTTTTGAGTCCACTTACCGGGTTCATCTGCCTGCTGCTGGCTGGTATTTTTCAACCCCAGGCTTTTACCGTTAAGGAGTACTTCAAACCTTTGCCGGCTATGAATTTCAAGCTCAGGATTTATCCAGCGTCCGGCGGTAATGTAGGCGGCAACGTAGGCAGATTGGTAGTGAGATTTATCCTCTTTTGCAAGGCTTATGAATCCGGAATCATTTACCTCTACAATTTTCCATCGGTTTTCTGAGGCATCACTGCCCGGGAAAATATTATTCTCCCGTGGATAATGCCCTTTGATGTCAAAGGGATTAAATGCAAACAACCGGTCCGCATCAAATACTTTACCTTCCATGTTTTTAGTTTCTGAAAATGCCGGCATTGCCGGAGACGGTCCCGGAACAAAAAGCCATGTATTTACCGGGATAGTATCAGCGAATACGCTTATATAAAGCACTAAAAATGTGATAGACAGAAATGATTTTTGCATGATATCAGATTATTGTTTTGATTAAAGGAACCTGCTAATTTACTATTTTTTAGTAATTTCGTCCTGAACATCAGGGTATTTAAGAATAATTGTGATGTTGAACCGAAATGCCAGGTATTATGAGAGCAGTAATCCAAAGAGTAAAACAGGCCAGTGTAAAAATAAATGGGAAGATAAAAGCCTCTATTAGTGATGGAATACTTGTTTTACTTGGAATAGAACATGAAGATACTAAAGCAGACGCGGAATGGCTTGCGGGTAAGCTGGCCAGGCTGAGAATATTTGATGATGATCAGGGGGTAATGAATCTTGATGTTAAGCAGATCTGCGGAGAAGTTCTGGTAATCAGCCAGTTTACACTGCACGCCAAGACAAAAAAGGGTAACCGGCCCTCTTATATTCAGGCAGCCATCCCTGACAAGGCCATTCCTCTTTATGAATATTTCAATGTTTGTTTGGGTAAACATGCAGATACAGACGTGAAAACCGGAGAATTCGGCGCAATGATGGACGTGGAACTCCTCAACAGCGGTCCGGTAACAATTATAATTGACACAAAAAGTAAAGAGTGATTATACTTGCAGTCCACTCTTTATCTGCCGCTTTTTTTCTGACCATAGTGACCCACTTTAAGAACATTGCCACCACTAAAAGAGGTGGGTTTTTTAAGGTTTAATAAAATAGGCTTTGAATTGTTACCTTTGCAATTCAACGATTGTTTATGGCAGTCTCCATATACACTTCAGGCACAGAGAAAAAATCTATACTGCTGGTTGCGGTAATCTCAGCATTTCTGACTCCTTTTATGGGTTCAGCAATCAATATCGCGTTACCAGCAATAGGAAAAGAATTTGAATCAAGTGCAATTTTACTTAGCTGGATAGCAACTGCTTATCTTTTATCAAGTGCAGTATTTCTTGTGCCATTTGGCCGGTTGGCTGATATTTACGGGAGAAAGAAAATATTCTTATCAGGAATGGTAATCTTTACAACTGCATCATTATTGTCGGCCTTTTCAACTGGTATCAGTACATTACTAGTTTTTCGGATATTCCAGGGCATGGGAAGCTCTATGATATTCGCAACAGGTTTAGCAATTGTATCTTCGGTGTTTCCTCCGGAAGAAAGAGGCAGGGCATTTGGTCTGACGATTGCATCAGTTTACATCGGGCTGTCAATTGGCCCCTTTGCAGGTGGATTAATGACTGAATATCTGGGGTGGAGAAGTATATTCATATTTACTGTATTACTGGGAATTACCGGGATTGTCTTCCTGGTACATAAAATAAAGGGTGAATGGGCAGAGTCAAAAGGCGAATCCTTTGATCTGGCCGGATCTGTAATCTACGGGGTATCACTTTTCCTTTTGATTTTTGGGTTAAGCAGATTACCTTCTTCCGAAGGTTTTGTATGTCTTGTTGCAGGGATGACGGGTATTGTGATATTCATTTTCTATGAAATGCGTATTTCATATCCTGTAATGCAACTTAGTCTTTTCAGGAACAGGCCTGTTTTTGCCTGGTCCAATGTTGCGGCTCTTATAAATTACAGTGCAACCTTTGCTGTAGGGTTCATAATCAGCCTTTATCTTCAATATGTCAAGGAATTCACCCCAAGGGATGCCGGATTTGTCCTCGTTTCACAGCCACTGATTATGGCCATGGTATCTCCGATAGCCGGAAGACTGTCAGACCGATACGAACCGAGGCTTCTTGCTACAATGGGAATGGCAGTGACAACAATTGGATTATTTATGATCGTGTTTATCAATAATATGAGCATACTTAGCTTAATATTAACTTTAATATTGCTGGGTATAGGATTCGGTCTTTTTTCTTCTCCGAACAGCAATGCAATAATGAGTGCCGTGGATAAGAAATATTATGGGATTGCATCCGGAACAATGGGAACCATGAGGCTTCTGGGACAAATGTTTTCAATGGGAATAGTCATGCTGATCCTGTCGGTATTTATTGGCCGTGAACCGGTAACGGAAGAAAACACTTATCTGTTTGTAAATAGCATCCGGGTTACTTTTTTACTTTTTTCGCTGCTTTGTTTTGCTGGCATATTTGCCTCTATGGCAAGGGGTAATATACGGATACATAAACAATAAAATAATATATCATCCAATAATTGATTTAAAAGTAAATATATGGAAACTGTTCTGGAAAGATTCAAAAAAGAGATTGATTCCAAATTGATTGAAACTCAACTGGCAGAAATACAAAACTCAGTAAAAAAGGGGATTACATCCGGTCAAATGAAGGATATATTGAGTTATATTGATTTGACATCACTTAATACTGCCGACAATGAGGAGGTAATTATTAACCTGACAGGAAAGGTTAACGGGTTCTCGTCTTGTTTCCCTGGTATCCCGAATGTTGCTGCTATATGTACCTGGCCATCTCTGGTGGAAACTGTCAAGCGGAATTTAAACGTACCCGGCGTGCAAATTGCCGCTGTAGCAGGCGGATTTCCATCATCACAAACATTCCTGGAGGTTAAGAGAATGGAGGCGGAAAAAGCTATTGAAGCAGGTGCCGGTGAAATTGATGTGGTAATACCTGTCGGGAACTTTTTGGCAGGAGACTATATTACGGTCGCAGGCGAGATCAACGACTTGAAGAGAGCTGTCGGGGAGGTGCATCTTAAAGTTATACTTGAAGTCGGACAGCTTGGAAGTGAGAGCAATATAAGAGATGCAAGCATTCTTGCGATGCAGGCAGGTGCCGACTTCATTAAGACCTCAACCGGCAAGACCTCGCCTGCAGCTACCTATAGATCTGTTTATATAATGGCGGATGCTATCCTGGATTTTTACCGGAAGACTGGTAAGATTACAGGGCTAAAACCTGCCGGAGGCATCGTTGAGCCTGAAGATGCCGCTGTGTATCTTGAAATTGTCAACAGGTTGCTGGGTGAGAAATGGCTGACACCCAGGTATTTTAGAATTGGCGCAAGCCGTCTCGCCAATAACCTGTTAACAGCAATTAACAGGTTTGACCGGCAAGGTAAAGACGAAATTATCTATTTTTAGTTTACGCTTTGAAAAGATTGGTTTTCGTTCTCTTTTGATTACTTTTGCAAAAGTTTCCCATCTTACTTTTACCGATGGATTTACCAGATCTCACCAGTATGTTTGTTTATGCCGGAGATGATAGCGATTATGATATTCATTCTGAGATAACCGGTGTCTCTCAGCAGGATAGTTTATTGATGGTGCCTGAATTGACCATCATTGATTCCGTTGAGAGTTCTTCACTGCAGGACAGTTTAGTCCTGCCGACGGAATTACCCTTGATTGATTCAGTGAAGATTTCTTTTGAACAGGACAGTTTAGTATTAGCAACCGAATCAGACACTTTGTCCGGAACTTTGCCGGATACTCTTTTATCCGCACCCCTGGATACGGTCCCCGTTTCCATTGTTGATACTATTGCGGAAACAACCGAAGCTGAGAGTCATTCTGATTATGATGCTGCAGATATGCCACCTGCTGCCTATGTACCTGTAATCACCGGTCCCTCTGCCACAAGGCTTGCATCTTCGGAGGAACCCGGCCTTTATGATATTTCATATTATCTGGATAATGAACCGGACATAGGTTTTTTATCTAAACAGTTTGCTTTTCAGGGGGAGAATAATAAAGGTCTGCCCGGGAATAAGGATGTTTTCATCGGGAGCAATGAAACATCGCTGAATAATGGGACACGGTCTTACATTAGCTATTTGAATGAGGATTCCGGAATGCAGTCCTCTGAACCCGTTTATCAGTCCACCATATGGATGCCTGTCTTTGTTATTTTGTCATTTTTACTTCTTACATGGATTAAGTTAATCTATGTACAGTTTATTACTCCCGTTCTTGTTTCTGCATTCAGCTATAAGGAATCGGCCAGGCTTTATGTTGACAGGAATGCACCCGCGCAGAATGCATTTTTAATTCTCCATGCTATTTTTGCCATTAACGGAGGAATCTTTTTTATGTTTATTGCAGGGCATTTCAATTTCAGATTGCCTGATTTCCCCCCTGTTTCTATATTTCTTATTGCATCAGCCACTATTGTCCTTGTTTTTTTCCTGAAGTCAGTTGCATTAGGTATTACAGGGTTTCTGTTTGATAAAACCGGCATTTTTTCAGAGTATATTCACAATATTTCTCTGTATAATAAGATATTTGGCCTGCTTTTATTACCTGTTATAATAGGCTTAATGTATGCATCTGAAGCACTGTTCGTTCCCCTTATATATAGCGGACTGGTACTTGCGCTCGTATTTTATTCACTGCAACTTGTGCGTGGATTGGAGATTATATTAAGAAAAGAGGTTTCTCTTTTTTATTTGATTTTGTATCTTTGTGCATTTGAAATTTTGCCCATCCTTGTTCTTTACAAGTTGTTTCAAGTGTTACTGATATAATTACGAAGAGATTAAAAAGAAATTTTCATTTCAAAACTATATTGCCTTGAGAATAAAGAGCATATTGGTTTCACAACCTAAGCCCGAGAATGATAAATCTCCCTACCAGGAGTTGGCCGAAAGAAATAATCTTAAAATTGATTTCAGGCCATTTATTAAAGTTGAAGGTATACCGGCAAAAGAATTCAGGCAGGAGCGCATTGATCTTCTCGAACACACTGCAGTAATTTTTACATCGAGGACCGCAATTGACCATTTTTTCAGGATAGCTGAGGAAATGCGTGTCACGATCCCCGACAGCATGAAATATTTCTGCATTTCTGAATCTGTCGCCCTTTATCTCCAGAAATACATTGTATACCGCAAACGGAAAATATTTTATGGGCGGAATGTATTTAAGGATCTTGTTGAACATGAAATCAGCAAACATTCGGCCGAAAAGTTTATTGTTCCCCTTTCGGATATTCATAAACCGGAAATACCAAGGGTGCTTGATAAAAACAAGATAGAGTATACCAAAGCCATACTATACAGGACTGTCAGCAACGATCTTTCCGATTTGAGCGATGTTAATTATGATGTACTCGTCTTTTACAGTCCCTCGGGAATAAAATCCCTGTATCAGAATTTCCCGGATTTTGAACAGAATGAAACAAAAATCGCATGTTTTGGTCCCCATACCGCAAGGGCTGTAAAAAAAGCCGGCTTGCGTCTGGACATTGAGGCCCCCTCACCAAAAGCTCCGTCAATGACAATGGCTCTCGAAATCTATATAAAGGAATACAATAAGAACGGGGTCAGTAAATAGATGGCACCAAAACCAGTTTTACCGTAAAATTTTCTGATGGTAAAATTCAGAAAATCAGAACGCTTATGCAGCCGTAAGTCAATCGGTAATTTATTTGTCAACGGAAACTCGCTGATTCATTATCCTTTCAGGGTAATATGGCTTGATTCCGGTGCAGAAAGACCTTTTCCAGTGAAGATAGCTTTCAGTGTTCCGGCAAGGCGTGTCAAAAAAGCAGTTGACCGGAATCGCATCAAAAGACTAATCAGGGAATCATACCGCCACAATAAGAATACACTTTATGAAAGCCCCTTGTTCTTGAACAGGACTATAGATATCGCCCTGATTTATGTTTCCGGCGAAATCTATGAATTTGATTATATTAACACCAGGCTGAAAGAACTTCTGACTAAATTTATCCGCGAGTATGAAGCTGTTAAGGATTATCTTTAGTTATCTGATTATCGGATTGGTCAGATTTTATCAGTATGCCATATCTCCGCTTACCATGGCCTCCTGTCGCTATACTCCCACGTGTTCAGCCTATGCAGTTGAAGCCGTAAAAAAGCACGGGCCTGCAAAGGGCGGATGGCTGGCTTTAAAACGGATAATAAGCTGTAACCCCTGGGGAGGCCATGGCCATGACCCTGTCCCATAAATTTTTTTCCTGCATTGTAAAAAACAGTTTTAATTTAGCAGTTCATTCTGATAATTGCTTACTTTTACTGTAATCATACTTAATTATAACAGTCATGGAAACTCTTAATATTGAACTGGATGAATATCAAAAAATGTCCAGAAGCGGCAGGATATTCAATATTATTTTCGGATTCGGTGCCTTAATTTTTTCAACGGTGATTATATACAGGAATGTGAGTGCCGGAAATATGTTTTGGGATTATTTTATTTTTATCCTTTTCGCACTTCTTGGCATTTATGTTTTGCTTTATACATTTGGAATATTTTACCGGATAAGCAGAAGGTATGTTGTTGTCAACGACAAAGGGATAGAATACAAGCTTTCCTATATTTACCCTTCAACAAGTTTTTCGTGGAAAGATCTTGAAAAGGTCGATATCAGGACTTTGAGGATTTTTTTTCATGCCGGTCCGGGTTCGCCTGACAGGATGAAACTGGGTGATCTGTTCTATTCAGATATCAAAAAGCTGAAACGGGTACTTTCCGAATACTGCACAGAGAAAGAGATTAATTGGTCGGATTCCACAGTAGAAAGTGAACTGGTCGGAAAAGTAAGGAAGGAGAAAACCACCTGAATATTGTATCTTTACAAAAATGTTTGACACAATGGCCAGAGTGAGGGTAACAAAGCAGTTTGGTTTTGAAATGGCGCATGCTCTCTGGAACTATGACGGACCATGCCGTAACATGCACGGGCACTCGTATCGTCTTTATGTTACTGTAACAGGACATCCCATTAAGGACAATTCAAACCCAAAACATGGAATGCTGATAGATTTCGGTGATCTCAAGAAGATCGTTAATGAAGCTATTATAGATAAATTCGATCATGCGGTAATGATCAGCAGCGAGGTTCCTCCTGAACGTTATGCAAATATGGAGATGATCCTGGAAAATCTCAAGGTTGCCAATTATCAGCCTACCTGTGAAAATATGGTTGTTGATTTTGCGGAACGCATTAAGAATAAGCTGCCCCGGGGAGTGGAGTTGTTTTCACTTCGCCTTGATGAGACAGCAACATCTTATGCAGAGTGGTACGCTTCAGACAATCCACAAAAACAAAAATAATGTCTTCAGAACAAAAGCTTTTCCTGCTTGATGCCTATGCATTGATATACAGGTCCTATTATGCCTTCATCCGCAATCCGCGCTTCAATTCAAAGGGCCTGAACACCAGTGCAATATTTGGTTTCATGAATACACTTGACGAGGTTCTTAAAAATGAAAAACCCTCGCATATTGCTGTTGTGTTTGACCCCCCGACACCCACCTTCCGTCATGAGATGTATGAGCAGTACAAGGCAAACAGGGATGAAACACCTGAAGATATAAGGATTGCTGTTCCGTGGATCAAAAGATTGCTTGATGCCTATAACATACCAGTAATAGAATCGGACGGTTATGAAGCTGATGATGTGATAGGTACACTTGCAAAAAAGGCAGAGAAGAGAGGTTTTACAACCTATATGATGACCCCCGACAAGGATTTTTGTCAGCTGGTATCCGAAAAGATACTGCTATACAAGCCCAAGCGCTCAGGAAATGATGCGGAGGTATGGGGTCCGGCCGAGGTAATGAACAGGTATGATATTGACGACCCTCTGCAGATGATAGATATTCTCGCAATGATGGGAGATACGTCCGATAATGTGCCGGGTGTCCCCGGAATTGGTGAAAAGAC
>SLPB01000005.1 GCA_007132225.1 Bacteroidales bacterium | reverse complement strand
TTATTGCTATTGAGATATAAGAACCTTTATGCACAAATAAATAAAAAAGCGCACGTTAATAAACATGCGCTCAGTGATTCCGCCAGGATTCGAACCTGGGACCCACAGCTTAGAAGGCTGTTGCTCTATCCAGCTGAGCTACGGAACCGTAAATTTTGTGCAAATCTAAATAAAAAAAAACAAACTTTTATACAATGATATTTTTTTCACAGTGTAAACAGGGGGTTTAAAACGTAAAAATATTATATATTTACGTTTCACCGGAAATAAAAAATTCAATTTAAATACCAACCTAATCAACCCTATTTGCAATGAGAAAAATATTCTATTTTATAGCCCTTACAGTGCTGATATCGGCAGGTTGTAACGGAGTTAACGGCGATGTGGAATTCCGTCATGACAAGACTGAAAATATACTTGAGGTTTTTATCAATGACAATTTTTTCACCAGTTTCTTTTATCCTGACACTGCGAAAAAACCTGTCCTTTACCCTATCCATAATTCATCAGGTATTTTAATAACCCGTGGATTCCCCCATGATCCCAGGCCTTTTGAAACAACTGACCATCCCCATCATGTAGGTTTATGGCTCAATTTCGGCAATGTTAACGGACTGGACTTCTGGAATAATTCCTTTAGAGTCAGTCCTGAAAATCAACACAGGTACGGCACCATAAAATTCAGAGAATTCATTAGTGAGAATCCCCGAAGAAACGAACTTGTTGTCGGTTCAGACTGGGTTGATGTTAACAACAACGTTCTTCTTGATGAAGAGACCACTTTTGTTTTCGAGGAAAAAAACGGGATGCGCACTATTAACAGGACATCAAAACTAACAGCTGTACAGGATGTCACATTCAGTGGAGACAAGGAAGGATTACTTGGATTGCGTATGGACAGGGCCTTCCAGGAACCAAGTAACAGGGCCAGGAGAATGTTTGATGCTACCGGCACAAAGCTAACTGAAGAGGCTGTTGTACATAATGAGGGCAAGAATGGTGTTTACCGCAATGCCAATGGTGATATCGGCGGGGCAGTATGGGGTGAGCGTTCACCATGGGTTGCCCTCAGAGCTGAAAAAGAAGGAGAAGTCATTACTGTAGCAATATTCGACCATAAGACCAATCCATACTATCCTGCCTGGTCACATGCACGTGGCTACGGACTGTTTGCTGTCAATAACCTGGGTGGCCGTGGCATGCATGACGATGCAGAAGATGTGGAAATCAACCTCAGTCCGGGTGAAAGCATATCATTTACTCATCTTATAGTTATTGGCGGCGATATGAGTGATGAGGAAATATTTAATATCCATAATGACTTTAATTAGATGTAATCCTGCCGGAATCACTTGATACCGGAAAAATTAATAAAAAAATGAGGATAAAGCTGCTGTAGGCTTATCCTCATTTTTTCTGTTTGGCGATTACCGGGGCAACAAAAAAATTCCGGCATACTGTAATGACCCTGTCAGGCGATCAGGATATCGCTTGATGCCCTTTTCCCCGCAGCATCTACTGCTACAATACTGAATTCCCTTCCCGGAGTTAATTCACATGTGAAAGGTTCTTTGGTTGTCTGGGGCAGGTGCTGTACAGTTTCTGCAACCTCTCCGTCTTTTATTATTTCGTAACGGGATATGGGTTCTTCTCCCGCATAGCTGCTGTCCCAGGTTAGTATTACCTTATCTGTTTTTGTAAGTTTGGGATTACCGGGAGGTGTCAGTCCGATGGCGGCCCTCTGGAAATAATTTGTTTCACCGTTCCATGCCCTGGCACCTATTTTTTCAAGTTCACGTCTTTGATTTTCACTTATTGTATCTTCTTCAATTTGCGCAGCATAATAATTCTGTATCAGCTGGCATTTGAGAGGATCATCATTTATCTCACCGATACCCAGTATTACTGTATGTACACCCGGTGTGGCAAGAGCATACTCAACCAGGGGCTTGCTGGGAATATCCTCTGTCCCGACTGTCCTGACAACATCGCCGGGCTGGGATGACCATCCCGGCTCCTTATCAAACATGCCGCCGTCTGCAAAAATTTTCATTCCAATTACAGCGATGTCTCTGGCCTGGGCAACCGGTATTACGTTGTATTGCATATTAAGATAACGCCTGTCGTTCACGTTAATAGATACAAGCATTCCGTCTATTAATTCCCATTTGTCACGCTGGATCATTTCTATCATTACCCGCGGATCCCTGTGCCCTGAGAAACCAAGGTGCTTTACCAACTTCTCATTACCGGGATTAAGACCGGTAATATTGGTGCCATCCCTGTAATCACGTAATGCAATTAAGGCTCCGAAATTATTGTCCCTCTCAAGTGGTGATTCCAGTCCCTTATATAAGACATCAATCTCTTCATAATTATTAAGGTTGTGGATAAGAATCATATCAACATAAGCTCCCGGGGGGTAGGTTCCGTCATCATTACCGAACATTTGGGATAATGAACGCTTAAGGTCGGCCACTGCACCCTCTCCATGGTTTCCCTGTGTGCTGTTTCTTACTCCTGAAAGTTCCGGGTATCCGCCCTTTCCCCAGCGTATCATCGTTTTCGTTGTAAGGAAGATTGATTCCCTGAGATCATTATTATATCCCGGCTGACCGGGGATAAGATTCAGTTTTCTGAAGGCTTTTCCAAAATTTACCTGGCTGGTACCGTAAACATTGGATGTGTCAAAATAGTTAATACCCAGGTCAAAGGCTTTTAAAATAATATCTACAGGCTCAATATCATCCGGGGTCCACTGCAGGGAGCTCTGTCCCCCAAGTGCCATTGTGGTCACATCGAAGTTGATCCTGCCAAAGCGGCGTTTCATTGGCGCAGGAATGGACGCTTCACTACATGAAAATGCGGGCATAATAGTAATGCCGGCAGCAGCAGCAGCTGAAAGACGCATAAAATCACGGCGGGATAGTTTTTGTTTTTTTGGTGTGGTCATATTCTCAGAGGTTTTATTTATACAAATTTAATTGTTTTTACATACTTTATAAAATACAAAAAAAACAAACTTTTGTTTTTTATCGCGGTGACTTTATTAAAAAAGATGTACATTTGTACATTATGACACCAGTATTAAACAGCAATTTCTTTTTCTTCTTTTTTGGTAACCCCAAAAAGGGATTATAGCATTGCTGTTGACTCAATAAGCAAAGTAAAAGTCCCGGTTCTCCGGGACTTTTTGTTTTATAATAAGTTAAACGATCATATAAAATGAAAAAACAGATGGATAAAAAGGATACCCTGCGTGTGGCAATACAGGGAGGGTACGGCGCTTTTCATGAAATTGCAGCCAGGAAGTACTATAAAGAGGTCAATCTTGAAATTGTACCCTGCGATACATTTATAGATTTGTTTGAATCGATAGCACATAAAAAGGCCGATTCAGCAGTTGTGGCTATTGAAAATTCCGTTGCAGGTTCACTCATACCCAACTATGCTTTGCTTAGCCGTTCCGAGTTGGTAGTGACCGGAGAGGTCTATCTGAGAATAGTTCAGAATCTGATTGGCATGCCTGGCCAGAACCTTGAAGATATAAAGGAGGTGCATTCCCATCCTATGGCTATTCTTCAGTGCCAGGATTTTCTTGCACCACTGCGGCAAAGGGGAGTGAAGGTTGTTGAATCAATTGATACTGCACTCAGTGCAAAATGGATCAGGGAAAATAACAGAAAAGAAGTTGCAGCACTGGCCAGTGATCTTGCAGCAGATATGTACGGACTCAAAGTTATTGCCGAAAGTGTAGAAAGCAATAAGCGTAATTTCACCAGGTTTCTTATTGCAGAACCCGGAGATGCGGCTGATACTGATAAAAGTTCAACTCTTAATAATAAGGCTTCCATATGTTTTACTCTTTCTCATCATGTAGGCAGTCTCTCACAGGTTCTTTCAGTTCTTGCATTTTACAAGATTAATCTTTCAAAGATCCAGTCGCTTCCAATTGTAGGCAGGGAGTGGGAATACTTTTTTTATCTTGATGTGCTTTATGATGATTACTCTATGTATAAAAAAGCGCTCTCTGCTGTTCAGCCGTTAATTGACCAGCTGCAGATCCTGGGCGAATACAGGAGTGGCGAAAGATGAAAATATGAAAAAAATCATATTTTTTTAACTAATCGCTTTGGAGCTTAATTTTTAATTTATACATTTGTCCTGAATTTTATGCTATAAAACATATGAGGTTTATTCTAACAACGGATCTATTTATTATTCTCCTCTGGCTCAAAGGAGAAAGTGAGAATGTTGTTTAAATTATAAAGTACTAATAAAAACAAAAGCCCTCTCACTTTAAAGTGAGAGGGCTTTTTCATGACAAAGACAAATGAGGAATAAATTAAGAAGCGATACTACCACACAAGGCAGACTTAATGCCGGGGCCAGGAGTCTCTGGAGAGCAAATGGCATGAGTAATCCTCAGATGGGCAAACCCCTGATTGCCATTGTGAATTCATTTACCCAGTTTGTTCCCGGACATGCACATCTCCATCATATTGGCCAGGATATAAAAAAGTCCATTGAAACTCAGGGGTATTTTGCCGCAGAATTCAATACTATAGCTATTGATGACGGTATAGCCATGGGACATGATGGTATGTTGTATTCCTTACCTTCACGTGACCTTATTGCAGACAGTGTTGAGTATATGATTAATGCACATTGTGCCGATGCTATGATCTGTATCAGTAATTGTGATAAGATAACCCCCGGTATGCTTATGGCTGCAATGCGGCTGAATATACCGGCTGTTTTTGTTTCAGGCGGGCCAATGGAAGCGGGCCGCACTAAAAATAAGGTTCTGGACCTGGTAGATGCTATGGTAAGTTCAGCTGATTCATCTGTCAGTGATGAGGAACTTTACCGTATTGAAAAAAATGCCTGTCCCACCTGCGGGTCATGTTCCGGTATGTTCACCGCCAATTCAATGAATTGTCTCAATGAGGCTCTCGGACTTGCCCTCCCCGGAAATGGCACCGTTGTTGCCACTCATGTAAACAGGACAGGGTTATTTGACGATGCTGCAAGCCTGATCATTAATCTGGCCAACCGCTATTATGGCATCGGCGATGATTCGGTTCTGCCCAGGTCCATTGCAACTAAGAATGCATTTATGAATGCCATGAGGCTGGATATTGCCATGGGAGGATCCACCAATACTGTTTTGCACCTGCTGGCAATTGCAAATGAAGCAGGGGTTGATTTTAAAATGAAGGATATAGATGAACTTTCCCGCTCCACACCTGTTTTATGTAAAGTTTCTCCAAGCAGCAGCTATCATGTTGAAGATGTTAACAGGGCTGGCGGTATTCTTGGGATCATGGCTGTTTTGAATGATGCCGGACTGATTGATGAAAGTGCTCTGCGGATTGATTATCCCAGCCTTAAAGAAGCTTTGGCCGATTATGATATAAGGAATTCTTCAGCCATAGATAAAGCATGGGAAATTTATGGCAGTGCTCCCGGTGGATACAAAAATCTGAAAATGGGATCTCAGGGCACTATGTACGAAAATCTTGATCTTGACCGGAAAAATGGGTGTATAAGATCAGTAGAAAATGCTTATTCCCTGGATGGCGGACTGGCAGTTTTATTTGGAAACATTGCCAGTAGAGGCTGTATTGTAAAAACTTCCGGTGTGGATCCTGCCAGTCTTCATTTTGAAGGAACAGCCAGAGTCTTTGAATCACAGGATGATGCCTGCAGGGCTATTCTTGCCGGTGAAATCAGTTCCGGTGATGTTTTGGTTATACGCTATGAAGGACCAAGGGGAGGGCCGGGTATGCAGGAAATGCTTTATCCGACTTCCTATCTTAAATCAGCCGGATTGGGCAGTAAATGTGCATTGATAACCGATGGCCGCTTCTCAGGAGGTACCTCGGGACTTTCAATAGGACATATATCTCCTGAGGCTGCTGCAGGGGGAGAGATAGCTTTAATACGGGATGGGGACAGGATAATAATTGATATTCCCTCAAGACGTATTGATGTTGATCTGCCAGCCGGTGAAATGAATACCAGGCATAAAAAAGAGTTGTCGCGTAAGAAACATGCATACAGTCCGGGAGAAAGGAAAAGAAAAATTTCTCAGGCTCTCAGGTTTTATGCATCAGTGGTTACTTCTGCTGATACAGGTGCAGTGAGACTGTTACCCGGCAATGATAATTTATCAATTAAAACCGGAACAGAATATTAAATTTTCCAAGGTTTTGTTAAACAATGATTAATATGAACAATCAAACAAAAGTATTAATGAATAAACCTGAAAAACAAGCGGTTACTATGACCGGCTCGAGAGCTGTGATGGAGTCACTGGTCAATGAGAATGTTAATCTTATCTTCGGATATCCAGGGGGGGCCATCATGCCCGTATATGATGCGCTTTACTCTTTTCGGGAAAGTCTGCAACATATACTGGTAAGGCATGAACAGGGTGCTTTACACGCGGCCCAGGGATTTGCACGGGCAACCGGGAAAGTGGGTGTCTGTCTCGTAACTTCAGGCCCCGGGGCTACAAATACAGTAACCGGCATTGCTGATGCACAGATTGATTCCACTCCCCTGGTTGTGATTTGCGGCCAGGTGGGATCACCGCTGCTTGGAACAGATGCATTCCAGGAAACCGATATTGTAGGGATAACCCAGCCTGTTACTAAATGGAACTACCAGATAACCCGTGCCGAGGAAATACCGTGGGTAATTGCAAGAGCCTTTTATATTGCAAGAAGTGGCCGTCCCGGTCCGGTCCTTATTGACATAACAAAAGATGCCCAGTTTGGTTCTTTGGAATACATTTACAATCCCGTGACATCCACCAGAAGTTATTCTCCGTATCCAATAATCGATCCTTATCAGGTGGAGGAGGCCAGCAGACTTATAAATCTTGCCAGTAAACCACTGGCCCTGATTGGCCAGGGTGTAATTATTGCCAATGCAGAAAAAGAGCTGGCACAATTTCTGGAAAAGACCGGCATCCCTGCAGCAGAAACACTGCTGGGCTCATCGGCATTGCCTTCCGATCACAGGCTGAATATAGGTAGACTTGGAATGCATGGTAATTACGGGCCAAATATTAAAACCAATGAAGCAGATCTTATCATAGCGATAGGAATGAGGTTTGATGACAGGGTAACTGCAGATACCAAAAGATATGCCACAAAAGCAAAGGTTATACACCTGGAAATTGACCAGGCGGAAATTAATAAGATAATTCATGCTGATGCACCTGTGCTGGGAAATGTAAAGGAGAGCCTTCCTATGCTCACCTCAAAGGTCAGTAAAAACGACCATAGTTCATGGTTGGAAGAATTCAGGGCATGTTACAGGGTAGAGTATGACCGCCTTATTGAACGGGAACTGTTTACTGACAAACCCGGCATAACAACAGCTGAAGTTGTCAGCAGAGTGTCAAAGGCTTTTAGCGATGATGCCATAATGGTTACCGATGTAGGTCAGCATCAGATGACAGCATGGAGGTATTTTAAGTTCAAACAGTCCCGGTCTGTAATAACCAGTGGCGGACTTGGTACCATGGGATTTGGATTGCCGGCGGCTATAGGTGCCAAACTTGGCAGGCCTGACAGACCTGTTTGCCTTTTTGTTGGAGATGGTGGTTTCCAAATGACCATACAGGAACTAGGTACTATTTATCAATCCAAGATTCCGGTTAAAATAGTCCTTCTGAACAATAATTTCCTTGGCATGGTCAGGCAGTGGCAGGAGTTGTTCTTTGACTTCAGGTATTCCTATACCGAATTGATAAATCCCGATTTTCAGACCATTGCCAAAGGATACCATCTTCCTTCATTGAAGGTGACAGAGCGTGCTGACCTGGACGCCGCCATCGATACAATGGTCAGTGCCGAAGGGCCGTTTTTGCTGGAAGTGGTTGTTGAAAAGGAAGGTAATGTTTTTCCCATGGTGCCGGCGGGCGCATCTGTAGAAGACATAAGGCTTGAATAACCTCAGAGCCTGTATGCGATGAACCGGGCACTTACTAATGATATGGTTAAATTATTTTTTAAGTTTAATTGAATTGTGATTTCAAACTAATAATAAACAATACGATGCAACAGGAATTCACCCTGACAATATATTCAGAGAACCGGGTAGGTATACTGAATCAGATAACTTCGGTTTTCACCAAAAGGCATATCAATATAGAAAGTATGACAACATCTGAATCTGCCATTGAGGGAATACATAAATTCACAATCGTTATTTTCTCAACCAGGGAAGGAGTTGAAATACTGGTTAAGCAGGTTGAAAAACGTATTGATGTACTGAAAGCCTATGTATTTTCCCAGGATGAGATTATTTACCAGGAAATTGCTCTGTATAAAGTACCAACAGAAACTCTTTTTGAAGGTAATGAGATCGAAAACCTTGTGCGCCGTTATGGTGCACGGATTCTGGAGATAACATCAGAATATACAGTTATTGAGAAGACCGGCCATAAAAGAGAAACCCAGGAACTGTTTGAAAAACTTGACCAGTATGGAGTGACCCAGTTTACACGGTCGGGTAGAATAGCTGTTAACAAACTAAAGAAAGAGCCTCTGAATAACTACCTCCGGAAGCTTGAGAAAAATGAAATGAACGCAGGTTTATATAAAAAGGAATAAAAGGAATAAAAGGAATAAAAGGAATAAAAGGAATAAAAGGAAT